>NZ_JAUTYT010000007.1:0-323817 GCF_041946075.1 Flavobacterium sp. LAR06 | reverse complement strand
TTTGTAGCTTCTGAAGGATGTTCTAATGCTGGTACTTATACTAATACCTGGATTGTAAAAGATGCTTGTGGAAATACTTCTGAAACCTTTACTCAGGTAATTACTATCGAAGATACAACTGCTCCAACATGGACTACACAAACAGCTTCTTTAAATGTAACAATTGAATGTAGTGACACCACAGCTTTGGCATCGGCGCAAGCCTCATTCCCTGTTGCAACTGATTTATGCGATAGTGATGTAACTAATATAGAAAAAACAAGCGGCCAGTTTGTTGCTTCTGAGGGATGCTCTAATGCAGGTACTTACACCAACACATGGACAGTAAAAGATGATTGTGGAAATATCTCAAATACCTTTACTCAGGTAATCAATATTCAGGATACTACTTCTCCAACATTTATTGGAGAGCTTCCACAAAACATGACCGTTTCTTGCGATGCCGTTCCAGAAGCGGCCACACTAGAAGCTTCCGATAATTGCAATGGAAATTTACCTATAGTATATTCTGAGATTAAAAGTGATATTCAAAATGAGTGTAATACCAATTATACCTTAACCCGTAAATGGACAACAAGCGATTGCGGAGGAAATATAATCTCTCACACTCAAATTATAAAAGTAGAAGATACAACGGCTCCAACAGGAACTGCTCCAACAGATGTAGCTAATTTGCAAAGTATTGCCGATATTCCAGTCGGGAATCCAAGTGATATAACAGATGCCGCAGACAATTGCAGTGAAAATATAAACATTACAATAAGTCACTCTAATAACGGAGGAAGCGGTTGCGAAGGAAGTCCTTATATCCTAATCAGAACATATACTTTAACAGATTGTGCCGGTAATAAAACAGAATTGACACAAACCTTTACTGTAGAAAACAAAGTTTCTGTATCGGGTATCGCTACACATGTAACTTGTATGGGAGAAAGCGATGGTTCTATTTTAGTAACCAACAGCCCTGGATCAACAGTTGTTATTACCAATGAAAATAATGAAGTTGTTGGAAATACAAATTTACCAGCCGGAACTTATACACTTACAGCAACATCATCTGTAAATAGTGGAAATCAAACCTGTACTGCCACTGCTACAGTAATTATAACCGAGCCTAACTATAGAATTAAAATCTCAGGACAAATAATAAATGTAGACACTAATACACCAATTGCAAATGTACCTGTAACCTTGATTCCTCAAGGAACAACCACAGGTCCAATTTTATTCCGTCTAACGGGAGCAGATGGAATGTATACCTTCTCAGGTATGGCTGCAGGAAGTTATTTAGTTCAGGTTCAGGATGCTAATTTAAATAATGTTTATCAGTTATTTCCTGTCGATACTAGTTTGTTCTATACTACTCTTGAAGATTGTAAATTCCAGGTACATAACTTTGAATATGGAAAAACAAAACTTCCTGTTTTAGGAGATTATGTTTGGTACGATACAAATGCAAATGGAATTCAGGATGAATGGTATGACGCCAACAATGATGGCAACGTAACTCAAAACATTCCTGATAGCGAAGGCTCTATCGAGTATAGCCTATGGGAATGGATTGATTTTAATGGAGATGGAAGTTATGCAGGTCCGCAAAATATTGGTGAATTAAATGCGGGCGGATTCGGAAATGCATCAAGTGCTAATGTCTTTGTCGACGGTCCAAACGGATACCATAAAGAAGTAATTATAGGAATTCAGGGGTACTGGGGAGACAGACCAGAAACTGAAAATCCTTATGGACAATATACTGTTAAACTGGTTCGCGATACCAATTTAGAAACAACTGCAATTGCTCTAGGAGTTGGTGGTTTAGTGAAAGTACTGCCATCACTGACAGACAGAAAAGCACCATCAAAAATTGGTAAAACACAATTACATACAGTTTGTACAACGTCGCCTGATGCAGGATATATTGTAAATGTAACTCCGGAAGATCTAATTCATTTGGACATTGACTTTGGTGTCAATTGTAAAGAATATCGTGATCTTATTGCTAATGATGATAGTGCCGGACCATTTGCGGGTGTCAATCATACAACACCAAATGTTCTTAATGTGTTACCAAACGACACCATTGAAGGAGTAGTGGTAACAGCATCTGATGTAATAATAACTACAGTAACACCAAATGAATTTTTACAATTAAATCCTGATGGTTCAGTAGATATTTTACCAAATGCTCCTGTAGGTACATTAACAATGGTTTATCAAATTTGCGAAGCGGATCAAACTTCAAATTGTGATACTGCAACTGTAACGATTACTATTGAAGCTCCGGTAATGACCGTGACTGCGACAGCGATTTGTGTAAATGATGTTCCTTATGTAGACTATACAGTAACACCTGTAAATTTCACTCCGGTAAACGGTGTAACAATTGCTTGGGCTGACAGTAACAACAATGTTATTACTACAATGAACGATTTACCATTAACCGGACGAGTATTATGGCCTGGTGCTGTTGTAGATCAAGCCGGAAATGGTTTAGATTGGCCAGGATGGTTATTCCAGAATAATCAATGGATTGAAGGAGCGGACGGCTTCGAAACATTACGTCCGACTGCAACTTTAACCATAAGTGTTAATCCTTCACAAACGATAGTGGTAAATTATCCACCATCAGATCCTTATTGTATTGCCCGTCCAACATTTGCAATAATAGCCAATGACGATGATGCAGGACCAATAAGTGGTAATACCGGAGGTACAAACGTTCTTAATGTTTACACCAATGATACATTGAACGGCAATGTAATTAATCCGGCTGATGTGACCTTAACTACGGTTACACCAGACCCAACAGGAACTTTGACTTTAAATCCTGATGGCTCTGTAGATGTACCCGCAAACACACCTAGTGGAACATACGTGCTAACCTATCAAATTTGTGAAAATGCTGATTTTGGAAACTGTGATACAGCGATAGTAACTGTAAATGTTATTAATACACCACCAGTAATCAATGCTCTTTCAGACACCTATAGTGTTAGTTGCGAAGGATACGGAAATGTTGGAAATGTTTTAAGCAATGATACAATTGATCTTAATCCTGCTTTAATAGAGCTACTAAACTTTACATTACTTCCTAGTACCAATGGTCATCCTGGAATTACTGTGGACGCGTCAGGAAATGTAAATGTTGCAAGTACAACTCCTGCAGGAACATACAATTACGATTATCAGATTTGTCTTAAAAACCGCCCTGAAATTTGCGTTACAAGAACAATTACAGTAACCGTTCTTCCAACTATAGCGAATCTAACAAGCGAAGCCTGTAATGAAGACTCTTCTCTTATTGATTTAATGACTTTGCTGCCAACTAATGAACCAACAACAGGTACATGGTCAGACACAAGTAATAGTAACGCTTTACAAGGTAGTGTTCTAAACCCATTTGGGCTTGCAATAGGCAATTACACATTCGAATATAAAATAATCGATGAAGATTGTCCGAGAACTATACTACTTTCAATGGATGTAAAAGATGATTGTAAAGTATTACCATGCGGAAATATAGTGATACACAATGCCTTTTCTCCTAACGGAGACGGAATAAATGATTTCTTTACAATTGATAGTATTGACGAAATAAATTGTTATCCTGAAAATACTGTTGAAATATATAATCGTTGGGGAGTATTAGTATTTGAAACTACTAATTATAACAATACAACCAATGCATTTGATGGAACTTCCAGAGGAAGAACCACGGTTAAAAAATCTGATGGTCTGCCAACTGGAACTTACTTCTACATTATTAATTATAAATCTTTAGATGGAAATAATGTAATGCAGAATAATAAAAAAGATGGTTATCTATATCTATCAAAATAAAGATTGAAATTATGTGATTCGCTATAAAATACAAACTTATAGCGAATTACATAAAATTAAAAAAATCCTTATTTTTTGAATATACGAATGTATTGACTTTTATTCCAGGAGTCCCATTAATAAAAATCAATAGTAATAATAAAATAATAAATATCTACTATGAGAACAAAATTATTTTCCTTCGTCATAATGTTTGTAACGATTGTAGGATTTGCACAGCAAGATTCTCAATTTACGCAATACATGTACAATACTATAAATATTAATCCTGCCTATGCAGGTTCTCGTGGGGCTTTAAGCGTTTTTGGCCTGTACCGTACACAATGGGTCGGACTCGATGGAGCTCCTGAAACAAGCGCTTTTTCAGTCAATACACCTATTAACAATAGTAAACTGGGAATTGGAGCCTCGTTGGTAAATGATAAAATCGGACCAACAAATGAGAATAATATTTCTGTTGATTTATCTTACACCATCCAGACATCTGCTAATTTCAAGCTTTCATTTGGTATCAAGGGAACTGCCAACATCTTCAGTTTAGATGCCAGTAAACTGAATCCCGAAGATGCGGGAGATCCGCAGTTTCAGGATTTAGATAACAAATTCTCACCAAATGTTGGAGCGGGGATTTATTGGCACTCGGATAAGGCTTACATTGGTTTCTCTGTTCCTAATTTTATCGAAACGAACAGATATGATGATAATGATGTTGCCATTTTCAAAGATAAAATCAATTATTATTTAATGGCGGGTTATGTATTTGACCTTGATAAATACCAATACATAAAATTCAAACCTGCCGTACTTACCAAAATGGTAGAAGGCGCACCACTTCAGGTAGATATGTCAGCCAATTTTATGTTCTATGATAAGTTTGTAGTGGGTGTCGCTTATAGATGGAGCGCTTCATTAAGTGCTATGGTAGGATTTCAGATTACGGATGGGCTTTATTTAGGTTATGGTTACGATCGTGAAACCACGAATCTAAACAATTACAATTCAGGATCACACGAGATATTCCTTCGTTATGAATTCTTCAAAAAAAATGGTAAAATGACAACTCCTCGTTTCTTCTAAAAAAAACTATGATTATGAAAAATTATATACTTCTTTGCCTAATAATTGTAAATGTTTTTTCATTTGACAGTTATGCACAGCAATCAAAGATAAATGCTGCTGACAAAAAATACGACAGCTACGCATATGTTGATGCAATAAAGACCTACGAGAAAGTAGCAAGTAAAGGATATAAGTCCGAAGACATGTTTAAGAAACTAGGAAACGCCTACTACTTCAACTCCAATTTTGAAGGAGCAGCAAAATGGTATGGCGAACTATTTGCCATGAATTCAGAAGTTGAACCGGAATATTATTACCGATATGCCCAGTCCTTAAAATCTATTGGAGAGGCAGATAAGGCCAATAGACTTTTGGGTGAATTTAATGCCAAAAACAAAACAGATAACAGAGCGAAACTTTATGAGCAAAATGTGAATTATCTTGATCAGATAAAAGCCAATTCCGGACGTTATAATATTGAGAATGCAGGAATCAACTCTAAATATTCTGACTATGGAACTTTTGTCCACGACAACAAAATCTATTTTGCATCAGCCAGAGATACCGGAAATTTTTCTCAACGTAAACACAAATGGACTGGGGAATATTTTACAAATTTATACATAGCCGATATCGACTCTGCAAAAGTAAAAAAGTTCAAAACAGATCTAAATACCAAATTTCATGAGTCTTCTCCAGCTCTGACTAAAGATGGGAAAACGGTGTATTTTACAAGAAATAATTATTTAGACGGAAAAAAAGGAAAAAATGGTGAGAAAACTACTTTAATCAAAATTTATAAAGCCACTCTGGAAAATGAAAAATGGACCAACATTACACCAGTATCTTTTTCCAGCGATAATTACAGTACGGCACACCCAGCACTTAGTCCCGATGAAAAAACATTATATTTTGCAACTGATATGCCCGGAACGTTAGGTCAATCTGATCTTTATAAAGTAACTATTAACAGCGACGGTAGTTTTGGTAATCCCGAAAACATGGGCACAACTATAAACACAGAAGGGAAAGAAACGTTCCCATATGTAACCGATGAAAACGAAATTTATTTTGCTTCAGACGGACATCCCGGCCTTGGAGGTTTGGATGTGTTTGCCGGGAAACTTGGAAGTAACGGAACTGTTAGTGACATTCAAAATCTAGGAGCCGATATCAACTCCCCAAAAGATGATTTTGCTTATGTGATTGATCCGGAAACAAGAAAAGGATACTTCAGTTCTAATAAAGATGGCGGACAAGGATCCGACGATATTTATAAATTCCTGGAAACTAAAAAATTAAGATGTATTCAGGAGCTAACCGGTACAATAACCGATGCTAAAACGGGTATTGTTTTGCCAGAATCAAAAGTAAGCCTATATGAAAATCAAAGTGTATTGAATAGCACTATTGCAGATGCATCAGGAAATTACAGTTTCCCTGTTGACTGTGGAAAAACCTACAATGTAAGAGCCGAAAAAGAAGAATATGAAACTAAAGAAGTTAGTATCACAATAGAAAAAGTCAGTGGAAAAACAAACTTACCCATCGCTTTGGATAAAAGCACCTGTCGTGTAACTATAGGCGATGATTTAGGAACCTGCTTTGGCATAAAAATGATTTATTTTGATTTAGATAAATCCAATATTAGAACAGAAGCGGCCATTGATTTAGAAAAAATACTGGTTGTATTAAATGAAAACCCAGGAATGAAACTTGATATTCGTTCCCATACAGATAGCCGCGCAACATATAAATACAATGAAGCCTTATCTGACAGAAGAGCAAAATCTACTATTCAATGGTTAATTAAAAATGGTATAGATAAAGGCCGATTAACCGGTAAAGGATATGGTGAAACGCAACTAGTAAACAAATGTACTGATAATATACCATGTACCGAAGCTGAGCATCAGGAAAACAGACGAAGCGAATTTATTATTACTGCACTGTAATTAGTTAATTAAGATTTTCATACAATTTTAAAAAAGCTGTCTTAAAAAAAGACAGCTTTTTTTTCAAAAAAAAACCGCTGTAACCCTTAGAGTTACAACGATCACTAAAAAACCAACCAGTTTTAAATTATCTTAAATTTTAACAAAGATGTTAGTGTAATATTTTTTTCCTGTTGCAGGATCTATTGTCACCGCTATTCCGAAGTGTGTAAAATTACCTTCAATATTTTCTTTATGACCAGGGCTTTCCAGCCAGGCTTTTAATACAGCCTCAGAAGTTTTATAATTAAAAGCTACATTCTCGCCAACTTTTGTAGCGCCAAGTACCTGCATTATATTTTCTGAACGAGCAGTAAAATCGTTATGATTTACCGCATTAGTAGCAATCATATAATTGTTATGTTCCAGACATTGATTGGAAATATGGTTGATTCTTTGCAATGCATTTAAACCAATTGTTGCTCGGTAATTATTTATTAATTGCATTGTTTCTAACTCTGAATCATTGTAAGTATATTCTGTTATCAGAGTTTTTGTTGGAGTGCTACTTTCAGTTCCTTCGGCAGTATCGGCAGAGCATGAGTTCATTGCAATAAATATTGCAATGAACAGCATGTTGTGCATAATTTTCTTCATCATAGTCATCAGTAGTTTACGCAAGCTTAAAGTAAATGTTG
Source organism: Flavobacterium sp. LAR06 (assembly GCF_041946075.1). Taxonomy (NCBI): domain Bacteria; kingdom Pseudomonadati; phylum Bacteroidota; class Flavobacteriia; order Flavobacteriales; family Flavobacteriaceae; genus Flavobacterium; species Flavobacterium sp. LAR06. The sequence goes on along the minus strand of NZ_JAUTYT010000007.1, from coordinate 316,286 downwards.
GGGCAAATCCTTTAAATTTTTATATTTAAATTAAATCGTTTTTTCTTACACCAAACGTATTCAATTTACCGTTAAACTACAAAAATAATCGACGAACTACATACAAATTTTTAATATAAATGTATTTTTCTTACAGCTAAGACGATAATCGTTCAATTTTCCATGAATAATCAGATTGACTTTGGTATCGAATCCTGTCATGTAATCTATTAGGTCTCCCTTGCCAAAATTCTACTTCCAAAGGAGTTACTAAAAACCCTCCCCAGTTTTCAGGCCTCGGAATCGGCTTCCCTTCAAATTCCGCTTCTAATTTTTTAAGGTTTTCTTCTAAAAAAGTTCTTGACGGAATCACTTCACTCTGATTGGAAACAATAGCACCTAACTTGCTTCCGTCCGGACGGGAATCAAAATAACCGTCAGATATATTTTCAGAAGTTTTCTGCGCTATTCCTTTAATGATCACCTGACGTTCCATTTCCTGCCAGAAAAAAGACAAACAAACATGCGGATTCGCCGCAATCGCTTTCCCTTTTTCCGAATTATAATTAGTATAAAAAATAAATCCTTCTTCAGAAAATTTCTTCAGAAGAACTACTCGAGATTTCGGAAAACCGTCTAAACCAATGGTTGAAACCGTCATCGCGTTCACTTCTCCGCTTCCGTCAAAATCTTCCACTTCATGAAACCATCGGTTAAAAAGATTAATTGGATCTGCGGGAATATTGGTTTCTAATAATTCGCTTTTCTCGTAAGATTTTCTATAATTACTTAAATCGTTCATGGTTTTTTGTTTTTTTTTGTTTCAGATTTCAAGTTTCAAGTTTACCAAACAGACTTTTAATTTGAATCTTGAAAACTTAGAATCTCAGAATCTTAGTCTCTTAATTTAAAACTCAAAAGAAACTCCGTCGTCTCCCAAAAGGACACTCGGGAAAATACTTTCAGCTTCTTCTTTAAAACGTTCTATTCCATCGTATCGTGTGGAATAATGGCCTAAAACGAGTTGCCTTGCATTTGCTTTGAGCGCTATTCTCGCCGCTTCTTTTGCTGTTGAATGCAAAGTTTTTTGTGCTAAAGGAGCTTCTGATTCCAAAAACGTTGATTCATGATATAAAACATCAACATTTTCAATAATCGGTATAATTGCTTCATTATAAACTGTGTCAGAACAAAAAGCATAACTCAGTGGCGGAATTGGATCGAATGACAATTTCTTGTTTTCAATTACAGTTCCATCATCTAGCGTTACATTTCCTCCGTTTTTTATTTTCTGGTAGTAAGCAACATGAATATCATATTGCTGAACTGCTTCAATATTTAATTTCCTTTCTGCTGGTTTTTCCTGAAATAAAAATCCATTGGTGTAAACACGATGTTTCAACGGAATCGTTTTTACTATGACTTTCTGATCTTCAAAAATCACTTCACTTTCCTTCGACTCTAATTCGTGAAAAAACAAATTATAAGTTGTCCAGGATTCTGTTAGTTTTAGTTGAAGCAGAATTAATTCTTTTATTCCTTTTGGTCCGTAAATATGTAAATCAGTTGTTCTCCCTAAAAGCGAAAAAGTCGAAATGGTTCCAATTAATCCATACAAATGATCTCCGTGAAGATGGGAAATAAAAATGTGATTAATTTTTGAGAATTTAATCTTGTTCTTACGTAATTGAACCTGAGTTCCTTCTCCACAATCAATCAAAAACAATCTGTTTTTAATTTCTAAAACCTGCGAAGTTGGGTTTGTAAGCGTTCTGGGAGTTGCGGCATAACAGCCAAGTATGGTTAATTTCATTTTAGATTTTAGATTGTTGATTTTAGATTGAGGAATTTATTTTTTTTTAGATTTAGTGTAAAATCTAATATCTAAAATCTGAACTCTAAAATCTAAAATCCTAAGTCTCTTTCTATTTCTTCCATCTCAATAATATCATGCGCTTCCAAAAGAGAAGGAACCACTACCAATTTATCAGAAATCGAGTTAAAATCAAGATCAGAAACTACAATTACAAATGATTTCTTTGCTTTTTTGTGTTGTTTAGAAAGTGGCAGAAAAAGTTTTAAATCGCTTTCAGCTAAATTAGTATCTGCTGATAAATCGATTATAATATTTTGTTTTTCAAAGGTTTTAAATTGTTGCGTCACTTTCTCCAAAAAAGAATTAAAATCTCCCTGGGTGTCTTTAATCGTAACGGTATGTCCTTTTTGATCTACTTTCATTTTACTAAGGTACGAAGTTTTTTTTATTGTTGTTTCAGGTTTCAAGTTTCAGGTTTCAAGTTTTAGAACGTTCAGTTTGACAACTTGAAACCTGAAACTTGAAACAAATAAAACTAAAATTTACTGTATTTTAGAAGCCAGAAGATAAATAACCGCCATTCTGATCGCTACTCCATTTTCTACCTGATTCAGGATTACAGAATGATCAGAATCTGCTACTTCAGAAGTAATCTCTACTCCCCTGTTGATTGGTCCCGGGTGCATGATGACGATTTCTTTTCCAAGAGAATCTAGCAAAGGTTTATCTACTCCGTATTGCTGTGCGTATTCTCTTGTTGACGGGAAAAAGTTTACATCCATACGTTCGTTTTGTACACGAAGCATGTTCGCCACGTCGCACCATTCTAATGCTTTTCGTAAATTCGGCTCGACCGTAACGCCAAGCGATTCAATATATCTCGGAATTAAGGTTTTTGGCCCACATACTTTTACTTCTGCGCCTTGCATCTGCAAAGCATATATATTGGATAAGGCAACTCTTGAATGCAGAATATCACCTACAATAACTACTTTTTTTCCAGCTACATCACCCAGTTTTTCTCTGATAGAATAACTATCTAATAAAGCCTGCGTTGGATGTTCATGCGCACCGTCTCCCGCGTTTACGATACTGGCTTTGACATTTTTAGATAAAAAATAAGCCGCTCCGGGATTGGAGTGGCGCATTACAACCATATCCACTTTCATTGAAAGGATATTGTTTACAGTATCAATAAGTGTTTCTCCTTTTTTAACCGAAGACTGAGCTGCAGAAAAACTAATCACATCTGCCGATAATCTTTTTTGGGCTAACTCAAACGAAAGTTTTGTTCTGGTACTGTTTTCGAAGAAAATGTTAGCAATGGTAATATCTCGTAATGAAGGAACTTTTTTAATCGGTCGGTTAATGACTTCTTTAAAATGATCTGCCGTTTCAAAAATTAGGTTAATATCATTCTCGTTGATGTATTTAATTCCTAATAAATGATTTACGCTTAATTCTTTCATTTTTATTTCTTTAATATTTATTTGTCAAATTCTTTAAGAGCAATTCTCTTTATTGGATCATTCGCTCTATAACCTCGCCGTAATCCTGTAAATCTCTTCCATCTTCATTAAAAATATGCTGCCATCTGAAACCCGGAATTTCTATTTTCGTTCTTGCAGATGGACTCCATTTTATTTGAAAGCCGTTGTTTCTTAAAACTTCAGCCACTTTTTTTCCGACTTCCATTGCAACGGCATCACTAGTATTATCTACTTTCTGAAAAGCAATAAACAAACCCGGATCTTCTACTGCAACAGCTCTCGCCAAATCTTGTTGGTGATAAAAACAATAACCATCAGACCAGACTTCGTTTTCCTGCAGTTCTCTTTCCACCTCCACTACTTCATATTCGCCCTCTGTTGTGGTGTAACCTGCATTATGAAGCGCAACGATGTTTTCATCACCCAATTCATCAAACGCTTTTATTAGTCTTTCCGTATCGGTTGGACTTTTCCATTGTTTACTTTCTGCAAGTAACTTTTGGTATTCTTCTTTTATGGTATCAAAAGCCCACTCTTCTGAAATTTCATCTTCAAATTCGTTGTCTTCAATTTCTTCTAGGATGTTCTCTTTAATCTCATCAATAGAAAGAAATCCCATTCTAACCTGATTAAAAATTGATTCGTAAATAAACGCTTTGTTTTCTGTCATTATTGTCTTTTCAATTTTTAACGATTCAATATCTTAATTGGTTATTAAGTAAACGGCATCTTCGCTATCATTTTCTTTCCAGCTAACTTTTACCTTTTCATCATTAATGGCATCTACCTGTCGACCGCGATAATCGGGTTGAATTGGCAGATTTCTACTAAAACGTCTGTCGATTAACACTAACAATTCGATTTCTGACGGTCTTCCGAAAGATTGAATTGCGGTTAAGGCAGAACGAATGCTTCGTCCCGTAAACAAAACGTCATCGATAAAAATGACTTTTTTGTCTTCGACTATAAAATTTATTTGTGTTTTATTGGCTTCGAGCGGTTTATCAGTACGACGAAAGTCATCTCTAAAAAAAGTGATGTCCAGATATCCCAAAGAAATTTCAGGAACTTTATATTCGTCTTCTAATATTTGTTTTAAACGTTCAGCTAAAAAAACGCCTCTTGGCTGTATTCCGACTAAAATAGTATCGGAGAAATCAAGATGTTTTTCGATTAACTGACAAGCCAAACGATGGAGTATGATAGTAACTTCTTTTGAATTAAGTAATACTTTTTGGCTCATAATTAAGTGTGATGTTTGGTTGGGCAAATATACGAAATCAGAATTTATTTGTAACGGTATTATAAATACAAATATTATTTTTTGATTTGTTATTTAATTTTAGGCTTTCCAGAAAAAATTTAACTTTTAAATCTAAATTATTCTAAAATCATATTTTAGCAAAATAAACAAGTTACAATTGCGATTGCTAGTAAGGATTTTAAATAATCGAAATATGATATCATTTGGCATCGATAAGAAAAAACCGATTACTTAGATATTAACAACTATAACATAGAAATTCTTTACTTGGTCGCAAACTAATTTTAAACAATAAATAAATGAAAAAACTATTACTTTTAATTTTAGCGCTGTCCTTGAATGCGTATTCTCAAGATAGCTTAAGATTTAAAAACGTATATATTGAAAAGGGACTATGTTACCAAATTGAAACTGGTAAATTGTTTACTGGAAAAGTACAAAGTTACAAACACAAAAACCATCTAGTTTTCGAAAACAATTATATCAATGGCCAATTAATAAAATATACCGAATATTTTAATGGTAAAAAAAGAAAAATAGCGGAAGACATTTTTTATGACAATCATGGTTTGAAAGAAAAAAGAATTAGATATGAATATTCAACTGATTTTAAATGGATAACATATTACAACGCTAAAAACGAAAAAACTTTAGAGGAAGATTTTAAAGATGGTATATTAGTGTACAGGTGTGAATATCTTAATAATAAGAAAAATGGAATAATATTTTCTATAAATGATAAAGGAGAAAAAACAGAATGCAAATACGAAAATGGGAAGTTTATAAAATAAGAAAATTGAGTTATTATATATATTTAGTAATATTTTCAAATCCTTATTCCACATACAATACTCATAATATCAATAAATTGAATAAAAAAATATTTTCTTTTTTATATATTTGATAGAACAATAAAACACCAAACATCATGAGAAAAATAATCGTCATAACTATGATTACAATCGATGGCGTAATGCAGGCACCGGGTGGCCCTGAAGAAGATAATTCGGGCGGTTTTGAATTTGGAGGCTGGGTGGCGCCTTTTGGAGATGAAGAATATGGCAATGTCATGCAGGAACAAATGAAACCCGCTGATATTCTTTTGGGCAGAAAAACATTTGATATTTTTGAAGATTATTGGCCCAAACATGCAGAAGGCTGGCCGGGAATTAATGATGTTACCAAATACGTTTTGTCTTCCACCAGAAATAATTCAGACTGGGAAAATACCGAATTCCTCTCCACTATAGAAGACATCAAAAAACTCAAAAATTCAGAAGGCGGAGACCTTAAAGTTTGGGGAAGCGCCACACTTGTTCAGCTTTTGCTTCAACATGATTTAGTTGATGAACTTGCACTTTTAGTTTATCCTATAATTTTGGGCAAGGGGAAAAAATTGTTTGATGATAGCTCAACTCCGGCAGGATTTACATTAATAGAAAGTACGGTTACGCCAAGTGGAGTCATTGCAGTGAGTTATAAACGTGGTGGAGATGTTAAAACTGGGACTATTGGAGAGTAAATAAGAGTTTTAGACTATAATTCAGGAAGAAAATTAAACTTAAACTTCATTACAATAATGTCCAATATATAAGTGACAAACTAAAAACCAGTATATTATCTCAAAATGATTATTTTTGATAGTATCAAATGATAGTATCAAAATGCAGATTCCTTTAGAAATAACAATTCAAATTACAGACAGATCAGGAAATAATAATTCAATTAGAAATATACTTTTCGGATTTAAAATTTTTGAAAGTGAAGATGATTATTATACAACATCCTATTTTAAAACAAATAATTCTGGCTGCATAACTATAAAACAAAGTGATTTGATTAATAAATCTGAACTCAAATGGGAAAATGATATAGAAAGTTTTCAAAGTTTAAAAATAGAAGTTTTTGCACTTGATGCTAATTCCACTAAAAGCGTAAAAGAAAACTCTAAAAATTATATTAATATCACTACTCAAAAGGAAGCTTTAGAAAAAAATTTAAAAGAATCCGGTTTTAGTGATCAAAACATAATAGCTGCTAGTCAAGCAATAAAGAATGTTGCTGTAGGTCAAATGGAAATTTACAATTTATTTAAAGACTCAAAAAATGATACAGTTCAAATCTTGACGGATAAAATAGAGGATATATGGAACGACGAAAGTAACAAAATTTATAAATTCACTATTATTTAAATCTCCAAATCATAGAACTTTTCAATCAAATTATGTAAGACCTTTTTTTGCTGATTAAAGTAATTTTATTCTAACGATAATTAGAATACTAAATTCTTTTTAAAACATTTAAAACAGCAAAATCATGCAAAAGAACATTACACGTTTGTTAATGGTATTCGTAATACTATTTTCATTTACAAGTTGCGAAGTTATAGGAGATATTTTTAAAGCCGGAATGGGATTCGGAATATTCATCGTAATCTTTATTGTTGCGATCATTATTTTCATTTTCGCCAAGCTTTTCAGAAAATAAAAAACATAAAAAAATCCCAATCGTTTTGCGATCGGGATTTCTTTTTTATAGTCAGTTACAATTACAAATTGTACATTTTCTTTCTTAATTCCTGAATTTTTTCATCATCAAGATATTCATCAAAGGTCATATAACGGTCGATTGCTCCGTTTGGTGTTAGCTCCACTACTCTGTTACCAACAGTTTGTGCAAACTCGTGATCATGTGTTGTGAAAATTACAGAACCTTTAAAGTTTTTCAAAGAGTTATTGAAAGCCGTAATAGACTCCAAATCTAAGTGATTTGTTGGTTCGTCTAACATCAGGATATTGGCGCGCTCCATCATCATTCTTGACAACATACAACGTACTTTTTCTCCTCCTGATAATACACGGCTTGTTTTCAAAGCTTCTTCTCCAGAGAAAATCATTTTCCCTAAGAAACCTCTAATGAAAACCTCATCGCGCTCTTCTTCTGTTTTTGCATATTGACGTAACCAGTCTACCAAAGTCAAGTCATTTTCAAAGAAAGAATGATTTTCAGCTGGCAAATAAGCCTGATTTGTTGTGATTCCCCAGTCAAAAGTCCCGGCATCTGCTTTTTGGTTTCCGTTTAAGATTTCGTAGAAAGCGGTTGTAGCACGTGAATCTTTAGAGAACAGCACGATTTTATCGCCTTTCGCCATATTCAAATGAACACCTTTAAACAAAAGATCTCCTTCTACAGAAGCTTCTAAATTTTCAACGTTCAAAATCTGATCTCCTGCTTCACGATCCTGATCAAAAATAATAGCTGGATAACGACGGCTTGAAGGTTTGATATCTGAAATGTTCAATTTAGAAATCATTTTTTTACGAGAAGTTGCTTGTTTAGACTTTGCAACGTTCGCACTAAAACGACGAATAAATTCTTCAAGCTCTTGTTTCTTCTCTTCTGCTTTTTTGTTTTGCTGCGCACGTTGTTTTGCCGCTAATTGGCTAGACTCGTACCAGAATGTATAGTTTCCTGAATAGTGATTTATTTTCCCGAAATCAATATCAGAAATATGAGTACAAACCGAATCTAAAAAGTGACGGTCGTGCGATACTACAATTACTGTATTTTCATAGTTTGCCAGGAAGTTTTCTAACCAGGCGATTGTCTCGAAATCCAAGTCGTTGGTAGGCTCATCCATAATAAGTAAATCAGGGTTTCCAAAAAGTGCCTGCGCCAAAAGCACACGAACTTTAATTTTACCCTCTAAATCGCCCATTAAAGTATAATGGTGCTCTTCGTTGATTCCTAAGTTAGACAACATCGATGCCGCGTCTGAATCAGCATTCCAGCCATTCATCTCTTCGAATTGAACCTGAAGTTCTCCAATTCTGTCAGCGTTTTTATCGTTGTAGTCTAAATAAAGTTCATCCATTTCTTTTTTAACAGCGTACAAAACTTTATTTCCCATCAAAACAGTTTCCAAAACAGTATGCTCGTCGAACATGTTGTGATTTTGGTTCAAAACCGACATGCGTTTTCCCGGTTCTAAATGAATATGTCCAGAAGTTGGGTCGATATCACCCGAAATGATTTTAAGAAAAGTAGATTTTCCAGCACCATTGGCTCCAATAACGCCGTAAATATTTCCATGAGTGAAAGTGGTATTTACTTCGTCAAACAAAATTCGTTTGCCAAATTGAACTGATAAATTATTGACTGTTAACATGAATGTCTTTTTAATTAATTTTGTGCAAAAGTACGGAAAAAGGTTCTAAGTTGCAAAGGTGCTAAGGCTCTAAGTTTTTTTTATTATTGCTCCTTATTTTATCACCATATAAGTAATATAAGTTCATTTAATACTAAACTTGTAATTGTATTGAATATAGTAAATCATATAAGTTTTGGAATATTTTAAGCTAGACTTACATTTCTTATATTACTTATATGGTTTAAAAAACTACAGTTTGCTTTCTTTCGCCAAAGCAACTTCCAGGCTTTCGAAATTAGGCAGCACTTTTGCAATTAAACCTTCTTTATTCAAGATAAAATGTGTTGGAAAAGCATTCAAATCCAATGTTTCATTCATATATATTTTCATATCTGGAATAACAGCATAGGACAGTGGTTTTCTTGCTAAAAATATTTTTAGTTGTTCTGGAGAGTCTTCGGCAAAACTTACAAAGAGAATGTCTTTTCTGTCTTTGTATTCCTCCACTAAACGGTTCACTTGCGGGAATTCCCTAATACAAGGCGTACAATGAATGTACCAGCATTTTATCACAATAATTTTTCCTTTCATGGTTACGTTTGAAACTTCATTTCCGTTTAAATCTTTAAATGAAAATTTAGGGAAAGCCGTCCCTTCCATTTTGTAGTTTTTAAGCGCATCAAAACCTATTTGATTGATGGTTGCTTTTATACTTGAATCGGAATTTGAGTCAATTTTGAAAAGTTTGTAATAATAAATTGAATCCTCTGATTTTAATCGGATTGGAATAAAATTTCCGTTGGTCAATTCGTTTAGGAAAGTTTCTTTTGAAATTTCTTTTGAAAGAAGATCAAGCGCCACAAAATCTCTGGAAAGCATTATATTTTTACTTTGGTATAGTGACCATTCACTAAAGTTTTTTTGAATTTGAATGGGATCAACTTCTGGATTCCCGAATTTGGTTTGGCTGAAAATTGTAGCGGAAACTAGAAATAGTATTAGTAAAACAATTGATTTCTTCATGAATTTATTACGCAATAATTGGGAATCAAAAGTAGTTAAATTTTTAAAGACTTTAATTACTACATTTGAATACCTTCAATAACTAAAGGCTTTTTTTTTTTATGAAAAAAATATTTCTGCTTCTTTTAATTTTAAATCAATTCTCTGGTTTCTCACAAACAGCTAAGCTGTATTATTTTATTGAAAAAGACAGTCTTTTGGGCGTGAAAAATCAAAACGGAAAAATTATTATTCCTGCTGCTTATACTATGAGTCCATCTATTTACGATGGAATTTTAAAAGAAGAGATCAAAGAAAACATCATCTTTTTTTGGGTCAGTAAAGAAGGTCAAAAAGTGTATGACAGAAAAGGTAATTTCCTTTTTGAACCTTATCTTTTTGATGCCTGCGTCGATGATTTTTCTGAAGGTTTAATGAGATTTAGTGAAAACAAAAAGTTAGGCTTCGCAGATCGAAACGGAAATAAAATAATTCCGGCAAAGTATGATTGGGTTTCCAGTATGAACTTTGGTTTTTCCCAATATTGCCAAGGCTGTTATTTTGACCGATCTAAAGATGATGAACATCCTACGTTGGTTGGAGGAACCTGGGGTTATGTGGATAAAAAAGGTAACGAAATAATACCAACAAATAAACGAAATCATCAAAAGGATTTTGAAACCGAAAATCATCAATTTATTCCGTATCAATTTCAATACAATGATAAAGAGAAACAGATTCTGGATTATTTTGAAAAACGAAAAGAGTCAATTATCAAAATCTACAAAATAGATTGTACTGTAAAAGATTTATATTTTGAAATTGTACAGCAGCCATCAAAATTAGAACCTTTTTATACAGTCAAAACTTTTGAAGTTTGTGATCAATATTTTCACGGAGCGAATGAAACTTATGATGATTATAAAATTTTTAAAGTTTCAGCAGATGGAAAAGAATTCTATGCTCTTTACATTGATTTAGTTGCTCATAAAAAATATTCTGAATATGTTAAGCGAAAAATTCCTGTTGATAAATGGATTAAGAAGAGTTTAAAAAAGTAGCAGTTTTGATTTAGAGAAATTAAACACTGATGATTTAACCGCAAGGAGCGCAAGGGGTTTACGAAAAGTTCGCTAAGTTTTTTATTCTCATTTTTGTGGTTACTTTGTCAAACAAAACTTCTTATGAAAATGAATGCCCTAGCCCTGATAGCCTTTTATGTTGGGGTTCACCATAAAAGATACAAGCGGATAGCAGGAAACAGCTCCTTATAAAAATCCACATCATTATAAATTTCACATCTCACATTTTAGGCCATAAAAAAAACCCGGCAATAAATTGCCGGGTCTATAATACGCTCCTCTAAGTGAAAACCAAATAACAAATCACTTAAATTCGTCGCATTTATTTGAAATAAAAACCAGATTAAAAAATAAATAACCAAACTCAATTTTAACCGTCCCAATTTTTTATTTCTAAATTTTCATTCATTAACTAGTTTAAAAAATTCATTACTTTGAATGATTTTCTGTTTCCTGCTTTGTCTGTCACCACAACGATGAACAATTGTTTTGTTGTGAAACTATGGTTTTGAAGCAGGACTTCTTTATTATTTTGAATGTTTTTATAGCTTACTAATAATTGTCCGATAGTATTAAATACATCTACCTGAGCAATATCTTCAGAATCGTTTGTAACCGATAAAGCGTCATTTTTAAAATAAGCGATAGTGCTTCCTTTTGCTTCAATTTTATCCAGGGCCAATGTTTTCCCTGCTGATGCAAAATAGGCTGCGTAAGCATTTGAGAACTCATAACCTGTTCCGCATGAAGCATCCCAGTTGATTGACCATGTCATTACTCCTCTCATGTCTGGATAAGGACCTCCTTTTAAAGTATAGGCTCTTCCTGAAAAAGTAGTTCCGTATCTTAAATAATTGAATGCCTGAATTCCTTTATCCGGAGTTAAATAGCCTCCTGCAGGAGCTGCCGGAGCACAAGCCGGAATCGCGATAACCACTTTAGAAGCTGGTAATGGCGGGAAATAGAAACCTGTAGAAGCTACGTTAAATCCTTTCATTAACATATCTGACATTGACACTAAAAAGTCTGGTGTTGCTTGTGAATACGCTACATTATCTAAAGCTGTTATAGATCCTGTATTGTATAATTGCACCATTAATAAATCCAGTTCGTTACGCAAGTTGTGAATTACCGGCAAGAACGAACCTGCTCCATCTGAATAAACAGAATAACCTACTTGAACATAAAAAGTCTCTGGTGCAGATGTTAGTATAAATCCGCTTCCGTAACTTGCTTTTAATTCTTTGAAAGCGTCTACAATGTTTTTCAACTTTGGATATGCTGAAATCGCTGAATAAGAGAAATCTTTAAGCGCTCCTGCTCCAAAATTCATAGAACCGCCTTCAAAATCGATATCAACTCCATCGAAATTATATTGGTCAACAATTGCTTTTAATCCGTTTACGAAAGTGTTTTTCTGAGCAACTGTTTGTAATTCTACGTGACCATTCTGTCCTCCGATAGAAACAATAACCGGAATTCCTTTATCTCTCAAAAATTTAATATCATTCTTTAATAACTGCGGATTGAAAACTCCATTTGTCATGTATCTCGGTTCGTTTACAACCAAAATTGGCGTGTAACCGTCTCTGTTTAAAGTTTCGATAAACGAATAAACTACCACATTAAATTTCTTATCTCCCATTTGGTTGAAGTATAAGAATGGCGCGCTGGCATTATCCCATCCGTGAGCGTAACCCACAATTACTTTTGCAGGTAACGGATTGAAAGAGGAACTGATAATACTTAATGACTGATTGAATGTTTTTATTCCACCAGAATTATCTGTCGCCGTTACCACAATTGCATACGTTTTGAATGCATTTGGTGTAAAAGTGTAGTTATAAGCATTTCCGGTTCCTTTTGTCATGGCAAAAGAAGTTCCGTCAATACTAATTGAAACTGTAGAAACTGTTCCATCGGCATCTGTAACATTTACACTAACCGGAACTGCCTGAAACCCTGAAGCCTGATTAATAGATGTTGCTGCAGGTGCAACCCATGCAATTTCTGGTAATTGATTTGGACAAGAAGTACCTGAACATTGTAAATAAAATGCTTTGGTATTTTCTGCAGTAACACTATTTGAAGCTGTAGCCGTTGCTTTCAATGTGTAATTTTTATTGAAATCAGCTGCAACTGGTGTCCAACTTGCTACATATTCTGTTCCTGTAGAAAGCGTTCCTGTAATATTTTGTCCGTTGATATTAAAGACAACAGAAGAAATAGTTACTGTTGGATCTGCAAAAGTCAAACTTGCGTTAGCTTTTAACTGAATTGCAGTTCCCGGAGCAATTGCAATCGTCGCTAATGAAGGACTTGTAATGGTAACCTGTGGGGCAACCGAATTTGAATTAAAGTTATAAACCTGAGGTGTGGTTGGCACAGTAAAATTGGCCAAATTCGTAGGAGAATAAACAATACTATTATTTTCCCAGGCATTCAATTTTAAACTTGTAATAATTGAATAACCAGATAAAATTGAATTAGCATAGCTAAAATTTCCTGAAGCATCAGTCGTAGCAATGTAACTTGCATATCCGTGCGTGCTGTCTGTCCAGGGTAAAATTAATTCTACTTTAGCGCCTGCAACCGGAGTTGAACCGCTTTTTACAGTTCCGCTGATTAAATTACCGCTGGTAACATTTTGCGTGAAGTTCAATGTTTTATTGGCATTAATTGCAGCATAAACTGTTGAAGCCGGACTAAAACTTAAACCCGTTTTAGCAGCCGTTACCGTATAATCTGAACCTGCAACTAAATTGGCAACACTATAATTCCCCGAAGCATCAGAAGTTGCTGTTAAAGTTGTTGTTCCCGTCGTAGCAGAAACGATTACTCCTGAAACTGCTGTAGTTCCATTTTTAGTTGTTCCGCTAACGGTGTAATAAACCGGATTTACAACTTGTGTAAAATTCAACGTTTTATTAGAACTGATAGCGCTATAAATTGTTGATGCCGGCGTGAATGTTAATCCTGTTTTAGCAATAGTTACAGTGTAATTTGATCCTGAAACCAAATTAGCCACACTATAATTTCCAGAAGCATCAGAAGTTGCTGTTAAAGTTGTTGTTCCTGTCACAGCTGAAATCGTAGCTCCAGAAACCGGAGTTGCTCCGTTTAATACTGTTCCACTAACAGTGTAATAAACCGGATTAACAACTGATTGAGTAAAATTCAGCGTTTTATTAGAACTAATTGCAGTATAAACCGTAGAAGCTGGCGTAAATGTTAATCCTGTTTTAGCAATAGTAACGGTATAATTTGACCCCGAAACCAAATTTGCGACACTGTAATTTCCAGACGCGTCTGAAGTCGCTGTTAAAGTTGTTGTTCCTGTCACAGCTGAAATCGTAGCACCTGAAACGGGAGTTGAACCATTAAGAACTGTTCCGCTTACGGTATAATATACTGGCGTAACAACACCTGTATTGAAATCGTAAACCGTTGGGTTTGCAGGAACAGGGAAGTTTGCTAAATTGTTTGGTAAATAAACAACTTCTCCGTTTTCCCAAGTGTTTAATTTTAAACTTGATACAGTTGTGTATCCGTTTAAAATAGCATTGTCAAAACTATATTTTCCCTGAGCATCTGTCGCGGCGATTTTGCTTACATACGGATGTGTGTTATCTGTCCAGGGCAAAATCAATTCGACTTTTGCACCAGATACTACAGCTGTTCCGTTTTTAACTGTTCCACTAATTTTACTGGCACCAACTACAATAACATCCTGAGAAAAATTCAATGTTTTATTGGCTGTTAAATTAGTATAAACTGTTGAAGCTGGTGTATATGTTTGTCCTGCTAAAGCAGCAGTTACCGTATAATTTCCACCTGACGGTAAATTCGCAATCGTATAAACACCACTTGCATTTGTAGTTGCAGTAAAAGTTCCCCCTGTTGAAGTTGCCGTAACTGTAACTCCTGAAACTGGCGTTGTATTATTCAAAATAGTTCCGCTTACTGTATAATATACAATTGGTGCGCCCTGAACAAAATTCAATGTTTTATTGGCATCGATTGCATTGTAAACCGTAGAAGTTGGCGTATAAGAGAACCCAGTTTTTGCTGCAGTTACAGTAAAACTAAGTCCGGCCGTTAAGCCTGCAACACTATAAACGCCACTTGCATTTGAAACTGCAGTTAAAACTGTGGCTCCTGAAGTTGCCGTAACAGTAACTCCTGCTACTGGTGTTGCTCCGTCAAGAACAGTTCCGCTAACGGTGTACAAAGGCTGAGTTCCGTTAATTACAACAGCGGTTTGGTTAACCGTAACATTTGTTAAAGTTACCGGAGTAAAAGTATACGTCGCTTTTAAAGCCGTTAATTTATAAGTCTGTCCAGAAGGCAAATTATTGAATGTGAAATTTCCTGCTGTAGAAACTATTGTTTGTAAAACGGCATTACTTGCATCACGCAATTCTACTGTTACATCTGGCACTAAAGCTGATCCGTTTTTTACTGATCCGGCAATACTAACTGATCCGGCAACGATGCTTCCGAAAGAAGTATCAACCTGGTTTAATAAGGCATTCGGGATAGAACCTCTGGTATCCTGAGATAATTCCCAAACCATACCACCGGCAAGATTTCTCGATTTAATGTACTGCACCTTTAAATCCATTGATTGTTTATCTTCATAAGAGATAAACTGTTTTAAAGTAGCATTGTATAAATAAGGAACTTTGGTTGTATTGTCAAAATATCGTACCCATCCTGCAGCTGCTGCAGTTGGTGTCACTAACATAGTATTTGGATCTAAATAAGGATGTGAATTCGTAACCGGATTTCCAACTAAATCACAAATTTCAATACTTCCTGATTTTTCACAGGCAGCAGGTCCATCCCACGTTCCAACAGGATTTTGCGGATTTGTACATCCTGAAACAATATATCTCGGTGCAGAAACGAATAATCCGGGTAAGTTTGGATTGGTTCCGTTATTGGCAACATTGTCGAATTTTTTCCCGTAGAAAGGCAATCCCATGATTAATTTGTTCGCAGGAAAACCAACCACATTCAAATATTGATTTGTCAATTCGTCTAATGATTCAGATTGAGTTGCATTGTATAATGGATCATTTGAATTTCCACTTGAATACAAAGGAGCATTATAGCAGGTTTTATCAAACCAGTTTCCTCCAAAATCATATCCAAAATAAGTGATGTAATCACAATAAGTTGAAATATCTTCTGTCATTCCGTATTGTGCTCTTGTGTTTGGTCCTAAATATTGTTTGGATACATTTCGGACATTATTTCCGGCTGCGATTGTAACCAATTTATTTGGCATTGCCTGACGCATTGCCTTCAATAAATAAACTAAGTTTTTGTTGTCATCCGGACTGTACTTTTGTGGAGGAATTGGTGCTCCATTTATCACTTCAGTACCATCTGTTCCTCCAGAAAGAGGATATTCCCAGTCAATGTCGAATCCATCTATAAAAGGATACGTTACAATGAAGTTTGCCATGTCTGCAGCTAAAGCAGCTCTTGCTACCGGACTTGCAGCAATTGGAGAAAGATCCTGACCTTTAGTCCAGCCTCCAACAGAAATTAAGATTTTAAGATGCGGATACTTTTCTTTTAATTTTTTCAAATCATAAAAGTTTCCTTTTACCGGAGCATCCCAAGGGATTCCGCCTTCCATATGCTCAAAATCGGCATACGAATCCAAACATAATAACTTTGTATTCTCCGGATGGGCAGGATCATAAGTTGTCCCATAAAAAGAATAATTCAAATGCGTCAATTTACTTCCGTCAATCTTCGGAATATTGAAATCCCTGGCATAGATAGACCATTGCGCATAATACCCTACTACCTTTTTTCCGTGAGCTGGTTGGGCTAACGCTAGTAAGGGAAACAGTAACAAAAAAAGCAATCTGTAATAATGTTTCATAATTAATAAATATTGGTTAATAGAAAAATAAATATTCCGGTTACCCTATTATATATGCCAAAATGCAGCACATAAAAAAACAATAACCGGGGTTTTCAGCCAACTGCAACTTGGAGAGATTGCAGTCAGGTGGAATTAATTCATATTACTTCTATAAATAAATATTACTATTACCGATTCTACCATAATCATTAGCCAATAGTATTGATTGATATTTAGATATAATTCTTTAAAAATTAGTATTAAATACAAGAAGATAAACTTGGGGATTCATCAATCTGAAATTCTATTTTTTTGTCATGTTTTGTTTTATTCTCTTATTTGGTTTTAAATGTTATTACTCTTTTAATGGTTATTTTAAGATTTTTATTGACAGTATAATTTGAAAAAATTGAAATTGCTTTCATCAGCTTATAAATATCTCTACCAGAAATTCCGGTAGAGATAAATAATTACTAAATAATGCTAACTACAACGTACTAATTCAAACCAAACTTTAAATTAATTTTTTAAGACTTTCATATACTGATAGCTCAACATCTGCGTGATCTTTGCTATTACATTGTTCTATTAAATTTTTCAAATCATCACTTTTTAATGTTGATTTATTATCCAGAACAAGTAACAATTCCTGCGATGCATCAGTTAATTTCTTAGACAAAGGCAATATTGGCTGGACTAACGGCGCAGTGGAACTAAGCTCGATTAATCCTTTATTCATTGCAATCCATTTATTGAAAAATGCAGCTACTTTAGCTCTATTCTCTGGTGTTTTATTTGCCAGATACTGAGCAACTGCTGCGTCAAAAGCCAAAGAGTCTTTAGCATCCGGTGTACAAGCATCTGCAAATAATGTTAAGGGAGAATACATTTGATATTCCGTTCCGCCTTTATTACGTTTATATCCTTTTAAAGGTTCACAAACATTTGTAAATTCATCTAATGCTTTTGTATTTTGATTGTTTGCAACATTTCTTAAGATTACCTCTTTATTTCGAATATGTGCCAGACCTAATTCTTCCAGTCGAAACGAAACTACATCAAGACGTTTACGCATATTTTCAACATCAGTAATATTTTCTGCCGACCAAAGTCTTTCTGCAATTGCAGCCGTTCTTGGCCAGACTCTAGAATCTATAGTGGTAGCTGAGGCAAGTTCTGTCCACATTGTTGCTTCTCCTCCTAAAATCCTTGCTTTTTCTTCTGTTGATAAATCAGCTCCTTTTGGCATTGGATCATTCAGATAATGACTTTCAACAGGATACATCAAATCAATATAAAATCCATTTGACAATACTGTTTTGTAACCTTTTTTTACTGCATCAATTAATGATTGACCAGCAACAACACCTTCATTAGGTCCTCTCCATGAATGGATAATAGCTTCTTTTGACATGTTTTTTGTCAAAATTTCTTCCCAACCCATTAATTGTTTTCCATGCTTTTTAAGCATTGGCACTAATTGCATGGTAAAATAAGTCTGCAATTCGTGATTAGTCGTTAGGTTATTTTTCTTTTTGAATGCCTGAATTTTTGGGTTTGCGTCCCAGTCTTTCCCTTCGTTTTCATCTCCACCAATATGAAAATAAGCTCCTGGAAACAATGGGCAAACCTCATCAAAAAGCTCACTTAATAATTGATACGTTTTAGGATTTGAAGGATCTAATGTTGGTGAAAAAATACCAGCATTTCTTTCAATTCCATAGGTCACAATAGCGGTTCCCTGAATATTTTTTTCTGAAGTTCCACCAGTCAGCGTAATCACTTTGCTACCAATTTCTGGGTAAGCTGTAAGTATTGCAGATCCGTGACCAGGAACATCTATTTCCGGAACAATTAAAATACCGCGCTCATCAGCATATTTTACGATATTTTTAATTTCCTCTTGTGTATAATACATTCCATCTGAAGCTAATTCAATTAGTTTTGGATGTTTTTTCATTTCTATTCTCCAACCCTGATCATCAACCAAATGCCAATGAAAAACATTCATTTTCATCGCCGCTAATCCATCGATATTTCTTTTGATAACATCTACCGGCTGAAAATGTCTTGAAGCATCAATCATCAAACCTCTCCAGGTAAACCTTGGAAAATCTGAAATTTGTGCGCTTGGAAAATAAAATGAGGTATTATTATTTTGCAACATTTGCAATAACGTTTCAAGACCATGTAAGGCTCCTAAATCGCTTGTTGCATTAATTGTAATTTTATTTTGTTTGATATCCAGATGATAACTTTCGTCTTCATACAAACCAATTTTTCCGCTTTTAGTACAGTTTATCTGAAGTTCAGCTGTTGGAACTTCATTTAACTTTGTAATAAAACCCTGCTCGAAAAAAATACCAGCTCTACCATCTAATCGTCGTAAAAAACGGGTCACGCCGCCAAAAATTCTTGGATTTGGATTCCCTGTAACGTTTACTTTAAAATTTTTAGTTAAAGTAAAATTACCATCGTTTAAAACAACACTTTGAGGCCACGGCATAAGATTTAGCTGCTCTTTCTGAATTTGAGCGCTAGATGTTAAACCCGCTAACAGTAGGACTAATAAATATTTCATTTTATTGTGTTTGAAAGATGCTATCCGGAAATAACATTAATAAATAGACAAAAGAAACAAAACTCAGCATGACTTCTATTGAACCTCACTTTCGTTATAAAATCAATCTGAATTTTGAAATTTGATTCGCTCTAACCGAATCTTAAACTAATTTTAGTAATCAAAACGTTTGAATGCTTCGATTGCTTCGTATTCTGCCAAACCTAATTCATCATATAGAATTGCAGTGTTTTTATTACGGTCTTCTGCCCTAACCCAAAATTCGCGAGAATCGTTTCCTTGAAACATAACTCTGTCTTTTTGAGATTGGTGGTATAAAATTGCATGTCGCTTTAATAATACTTCTGATGGAGAAAGCGGAACAGCCATATCAATTTCGTGAATATCCCACTCATGCCATGCTCCTCTGTACAACCATAACCAACAATCGTCCATATATTTTTCCGGTTTCAGGGCTGCCATTGCTGCGAAAATGGCATTCAAACAAACTTCATGCGTTCCGTGCGGATCAGCCAAATCACCTGCAGCAAATACCTGATGTGGTTTTATTTTTGCGATAATATCTTTAACGATTTCAATATCTTCAGGGCCTAACGGATTTTTCTTTACTTGTCCTGTTTCGTAAAATGGAAGATCCAGGAAATGGGTATTTTCATCTTTTAAGCCGATGTATCTTGTCGCTGCATAAGATTCTCTTCTTCTAATAAGTCCTTTTAATTTTCGAACTTCCAAAGAATCAATTTGATTCTCCGATTTGCTATTTAAGAATTCAATCACCGATTTGAAATTTATTCCACTTCCCGCTTCGCCAACAAAATCCTTGGCAACTTCAGCAAATTTTAAAGCCTCATCATCAGTAACTGCTATATTTCCAGAGGTTTGATATACTACATGTACATCATGTCCTTGTTTTATCAATTTTGAAAAAGTTCCTCCCATAGAAATCACATCATCGTCTGGATGTGGACTAAAAAGAATCACTCGTTTTTTTGCAGGATTGGCTCTTTCCGGACGATGAGAATCGTCTGTATTAGGTTTTCCACCTGGCCATCCCGTGATGGTATGCTGCAAAACGTTGAACATATTGATATTCAAATCATAAGCAGAACCTTCTTGTGCCAAAAGATCAGACATTCCATTATTGTTGTAATCTCTGTCTGTTAATTTTAAAATAGATTGTTTTGTTTTTTGGCATAACCAAACAATCGCTTTGCTTTTTAATTCTTGTGTCCAGATGCATTCTCCAACTAACCAAGGCGTTTTGAAACGGGTTAATTCTGAAGCTGCAGACTGATCCAATACAAAAGTTGCATTTGGATGATTTTGTAAAAATGTTGCAGGAACTTCTGAACTGATATCACCCTGAATAGTTCTTTTGATGATATCGGCTTTGTTTTGTCCCCAAGCCATTAATACGATTCGTTTTGATCTCATGATTGTAGAAACTCCCATGGTGATCGCTCTTTTTGGAACGTTATCTATACCATTAAAATCAGATGAAGCATCTACTCTTGTTATGTGATCCAGTGTAATAATTCTTGTACCGGAGTTAATGTGAGATCCTGGTTCGTTGAAACCTACGTGACCTGTACGTCCGATACCTAGTAATTGAAAATCAAGTCCTCCTGCTTGTTTGATATTCATTTCGTAATCGATACAGTATTGATTCAACTCATCAATCGCTACAGTACCGTCAGGAATATTTACATTTTCAGGTTTAATATCAATGTGATTAAAAAGATGCTGATGCATGAAATAGTGATAGCTCTGATTGTTCTCCTTTGTCATTGGATAGTACTCATCCAGATTAAAAGTGATTACGTTGCTAAAACTCAGACCTTCTTCTTTGTGCATTCTAACTAATTCAGCATATACTTTAATAGGAGAAGAACCTGTTGCTAAACCCAATACACAAAATTTGTTTTTTTCCTGTTTAGATCTAATTAACTGAGCGATTTCCTGCGCCACAATTACTGAAGCCTCTGCAGAACTTTTGAAGATTTCATTGTGGATTTTTTCAAATCGGGTTTCTTCAAATTTCCCTGCACTTTTATAGCTAATATCAGGTTTTATTTCTAAAGCACTTTTCATTTTTTTCTTTTTTGTGGTAATTATCCTTTTGGTTTTTGAAATGGTATAAGCAACTTGCATTGCTTATACCATTTACTAACCAAACTAAAATTCTTTTAATCTTTATGTTCTTAGAAGTTTGCTTTGTTAACATCCCACCAAAGTCTTGTTCCTCCGTTATCCGGACCGCCAAGTTTTGATACTCCGGTAGCAACACCACCTGAGTTTCCAGCTTTTTCAGATTGAACAAAATTGATTCTACGTGCACCAAATTCAGTAGTAATTGTACCACCACTATAGTTTTTAAGTACAGGGAAAAGTTTAGGATAACCTGTTCTTCTATAATCAGACCAGGCTTCTTGTCCTTCCGGGAAACCAGCAATCCATTTTTGAGTAATGATTTTTTGCAATTTAACTTCATTAGTTGCAGCAGCATCCCATGCAACAGTAACATTATTTACAGCAGGCGAATTATTCACAGGAAAATTAGGATCTACATAAGCTTTTGCCATTTTTGTATTATCAGCGATATAAGCAGCAGCTCCTGAAGCTCCTCTTTGCTCAAATGAAGCTTTTATTCCGGCTTCATATAAATCTTGAGCGGTACCATTCATGTTCCAGCCTCTTAAAGCTCCTTCAGCTCTTAAAAAATAAGCTTCGGCAGTAGTCATTAAAACAATTTCTTTAGATCTGACAACAGCTCCAATTCCTGAAAAATCTTGATGATCTGATTTTGCAGCGATTTCAATTCCTGTACGAACACCTTTGTATTGTCCTGGAAATTGAACTGATGTATCAAAATATGTAGCCATTCTAGGATCCTGATATCCTCCTAAAATTGATTCCATGTCAGCAGACATACGGATATCTAACCATGCACCACTAATTGTAGCAATTGGATTAGTATAAACCGGAGAGACAACTTTAAATAAATCAGCATTTGTCATAAATACACCAAACTTTTGAGCAACTGCTTTTTCAGCTTGTGTTTTTGCCAATGCCGGATCGATTTTAACAACACGCATTGCTAATCTTAAACGCAAAGTATTTGCAAATTTTACCCACGCTTTGTAATCTCCACCGTACGCAGACATATCAGTTGTTGCAAAAGAAGAAGCTTCTCCTGCATCTACTCTTTTTGTTAATTCTGCAACCGCCAGATCTAATTCAGCAAACATCTGATTGTAAACTTCTTGCTGTGAATCATATTCAATAGTTGAAGCGGTAGTTCCAAATTTTGAATAAATAATTGGTCCAAAAGTATCTGTAAGCCTATGCATACCTTCAACTTTTAAAATTAAGGACAGGGCATAGAATTGATCGTATTTACCTTTAGATTTTTGGGCAATATCGAAGGCATTAAACATCACATTACTGTATGCATAATCCCAGATAAATCCATTCCAACCATCAACTAACGAATAAGTTGTATTATTAATACCTCCGGCAAAACCAGTTGGAGTAGCCATATATCCTGACCAGATATCAGAATTTAAACCTTGTTGTAATTGATAAACCCATTCCGGCGTTAAAACCTGGATATTATTAAACATAGGAGCAAAACCTCCTTTGATATGATTAAAATCCTGCTCAAATAATTCAGGAGTAATACCATTTGGATTGGTATTAATATCTTCAAAATCACCTGTACAACCTACTGCTGCGAGTAATGATATACAGATAGCTGTTCTTTTTATTGTATTTAATTTCATGTTTTTAAAATTAGAATGTTACATTTAAATTAAGACCGATACTTCTTGTAGATGGTAATCCATAAATATCAACACCTTGTAAACCTTCGCCTGTACTTAATGCAATATTTGGGTCAAAGGGTGCATCTTTGTAGATAAAGAATAAGTTTCTTGCAATTAAAGAAACACTTGCACTCTGAATAAATGGTAATTTTTTAGTACTGAAATTATATCCAAGAGAAAGTTCTCTTACACTAACATTAGTTGCATCGTAAACATATTCTCCTGTGATTCCTGCTCTACCTCCAACTTGAGTATAATAAAGTTGAGCGTCCATAGTTGAAACCGGAGTTCCGTCACTAGCTCTAACTGCATTCACACTAACACCACCAGCATTTCTTGCATCACCTGTAGCTTTAGAAACTCCGAAAGAATCATTTTGCGCTTGCGTCAAACTCATTACTTCACCTCCAAAACGTCCATCAATTAATACGTTAGCAAAGAAAGAACCAAATTTAAAAGAGTTAGAGAAACCTAACATAAAATCAGGATTAGCATTACCAACTTCTTCAAAATCAGTTTTTTGAATTGTTCCGTCATCATTCAGTAACATTCTTCCCTGAGCATCTTTCTTAAAGTTTATACCTTCAATAACTCCAAATGGTTTTCCTTCAATCAATGCATATCTGTAACTATTTACACCTGCTTCAGTTAAATTAACTCTTCCTCCTAACTCAGTTGGGATTTCTTTAACTTTATTTTTGTTTTGTGAAAAGTTAACACTTGAATCCCATGAGAATTTATCTCCTCTAACAATTCCAGCTGTAACAACTGCTTCAAAACCTTTATTTTCGATACTACCTGCATTAATACCATAAAAATCAACTCCTTGAGAATTTCCTTTTGGCGCAACAACTTGTAAATATTGATTTTTAGTTTCTGAATTATAGTAAGACAATTCAAATGTAAATCTGTTATTAAACATTCTCCATTCAGTACCAAGCTCATATTCTGATTTTAATTCCGGCTTCAATGATGTTCCTTCTTTTGGAGCAACTTTTGGCTTTGGATCTGTAACACCCGGAGTGTAGTAATAAGTTGGAGTAGTAACAAATGGATACACATCATTACCCACTTCTGCGTAAGTAGCACGAACTTTTCCAAAATTAATCCATTCTGGTAAAGTAGTCATCTCACTAATGATAGCTGTTAAACCTACAGATGGATAAAAATAACTTGGGCTGGATGTATTTGCTAATGTTGATGACCAGTCATTTCTGGCAGCAACATCTAAGTATAACATTTCTTTATATCCAAAAGTAGTAGCTGCAAATACAGATTGTACTTCTTTTCTGGAATCGATCGTTTGGTAATTTCCTGAATTATTATTGAAGTTTTGTAATGTAAACCAGTTAGCATATTTTAATCCACCACCAATTCCCGAATCCAAAATAGTTTTTTGGTTTCCTAATGTATTAGTAACACTAGTACCTATGTTAGCATTAAAACTAAAGTCATCACTAAATTTTGTATTAATAGTAGCAATTAAATCCCCGTAACGTTGTGTACTTATAGCATTTTCGACATAATATCTACCATTTATGTGAGATATTGTACCTTGAGTAGTTGCGTATATTTTTTTATCAAAAGCACTCTCTGCTCTATTATAACTATAACGCCCTGCAATACTTAACCAATTATTAGCTTTGTAAGTCAAAGATAACGCTCCATTAAAGAAATTGTTTTTATCTACAGATTTATTTCTATTAATACCCCAATATGGGTTTTGCATAATATCTCTGTTTGTCATCCAATTTTGAGCCATTAAGTTTCTGTTTGAATCAAAAACTTCATAATTATCTTTATAATAATCAAAATCATTTCCTCTTGGCATCAAATAAACTCCTGTCAAAGGATTGAAATAAAACCCATTAACCGGCTTGTTTACAATATCTTGAGTAGTATAATTAGCATTTGCTGCAAAAAGTAGTTTATCATCAAAGAATTTAGCTGTTTGACGAACACCAAAGTTATTTTTCTTGATACTATTTCCTGGCATGATACCTGTTCCGGAAGTATTAGCATAAGTAAATGCTGTAGAAGAATTTTCACTAGCAGTCGAATACCCTACTGAAGTAATTTGCGTATTTCCAACATTAAAAAAGTCGTTCACATGATCTTTAGATTTTCCTGCAGCACCCCATGACTCATCAGCACCTGGAGCAGCAATGTAATCACTTTGAAATTTAGGCAAATATGCCGCTGACTCAAAAGTTGTCACAGATGAAACTGTAAGGGATGGTTTACCAGCTTTTGCTTTTTTAGAAGACAACAAAATTACCCCATTCGCTCCCTGACTACCATATAATACAGAAGCAGCAGCACCTTTAAGTACCGTCATTCCTTCATAATCATCCGGATTAATAAGAGAAACAACATCACCACCATCACGGTTTCCTGTAGCTGTACTACCAAAACTATCATTTGGCTGGCTTGAAGAACCATTATACAAGGGAATACCATCAATAACATATAAAGGCTGATTATTTGAAACAGAAGAATTTCCTCTAATTACAACTTTTGTAGAACCACCTGTTCCACTTGAACTTTTAGTCACAGCAACACCGGCAATTTTACCAGCAATAGTATTAATAAGGTTGGCATCTCTTACTCTTGTTAATTCTTCTCCTTTAAGCTCTTGAGCTGCATAAGTTAACGATTTTCTCGTTTTCTTAATACCTAATGAAGTTACTACAACTTCATTTAAAGCATTTGTAGATGCGGTGTTCATTTTTACATTAATTGTAGCAGCATCTCCTACAACTATACTTTGTGTCTCAAGACCTACATAGCTAAAAACCAATGTTTGCCCTTTTTGCGCTTCGATAGTGTACAAACCGTCAAAATCGGTAGTAGAACCTCTTTGACCTCCTTGTACTGCAACGGATGCCCCTGGCAATGGCATCCCCTCAGAATCCGTAATCAGACCTTTAACATTTTTTACCTGAGCAAGCGAAACCTGCGCCGTAAAAACAATCATAAAGATTAAGAAAATTTTTTTCATGTTTATTTATTTTGTTAGTTATGAGGTAAAATTATTCTTAAGGTATTGTTAAAAAAAATAAATTATACAAACAGCTTTATTTTTTAAACAAACGACATAAAACAATCAATAATGCGTTTTTCGAAAACGTTTTCATATGAAAATATTACGCCTTTTTAAGTTTTTATTGTTTTTTTCTTTAAAAGAATTGCGTTTTACCAACTAATTGTTTAAAGTTGCACTATAATTAAGAAGAGTTAAAAAAGAGTTAATACCTTATCCTTTAAGTTGAACGAAATTCAAAAATTAAACTTTGACATAAAACTTCAAAATCACTTCTGGTTTTGGGGCAGCTACTTTACTCTGAATTTTTTAAGATGGGGAGCGTACTTTAATGATTATCCCTATTCATTCAAATCGAATTTAGTTGAGTTCTCACTTCATATACCATTAGTTTATTTTAATCTCTTCGTCTTAGTTCCGAGGTATGTACTAAAACAGAAGTATATTACTTATACCTTTTCATTACTGCTAAGTCTTTTTGCTATCTATTTACTTAAGACAGCACTTACCTATTATATTATATCTGAAAATATCTGGCCAGAAGCCAATAGAGAATATCACCCTTTTGAAATTAATCACATTGTAGCCGTTTGCATTGGTGAATTATATGTTTTGGCAATGGCTTCGTCTGTTTACCTCACCTTAACCTGGTTACGTGAGCGCGAAAGAAACAGATCCTTAAGAGAAAATCAGTTTAAGATTAAATTAAAATATCTAGAAAACCAGATTCAACCACATTTCTTTTTCAACACCTTAAATAATTTATACGCATTATCACTAGAATCTTCAGCGAAGGTTCCGGACGTAATCATTAAGTTATCGAATTTGATGGAATACGTTTTGTACGATGTAAAAGGAACCAAATTTGTTCCTTTAATTAAAGAAATCGATTATATTCAAAATTATATCGAAATTGAAAAATTACGTTTTGAAAATGTGGAAGTTACAATCAACTTAGAATCTAATATTGAAGACATTGTTGTTCCACCTTTAATATACATATCATTGGTCGAAAATGCCTTTAAACATGGCGGTTTAAACAATCGAAACTTAAAAATAAAGATCAATTGTAAAGTTATCGACAATAAAATGTTAGATTTTGAAATCCTAAATAATTTTGTAATTTCACAAAATCTTAATTCAAAAGGCGGAATTGGATTAACCAATACTAAGAAGAGATTGAAGTTAATTTATAAAAATAATTTCAGTTTAAAACAAACGACAAAATTGAATTACTATATAATCCGTTTGCAAATACCTATTCAAAATGAAGATTAAATGCGTGTTGGTTGATGATGAGCCATTAGCTATCAAAGTCTTGCAAAATTATTTTAATAATTTTACTGATTTTGAAGTTATTGCTACATTCAATAATTCTCTTGAAGCGCTTGATTTTATAAATAGTACAACTGTCGATGCGGTATTTTTGGATATTAATATGCCAATGATGACCGGATTTGAGTTAATTAGTCTGATCGAAAACAAAACCAAAGTAATTATCACAACAGCATTTAGAGAATTTGCTGCTGAAAGTTATGATCTTGATGTTTTAGATTATTTAGTAAAACCTATTCCACTACCACGATTTATAAAGTGCATTAATAAAATCACAACCGAATTTAATCTAAAAAACAATATTAAGGTAGAAACCACAAAAGGTGATTCTCATATTTTTATTAAGGTTGATAAAAAGATGATGAAAATTAATATTGAAGAGATTTTATTTGTTGAAGGAATGAAGGAATATATAAAAGTTGTTACTCCTGATAAAACCTATATTACCCACAAATCATTAACTTCATTATCTGAAGAATTGCCTGCAGATCGCTTCCTTCGCATCCACAAATCCTACGTTATCGCGCTAAACAAGGTTAAATCTATAGAAGGAAACCGCGTGCAGATACAATCTTACACTATTCCGATTGGAAGAAACTATAGCAAAGATGTAAAAACCAAAATTCTGGAATAAATATCATTTCAATTCTCATTTTCTAACTCAGTAAAAATTAACACATTGTTGAAAAAATGATGTTGTTGGTTTAAATTTAACATTATTTGTGCCTTTTTATTTTTTTTTGATATTCTTAACAAATATATTTACGGTCTTCAAAAAACAATAAATTAAAAAATTAACCTTATTACAATTATGAGTTCAGAAAATGTGCAAACCAAATGGGGGCAATTTATCTCATTGATAATCGTCTTCTTCTTTTGGGGTTTTGTTGGATCTGCCAACGATATCCTGATTCCGGTATTTAAAAAAGTATTTACTTTATCTCAGGTACAATCACAATTAGTAGCCTGGGCTTTCTACGTTTCTTACTTTGTAGGATCAATAATCTTTTTTTTAGTTTCTTTAAAAGTAGACGTTTTACAAAAATTTGGATATAAAAAAACACTTTCTGCAGGTTTGATTCTTTCTGCAGTTGGATCATTTTTATTTATTCCAGCCGCTACAATGGAAAGTTTTCCTTTCTTCTTAACTGCTTTGTTTACTGTTGGTTTAGGATTTTCAATTCAACAAATTGTAGCCAATCCTTTAGCCATTAAAATGGGAAGCCCTGCAACAGGGGCGCACCGTTTAACATTGGCAGGGGGTATTAACTCTTTCGGAACAACTATTGGAGCTATCTTATTAGGAATTGCTCTATTCGGAATGGGAGATAACAAGAAAACGTCACTTTCATTAGAAGATATCAAATTACCGTTTATCATCTTAGGTCTTGCTTTTATAGCTGTGGCTATTTTCATGAACTTCTCTAAAATTGAAGATCCCGCAAAAGAAGAGGAAGAAGTAGTTAAAGTCGCACACGAAAAATTCAACATTTTAGATTACCCACAACTATATTTAGGAATGTTAGGTATCTTTATTTATGTTGGAACTGAGGTAACTATCATTAGTAATTTACCGGCTTTATTGCATACTGCCGAATTTGGTAATGTTTTAGAAGACGCCATTGCACCATTTATTGCCCTTTATTGGGGAAGTTTAATGATTGGTCGCTGGAATGGTGGAGTAAACGTTTTCAATACATCAAACCTTGTAAATACTGCTCTTAAATTCATTGTTCCTGCTATCGCATTTGGAGTAATCATTGGAGCTAATATTTTTGCAGGACATGATGTTTCTTCATTTTACATCTATCCAATCTGGATTTTACTATTCATAGCTGTAAGTTTTGTGGGAGGTAAAAATGCCGGAAAAACTTTAATGCTTTTTGGTATATCAGGTGTATTAATGATGTTGATTGGATTGGTTTGTCCAGATCCTTCCATTGCTAAATTCTTCTTTATCTCGGGAGGTTTATTCTTATCTATCATGTGGCCTTCTATCTTCGATTTAGCCATTGCAGGTTTAGGAAAAAACACAGGAAAAGCATCTTCATTCTTAATTATGATGATTCTTGGAGGAGGAGTTATTCCTTTAGTTCAGGGAAGTATCTGTGATATTGATCTAACAAGCCCAGAAGGTATTTTCGGAATCACTTGGACACATTTCTCTTATATCGTTCCATTAATTGGTTTTGCATATTTAGGATTCTACGGGTACTACTGTCCAAAAATATTAAAGAGACAAGGAATTAATCATGTTGAAGGCGGTGGCGGAGGTCATTAATACCTAAAAAATAAAAAAAATCCCAAATTCCAATTTTTACCAATTGAGATTTGGGATTTTTTTTAGCTTATACAATAAGCCAATTGTATTTTATTTTTCCGTCATGATGTTACTCAAATTCTTTTTAAAAATCGCCTTATTTTGCTCTGATAATGTATAAACCACATCCTTATCAGCATGAACAATAACTTTAGCTATATTAGCTTCTAAAAGTGCTTTAGGATCTTTAATTTTTAGTGTACAGGCACCATCAAAGAATCCATCATCTTCAATTGTCTTTCTTGCCTCAATTACAGTTCCATCATTTAAAACAGCTGAAATCGTCATTTCTTTATTCAGCGTTTTAGAATAAAAACCATCCATTACCAATAATAAACGGTAAGAGTTTTTCATTTCCGGACCTTTGAACTCGTGGCGTGTAATGTTATACCTCAAACCTTTGGCAAGCGTCTGAAACTTTACTGTACAGTCTAATTCAAAAGTGGCGACATCACCCGCCTCATTTACTGATTTCAAAACCCTCGCTTGTGCATTTACCTGCAAACCAGCTACTAAAAACAAAAACATTACTAGTACTTTTTTCATATGTAGGTTATTTTTAAGAATAAAAATATAAAAAAAATCGCCACCTTTCACAAGAAAGATGGCGATTCTATGTAATGTTTAAATCCTATTACCTATTTCCTTTTTCGAAATCAGCAACAAACTGAGCTAAACCAATATCAGTTAACGGGTGTTTCAACAATCCTGCAATTGCAGAAAGCGGGCCTGTCATAACATCAGCACCAATTTTAGCACAGTTTACAATATGCATTGTATGACGCACAGAAGCTGCTAAAATTTGAGTTTCGTATCCGTAATTATCATAAATTAATCTAATCTCTTCGATTAAATTTAAACCATCTGTAGAAATATCATCTAAACGACCAATAAAAGGAGAAACATAAGTTGCTCCCGCTTTTGCAGCCAATAAAGCTTGTCCAGCAGAGAATACAAGCGTTACGTTTGTTTTGATTCCTTTATCTGAAAAATATTTTGCAGCCATTACACCTTCTTTTGTCATAGGTAATTTCACTACGATTTGGTCGTGCAATTCAGCTAATTCTTCACCTTCTTTGATCATTCCATCATAATCCAACGCATTTACTTCAGCACTTACATCACCTTCTACAAGATTGCAGATATCAACATAATGCTTCAAAATGTTGTTTTTTCCAGTAATACCTTCCTTCGCCATTAATGACGGATTAGTTGTTACACCATCTAAAACACCTAATGCTTGTGCTTCTTTAATTTGCGCTAAATTAGCTGTATCAATAAAAAATTTCATAATTTATATATTTATAATTGTGTTGAATATTATTTGGGCGTGACCCAATCCCGATAACTATCGGGAGGACTTTCAGCTATATCTTTTGTTCCGTTTCAGTTCACAAAAGGCTCTATTTCCCACGCAAATTCAGCTGCAAAATTACAACTTAAAATTATTTTGAAGTATCCTTTTTATTTAATTGTTTTAATTCATCTCTAATTTCTTCCAAAACTCTTAAAGTATCTTCTTTATAAACTTCTGAATTATTGATTTTATCACTTATCGAACTTAATATTCTGCGAATTACAAACCCTATAACAACAAAAACTAAAACTGCAAAAATAGCAAGTAAAAACTCTCTAATTTCATCCATAATTTTATAATTTATAGTGATTCATTAACATCTTCTCATAAACTTTATCTGGAAGAACACGTTTTAACACAATCGAAAATTTCTGCATAAAGGCACCAACTTTATAATGTCCTTTTGGATTTTTCTCCTGCATAATCTTAAAAATCGCTTCGGCCATTTCATTCGGATTACTTCCTGCATCAACATGCTCATTCATCGTTGCAAGAGTTTCTCCATAAACTTTTTCATAAGCAGAACCCTGAATAACTGGTGCATGATAACGCCCTGAAGCGATATTTGTAGCAAAATCACCTGGCGCCACGTTTGTAATGTCAATTCCAAAAGACTTTACCTCCATTCGTAAAGCTTCCGTAATTAATTCTAAGGCTCCTTTTGAGGCTGAATATACACTTCTGTAAGGCAATCCCATATAACCTGCAATAGAAGTAATATTAATAATCAAACCCGATTTTTGCGCACGCATTTGTGGTAAAACAGCTTTCATCACTTCAATTGGCCCAAAAAAATTAGTCTCAAAATTGTTTTTGATTTCTTCCATCGGAATTTCTTCTAATGGTCCCGTAATTCCAACACCTGCATTATTAATTACAACATCTAATCGCCCTGAAATCTCAATTATTTTTGCAACAGCAGACTCAATCGATTCTGTATTACGAACATCTAAAGTCAATAACGGAAAAATAGAATTAAGAACTTTCTCAGGATTTCTACTCGTTCCATAGACAACGAAACCTTTTTTATGCAAAAATTCTCCAATAGATTTTCCAATCCCTGAGGATCCTCCGGTAATTAAAACGACTTTACTCATTTTGAAAAGTTATGTGTTATGGGGTTATACGTTATGAGTTGAAGCATATAAGTTAAACTTCTGCCGTTTAACAAATAACTTTTAACTTCTGAAAGGTCCAAAAATAAAAAAATCCTCCCGAAGGAAGACTACTTTTGTATTAAATCTAAAAAATAAAAAATGGCAAGCGACCTACATCGCACCGCTCAACCACGTACCCTTGCTATGTTCCCATCCTGGGGGAGTCTGCAGGAGCTGGTCGTGTAGGACTTGCCGGTGCAAATATACAATCTTTTTATATTTTTGCAAGAGCTTTGTTGCTATAAAAATATCGTCGTATATTGGCTTATTCAAATTTTTAACTATGAAAAAATATAACTTCCTAACTGTCATTTTATTAGGAATCACATTAATTGGATGTGGAGATAAAAATAAAAGTGAAAATTCTTTTTTTACTATTGATGATTCTGCTTTTCCAGCACATTTTCTGCCTCAGGAAGCCGTTTCGATCGCAGTTTTAAATCCAAATACAAAGGAAATTGATAGCATTGCTTACTTCGTTAACGACAAAAAAGTTGGAAGTGCTAAAGGTGCAGAGAAATTCAAATTTGAATTAAAGGATCAAAAACTAGGTTACCAATATTTAAAAGCGAGTGTTTATTTTGATGGAGATTTTTCTGATGCAACAAAAAGAATTGAGGTAGTTTCTAATGTTGAACCTAAATTATTAAACTTTAAAATCGTTAATACCTATCCTCATGATAAAAAATCTTTTACCGAAGGTTTAGAATTCTATAAAGACACTTTATATGAAAGTACCGGAGAAAAAGGAAATTCGTTTTTAAGAAAATACGATTATAAAACAGGCAAAACTTTTAAACAAATAAACCTTGAACCAAAATATTTCGGCGAAGGAATTACTTTTATCAACGGCGAATTGTTTCAGCTAACCTGGCAGGAAAAAACAGGTTTTATTTATGACGCTAATACTTTAAAACTTAAAAAAACCTTTACTTACGAAAAAGAGATCGAAGGATGGGGAATGACAAATGATGGTAAATTTATTTATCAATCAGACGGTACAGAGAAAATCTGGAAAATGGATCCTGCAACACAAAAAATGGTCGATTATATCAATGTTTATTCAGGAAGTTCAAAAATAAAAGCAGTAAACGAATTAGAATTAATCAACGGGAAATTTTATGTGAATGTATTTCAAAAAGATGCAATTGCTATTGTAGATCCAAAGAATGGCGCTGTCGAAGGAATTTTAAACATGTCAAGTTTGCGTAAATTAATGACCGATATTGATTCTGGTGATGTTGTAAACGGAATTGCTTACAATCCAAAAACTAAAACCATTTTCGTAACAGGTAAAAACTGGAGCAAAATGTTTGAAATTACAGTTTCAGAATAAATCCATTAAATTTAAATACGAATTTCACAGATTTCACGAGTTAGTTCGTGATAATTTGTGAAATTTGTGTTTTATAACAATATCAATATATGACTACTTTAATTACCAATATAAAAGAACTGCTTCAGGTTCGTGAAACTTCAATTTCTAAGGTTTCAGGAGCCGAAATGGCAATTCTTCCAACTATTAAAAATGCTTTTTTAATTTTAAAAGATAACCTGATTGAAGATTTTGGATCGATGGATAATCTACCTGAAATTCAAGTAGATAAAATTATTGATGCAACAGGACGAATTGTTTTGCCCACCTGGTGTGACAGTCATACGCATATTGTATACGCAGGAAATCGCGAACAGGAATTTGTCGACAGAATAAACGGTTTTACTTATGAAGAAATCGCCAATCGCGGTGGTGGCATTTTAAACTCGGCTAAAAAACTAAACGAAACTTCTGAAGAAGAGATATACGAACAATCCAAACTTCGATTAGAAGAAGTTATGCATTTAGGAACCGGAGCTGTTGAGATAAAATCAGGTTACGGACTTACTGTTGAAGGAGAATTAAAAATGCTGCGCGTTATTAAAAAACTCGCAGAAAATTATCCAATCACCATTAAAGCCACTTTTTTAGGAGCTCATGCTTTCCCACTTCATTACAAGGAAAACAAACAAGGTTATATTGATGAAATTATAACAAAAATGCTTCCGGAAATCGCTCAAAACAAACTAGCTGATTATATTGATGTTTTTTGTGAAACAGGTTATTTTTCTGTTGAAGAAACCGAGAAAATTATGGAAGCCGGAATTCAATTCGGCTTAAAGCCAAAAATCCATGTGAATCAATTCAATTCTATTGGAGGAATTCAGTCTGGAATCAAATTTAAAGCCCTTTCTGTCGATCATCTCGAAATTATGAACCCAGAAGACATTGAAGCCTTAAAAAACATTGAAACAATGCCTGTTGCTTTACCGTCTTGTTCTTATTTTTTAAGTATTCCGTACACGCCTGCCCGTGAAATGATAAAAGCAGGTTTACCTATTGCTTTAGCAACAGATTTCAACCCTGGCTCTACTCCATCAGGAAATATGAATTTTGTTGTTGCAACGGCTTGTATTAAAATGAAAATGACTCCTGAAGAAGCCATTAATGCAGCCACTATAAACGGAGCTTACGCAATGGGACTTTCTGAAACCCACGGCAGTATTACAAAAGGCAAAAAGGCCAATTTAATCCTGACAAAACCCATTTCATCTTACTACCAAATTCCATATGCTTTTGGCAGTAATTTAATTGAAAGTGTTTTTCTGGAAGGAAAGATTTTAAATTAAAAAAAATGCAATAAAAAAAGGTCTGTGAAAAAAACTTCACAGACCTTTAATATTTTAGTGGTATTATTATCCCTCCGGACGTCTTATCTTAAAGAGAAACTAGTTTTAGAAACCAATTCATCATTATCAAAAACATTGATAAAGTAAGTTCCTTTTTCGAAATCTTTACCAATTAAGTCTTCAGAAACCTGTACTGTTTTATTTTCATATTTTACAGTAGTCTTAAAACTATAAGTTAAAGTATTGTCTCCAAAAGTCTCCGTTTTTTTATCTCCTAAAACATTGTTTTTACTATCAATAACTTGTACGTAATACGTTTTATCTCCAGATTTAGCGATTGAGTTTTCAGCAATTGTAAAACTAACTTTTAAAACGTCTGCACGGCTTGCTTTATCTGTTTCAACTTGTTTACCAGAACCTTTTACTTTGTAAGCAATAGTTTTAGTATTTAAAACTGATAATTTAGAACCTTTTTCAACTGTTTTAGCCAATTCTTCGTTTTGACCAACTAATACTTCGTTATACTTTTTAGACTCTCCTAAAACCACAATAGTACTATCTCTTTGAACTGTCAAAACACCATTTTGTTTTTTCAATTCGTCGTTTTCAGCAACTAAAGTTTTCATTTTACCTTGCATTGCCTGAACCTGAGATCTGTATTTAGACACATCTCCTTTAGATTTATTCAAATCGTCCATCAACGCTACTACTTTATCTCTTTCCTGAATTAACTCATCAGACATAGATGTGTTTTCAGCGATAGCAGCATCATAAGTTGCTTTCAATTCTTGCAAATCTTTCATAACAGATTCTTTCTCTGTCATGGTGGTTGTAAGTTCCGTCTTAACTACTTCTGTATCAGAAGACAATTTAAAAATATACACTAAGCTACCAATAAGTAGGACTGCTAAAACTGCGATTACCGCTTTTAGACTTGAGTTGTTGTTCTTTGGGTTTTCCATATTTAAATAATTTTCTTTAAAACAAATTTAAGAATTAATATATCCTAATAACGTAAGTTAATACAATTATATTATTTTTGGACAATATTTTTTTTTATGGAGAATTTAATTCCTTTTACTGTTAATGATTTAGCAAAAGTCACAAATCATCGAAGTGGTGAAATAAAGTTTGGAGAGAAGATGATTGTTATCCCTAAAGGTGCTGACAAGATTGCTTTTCTAAAAGAAAGTGAGGCTAAATATGTGCTTTTGGGAATTCCTGAAGATATTGGCGTGCGTGCAAACTACGGCAGACCCGGAGCAGCATCAGCATGGCAGTGTGCAATAAAAAGTATTGCTAATATTCAGCATAATCGTTTTTGCAAAGGCAGCCAAATTATTATTTTGGGCCAAATAAATGTTGCACAAGAAATGCGCGATGTTGAAAATCTTGATTTTAATGACATTGACGACCGATCTAAATTAAGCCAGTTAGTAGAAAAAATTGACAAGGAAGTTTCTCATATTATTTTCACGATTGTAAAAGCTGGAAAAACGCCAATTATTATTGGTGGAGGACATAATAATGCTTACGGAAATATAAAAGGTTCCGCTTTAGCTAAAGGAAAACCTATAAATGCAATTAATTTTGATGCGCATTCTGATTTCAGAATTTTAGAAGGACGCCACAGCGGAAACGGTTTTTCTTATGCTTATGAAGAAGGTTTCCTGAAAAAATATTTCATTTTTGGACTGCATGAAAATTATACTTCAAAAAGCGTTCTTGATATTATTAAAAAATTAGAAGATCGTGTTCGCTATAATACTTACGACAGCGTAAACATTCGAAAAGAAAAGGAATTCAATAAAGAAATGATCATGGCCTTAGATTTCATAAAAAATGATTCTTTCGGTATTGAAATTGATTTGGATGCCATTCCAAATATCGCCAGTAGTGCCATGACCATAAGTGGCTTTTCTGTAGAAGAATTAAGACAGTTTATCTCTTTCTTTGGACAACATAAAAATGCTACCTATTTACATATTTGTGAAGGTGCCCCAGATTTAGCTGATTCTCCAAATAACAATTTAATAGGAAAATTAATTGGCTATCTGGTAACCGATTTCATCAAGGCCAACAACGAAAAAATCTAATCTAAACTAAAATTTTAATTACTAGTAATTAGTGAATTTCCTAAATAAACCCCAATTCAAATAAACGATTGGCCGAATAAACCTATCTTTGCACAGAATTTTAGTACTTTAAACTAAAATCTTAATACCTAAGATATGTTATTCGAAGATTTATCACTTTCAAAAAGTATACAAAAAGCCGTATTTGAAGAAGGCTACCTAAACCCCACACCTATTCAGGAACAATCTATTCCGATCGTTTTATCGGGAAGAGATTTAATTGGTTGTGCACAAACAGGTACAGGAAAAACAGCGGCATTTGCTATTCCAATTATACATCAGTTACACCGAATTGTAGGCTCATCAAAAAAAGCAAAACAAATTCGTGCTCTTATAGTTACACCAACGCGTGAATTAGCGGTTCAAATTGGACAAAGTTTTGATACTTATGCCAAATACACCAACCTAACTCAATTGACGATTTTTGGTGGAGTTTCTCAAAATCCTCAGGTTGACACTTTAAAAAATGGTGTTGACATTCTGGTAGCAACACCAGGAAGATTATTAGACTTACAGAAACAAGGATTTCTGGATTTAGACCATTTACATACATTGGTTCTGGATGAAGCCGATCAGATGCTTGATATGGGTTTTATAAACGATGTAAAAAAAATCGTAAAATTAACACCTAAAAACCGTCAGACTTTATTGTTTTCTGCAACAATGCCAATTGCGATTCGCGAACTGGCTGAAATGTTTCTGCAAGATCCTGCAAAAGTAGAAGTTTCTCCCGTTTCATCAACTGCTGAAACTGTAGAGCAACGTGTTTATTTTGTTGAAAAAACAGAGAAAAGAAATTTATTATATCATTTAATAAAAAACGAAGAGTTATCAAATGTATTGGTTTTTTCAAGAACCAAACATGGCGCAGATAATGTTGTAAAAGCACTTCGTAAAAAAGATATTCCAGCTGAAGCCATTCACGGTGATAAATCACAAAATGCAAGACAGCGTGTTTTGGATGCATTTAAAAACAAAGAAGTTGGCGTTTTAGTTGCGACAGATATTGCTGCGAGAGGAATCGATATTGATCAATTACCTTATGTAATCAACTTTGATTTACCCAATATTCCTGAGACATACGTTCACCGAATTGGTAGAACCGGACGTGCAGGAAACGGTGGAATTGCTATTTCATTTTGTGGTAAAGATGAAGAACCTTATTGGAAGGACATTCAAAAGCTAATAAAAGTAGATGTAAAAACAATTACGGACCATCCTTACCCATGGCATTCAGGAAGTCCGGAGGCAACGGCTGAAAAACCTAAAAATTCAAACCGAAGCGGTGGCGCTCATAAATCAAGAAAATCAAATGCTTCTAAGCAAAATAAAAAACGTTGGTATTAACCAACGTTTTTTGTTTCTTTTATTAAATAGCTTATAATCTTAAATAGTTTAATTGGCTCAAACGGTTTTACTATAATATCGTTTATTCCTGACGAAATAGACTCATCAGTAATTTCGTCCTTATCAAATGCTGTTAATGCTACAATTGGTGTTGTTATCCCCTTTAAACGAATTCTTTTAGAAGTTTCAAATCCATTCATTAGTGGCATATTAATATCCATTAAAATTAGATCAAAATCTTCTTTCTCAATAATATCCAACGCGCCAAAACCATCATCAACTACTTTGCATACATAATTATTTTTCTCGATAATCTTCTTTGTAACCAACTGATTAATAAGATTATCTTCGACAATTAAGATTTTATAAACCTCGCTGGATGTCAAATCCACTTCTATTTCATCAATAATTTTTTTTGTTTTTTGAGGATCATGTTCAAACGGAATTACAAACGAAAATGAAGTTCCTTCACCAATATTACTTTCCAGATTAATTTTACTGCCAAACAATCCTAAAAGTCGTTTTACGATACTAAGTCCTAATCCGGTACCTTGATAATCCTCCTCTTTTCTTCCGACCTGAACAAATTTCTCAAAAATTTTGTTCTGATCAACAACTGCAATTCCAACACCATTATCTTTTATATGAAACTCTAAAAAATAAAATTTCTCCTCTACTTTATTCAAATTAACAATAATTTCTACTTCTCCGTCTTTTGTAAATTTCAATGCATTGCTAACCAGATTCATTAAAATCTGTGCTAATCTTAATTTATCGCCAATCAGGTATTCAGGAATACAGGGATCAATAAAAACCTTAATTTTGTTATTGTTTTTTTGAGAAAGAAAAGAAAGTGAATTTTTAATCATTGTAATTTCATCTGAGATATTGAATGTCAGATTTTCAAGAATAACTTTATTTTCTTCAATTTTATTAATCTGCAAAATATCATTTACCAAAGAAAGAAGGTAGCGTGCAGAAAACTTTAAGGAACTTAAATGTTGACTTTGTGCCAATTCTTTATGCTCTTCAAGCAGCATATTTGTAATACCCACAACGCCATACAAGGGCGTACGCAATTCATGGCTTATAGTCGAAATAAATTGTGTTTTAAGGAGAGAAGCTTCCTCAGCAATTTCTTTTGCTTCTACAAGCTCTAAATTATGCTTCTTTTTAAATCTGATATTCTTTATCAATGTAATTATCAAAACAAGAAGAATAAGCGAAATTAAAACAAAAAGAATTACAATGATTCTGGATTTTTTTAGACTTTGAGATTGTGAAATTTTTTCGTTCTCAATTTTATCAATCTGCCTTTTGTATTCATCCAATTCCAAATTAAAACCAGCAATAGAGGCTTTTTCCAGTTTTTGCTGATTGTATAATGCTTCTGTAATTTTATTGTATGAAGCCAGATTTTCATAGGCTTCTTTATATCTTTTCTTTCTGGTTAAAAATTTTGAATATTCTAAATGTGCGAAAGATAAATCTGATTGCTCCTCACTGTCTTGTCCCGCATGAATTGCACTTAAGAAATAAGCATTTGCCGTATCATCTTCATTGGAGTAACTTGCATACATTCCGTTAAGCATGTTTACAACAATCTCGGTGGTTTTATCACCATATTTTTCAGTATTGTTTCCAACAAATCTTAAATAGGGGTAACCTTCCTTGAATTTCCCAATATCAAAATAGGCCCAGGCAATATTTACATTCGTAAAGTAAATTTGATTCAAGTCATTAATCTTTAAACCGTACGCTATCGATTTTTTATAATAACTAATTCCTTTATCGAATTGCTTTTTTTCAAAACAATACATATTCCCCAAGTTATTATAGAGATTGTATTTTATAGAATCATTATCTGTTTTATTGGCATAATACAAACTTTTTTTATAGAAGAAAATAGCTTTGTCAACTTCTGACAATTCATTGTAATTAGCAGCAATGATATTATAAGAGCGGGAAATTAAAGAATAATTTTTAGCACTTGTTGCAGAATTTAATGCAACTCGGGATATAATTAATGATTTTTCAAAGTTTGATTCCCGGAATTTAACTAATGCTTCTTTTACAAGCTTATCTGCTTTAACTGAAGCTTCAGTATTAGTTTGTGCTATTAATTTTAATGAAACAATATTCAGTAATAAAGACAGCGCTAAAAATATTCGAAATCTAAACATAGTTAATATATTGCTCTCAAATATACATTATTAAGCTATAAAAAAAGACCTAAATTTTTACAAAATTAATCACGCTCAAAATATGGCAAATTTAGCTTGCTTGTGTTTTTTAAAGGTTAACATCTTAAAACAAGTAAAACCGTAAAATATTTATCAAAATTAACCAGACTCAAGCAACAACCTATATAACAAGAATTATATTGAAAAAATAATATCTTTTTTAACAGGATAATTGAAATAAAATTATACTCTTAACACCTATTTACAGATACAAACCCCAAGTGCCTTATCAAGATTGGTGCATTTAAAATTTAAACTATGTTAGAAAAAATTTTAAAATCTGAAGGATCTGAAAAATTAACAAAAGCACAATTGAAAACTGTTCATGGAGGTGATACGTCTGCTGAACCAGAAACGGAAGAAGGAAGAAAAGGAAAAGTAGCATAATTTTATGCAATAAAATTAAAGCCGTAATAACGAAAGTTATTACGGCTTTTTTTATGTAATTAAAGAAAAAAATTAATTCTCTTCTACTATATTTAATTTC
Organism: Flavobacterium sp. LAR06; assembly: GCF_041946075.1. NCBI lineage: Bacteria > Pseudomonadati > Bacteroidota > Flavobacteriia > Flavobacteriales > Flavobacteriaceae > Flavobacterium > Flavobacterium sp. LAR06. The sequence continues at coordinate 275,126 of NZ_JAUTYT010000007.1, read as the reverse complement.
TCTTCCTTATTACTTTCCCATTGCCCAACAACAGAAGTTGCAAGAGCATTTCCTAATACGTTTGTCGCACTTCTAAACATATCACAAAAGTGATCAATAGGTAAAATCAATGCAATCCCTTCAACCGGAATATCAAACATACCACACGTTGCCGCAACTACTACTAAACTAGCTCTTGGCACACCTGCAATTCCCTTACTAGTTAACATTAAAACCAAAAGCATTACCATTTGTGTTCCTAAATCTAAATGAACACCATAAAATTGGGCAATAAAAATACTGGCGAAAGTCATATACATCATACTCCCGTCCAAATTGAACGAATATCCAAGCGGTAACATAAAAGATACTACTTTGTCTTTTACACCAAATTCCTCTAATTCCTCCGTTAATTTTGGAAAAACAGCTTCACTACTTGTTGTTCCAAAAGCGATTGCCAATGGGCCTACAATACGTTTTAATAACTCGGTCATTCTTCCTTTCAAGAAGATGTATCCAATTGCAATTAAAAGAACCCACAAGGTGCTAATTCCGATCAAAAACGATCCAAAGAATTTAAAATAAGTAAGTACTAGCTCTTCTGCATCTCTAATAGCAAATACTCCTGCAATGGCACCAAAAACTCCAATTGGAGCAAAGTTCATTACATAATTCACCATTCTCAACACAATATGAGAAGCTTTATCTAAAGCATTTATTACCGGTTTTACAGTACTTCCTAAGGAAGCTGCAGCCAATCCAAAAAAGATAGAAAATATTACGATTTGTAAAATCTCATTGGTTGCCATTGCTTCGAAAAGACTTTTAGGCACGATGTGCTCCACAAAATTCTCAACAGAAAGTATTTTAGTTTTACCAGTCACTTCTGACGCAGCCGCCATATCAACATGGTCTAATTTTAAACCTACACCTGGCTGTAAAACATTTACATAAAACAACCCAATTAATAAAGATATAAAAGATGCTGTAAAAAACCATGCTAGCGCTTTTCCTCCGATTCTTCCAACCGTTTTAATATCTCCTAATTTTGCAATTCCCACTACTAAAGTGGTGAATACTAAAGGGGAAATTATCATTTGTACTAAACGAATAAAAATGGTTGCCAACATTTTTATTTTATTACTAAACGATTGTGCAGCTTCAGGCGAAATATAATTGTGCAATATAATTCCTAAAGTTGCTCCAAGAACCATAGCAATTATAATCTGCCCTGTTAATCCTGAAAGAAATGATTTTTTTTTGGTTTCTGTAACTTGCTGTTGCATTAATTTGTTGTTTTAAATTAAAATATTAAGACCCTCACTGTCTTAACTTTTATTAATACGTTTTGTTGATCAGGTAAAAATCAGCCAAAACAATCGCCACCATTGCTTCAACAATTGGCACTGCGCGAGGTACTACACAAGGATCATGACGGCCTTTACCGGTCATTGGTGTAATATTTCCTTTATTATCTAATGAATCCTGTGTCTGCATGATAGTCGCAACAGGTTTGAAAGCTACTCTGAAATATATATCCATTCCGTTGCTTATTCCACCCTGAATTCCACCTGAAAGATTTGTTTTTGTAGTTCCGTCTGGATTATATAAGTCATTATGTTCGCTTCCTTTCATCTCAGATCCTGAAAATCCACTTCCGTATTCAAAACCTTTTACCGCATTAATAGAAAGCATTGCTTTTCCTAGTTCAGCATGTAATTTATCAAAAACAGGCTCTCCCAAACCAACTGGAACGTTTTGAATGACACATGAAACAACTCCTCCAACAGTATCTCCTTGTTTACGGATATCGCGAATATATTCTTCCATAATCGCTGCTGATTTTTCATCAGGACAACGAACCGGATTGCTTTCAATTTTTGAAAAATCTAATTCCTGATAAGGAGTATCCAAATGAATTGGACCAACAGAAGAAACGTAAGCATTAATTTTAATTTCAGGTAACATTTGTTTTGCAATAGCGCCCGCTACTACTCTACTTGCAGTTTCACGTGCAGAACTTCTTCCGCCACCGCGATAGTCACGAAAACCGTACTTTTGATCATACACATAATCAGCGTGGCTTGGCCTGTAATTATCTTTTATATGAGAGTAATCGTCTGATTTTTGATTGGTATTTGGGATAATAAAACCAATTGGAGTTCCGGTTGTTTTACCTTCAAAAATTCCAGATAAAAACTGAACTGCATCTGGTTCTTTTCTTTGGGTTACAATTGCTGATTGTCCCGGTTTTCTTCGAGACATTTCAACCTCAATTGCTTCTAAGTCAAGTTCAATTCCTGATGGACATCCATCTATAATTCCGCCTAAAGCTTCACCATGAGATTCTCCAAATGTTGTAACTTTATATAGGGTGCCGTAGCTATTTCCTGCCATTGTAATTTGTTTTGAGCAAATGTAAGTTTTATGAATTAAATTAAAAAATTTAAAGTTGGTATTATTAAGTAAAGACTAAGTTGGATAAAAATCATAATTTATTAAAATTGAAGCCAAATTGGTAACCATTTGATAAAATGAAACTGACTCAAGTTTCTTTTATTTGCTAAACTTCAAATCAGGAAAAATTGAAAAAAAGAAATGTCGAGTTAGTTGTCCTTTCAGATGTTCACTTAGGAACTTACGGAAGCCACGCCAAAGAATTAAACAACTATTTATCAAGCATTAAACCCAAAACTTTAGTCCTAAACGGAGACATTATTGATGCCTGGCAATTTAGAAAATCTTATTTTCCAAAAGCACATTTACGAGTTATTCAACGTATTATAGGAATGGCATCTAAAGGCACAAAAGTGTATTACATCACTGGAAATCACGATGAAATTCTCCGCAAATTCAGCGACATGAACATGGGGAATTTTGCACTCCTTGATAAATTAGTTTTAGATTTAGACGGTAAAAAAGCCTGGATTTTTCATGGAGATGTTTTTGATGCCTCAGTACAACACTCCAAATGGATTGCAAAATTAGGTGGCCTGGGCTATGATTATCTAATCCTAAGCAATCGTTTTGCAAACTGGTGTCTGGCTAAATTAGGCCGCGAACCTTATTCGTTTTCTAAAAAAATAAAAGCAAGCGTAAAAAAAGCAGTAAAATTTATTTCTGATTTTGAAACTACTGCAACTGATTTAGCAATCGAAAAAAATTACGATTATGTAATTTGCGGACACATTCATGAACCAAAAATCACTACCATAGAAAACAAACACGGATCTACTTTATATCTGAATTCGGGTGATTGGGTTGAAAACTTAACCGCATTGGAATACCACAAAAAACGCTGGAAATTATTCACCTATGCCGAATCAAATTTGACTGAAGAAGAAGAAAATTTATTCGAAATGGAAGATATTTTAACTTCACAATTAATTACTTCAATGATTGTTAAAAGGTAAAACATTATATGTAAATAAAAACTCCCTTCCCAAATTTATTTGCTAATCAGTTACATAATAGCCACCAAATAAATATTAATTTACAACAATTTTTCTATTTTTGTAAATTGTATATCATTGTATAACACTAAATTCAAAAAAAATTAACAACCATTTTTTTTATGAAAAAAATTATTTTATCTGCCATTATGCTTTTGGGATTAGTATTTACGGCTCAGGCACAAGAAATTTCAAAAAACGCTTTAGGTTTACGTTTAGGAGACAACAATGGATTTGGTGCTGAAATATCATATCAATTAGGATTGAATCAAAAAAACAGACTTGAATTCGACTTAGGCTGGAAAAACAGTAGTGATGTCGACGCCATTAAGGGAGTAGCTCTTTACCAATGGGTTTGGAATATTGATGGAGGCTTTAACTGGTATGCTGGCGTAGGTGGTGGTCTATCAGCATGGGATTATAATTATGATGGATCTGGATCTCATTACGGTGATGATAGTGGAGTATATGTTTTTGCTGCCGGAGATATTGGTATAGAATATAGATTCAGTGAAGCACCCATTACGCTTTCATTAGATGCAAGACCTGAAATTGGTTCAGGATATTATGACGATGATAATTTTGGATTTGACGTAGGTCTGGGAGTCAAATTCAGATTCTAAAATAAAAGTGAAAAACAACTGTAAAAGAAATCCTGTCGCTTAATTACGACAGGATTTTTTTTGAATCAAGGACAAATTAAACTTCAATTTCTTAATTGGCTGATTGGTAAAAGCTAAATCATTACACGCAAGCAACTTACCATTTACAATGAGTGATTCCACTAATCACCCATATTAATCACCATAAAAATGTGAATTATATAACAATTTTAAAAAGTATTATACGTTTTATCCTTTCATATAAAAGTACATTTGAAAAAAATTAATAACCATTTTTATGAAAAAAATCATTTTATCTGCCATTATGCTATTCGGATTAGCGTTTACGGCTCAGGCACAAGACATTGCTAAAAACGCTCTTGGATTACGCTTAGGAGACAATAACGGATTTGGAGGAGAAATATCGTACCAAAGAGGATTAAACGACAAAAACAGACTTGAGTTCGATTTAGGATGGAGAAACAGTAGCGATGTTGACGCTATTAAAGCAGTTGGTCTTTACCAATGGGTTTGGAATATCGACGGAGGTTTTAACTGGTACGCTGGTGTTGGTGCTGGTATCGCTGCCTGGGATCATGATTATTATAACGGAAATGTTAAATATAATGACAGCGGAACTTATGTTTTTGCAGCAGGTGATATCGGTATCGAATATGGCTTTAAAGAAGTGCCAATCCTATTATCTTTAGACGCAAGACCTGAAATTGGTTCAGGATATTACGACGATGATAATTTTGGATTTGATGTTGGTTTAGGTATCAAATTCAAATTCTAAAATAAAATTAAAAAATAATTGTAAAAGAAGAAAACCTGTCGCTTAATTACGTCAGGTTTTTTTATTTGTAACATTAAGAATCTTAAGACTTCAGAAGAAGTACTATTTAATTATAATCTCTTTTTTAGAGCGCACTTTTACAACCGTATAAGGATAAGTAATTACCTGCATAGTCATAGCATCTGGAGCCGGATTGTTCTCTTTCACAGTGATAATAATATTTTTATCCGTTTCCTCGACTTTTTCAACTCCAATAGAATAGCCACCAGTATTTTTCTCACCCATATTCAAAATAACATAGTTCGAGTTACTAATATCATCCTGTTTCATTTTATCAGCCAAAAGAGGATCGTTTACTAACATTTTGATTTCGTTTGGTTCTGTCAAAATCTCATAAAATTTGATATTTCCACCCCCGTCAGATTGTGTTGTCAAAACTTCATATAATGCTTTTGAATCTGATGCCTTTTTTGATCCGCAAGAAATTAAAACAAAAACTGCTAAAACCGAAATTACTTTTTTCATTTACGTTACTTTAAAATTAATGTTTCTACTCTTTATAATCGTCAATTGCTTTCTGATACAAAGCCTCATATATTGGAAGTATGTTTTTGATATCAAATTTCTTTGCCACTTCAAGAGCATTCATTTTAAACTGATTTAAAACTTCATCATTTTCCAAAATCTTAATCGCATTTGCAGCCATTTCTTCAACATCTCCCACATTGCTCAAATATCCGGAAATACCGTCAAAATTAACCTCTGGCAAACCTCCCGAATTACTTGAAATTACCGGAACACCGCAGGCCATAGCTTCTAAAGCGGCCAAACCAAAACTTTCTGTTTCTGATGGAAGTAAAAACAAATCAGTCAGACATAAAATTTTATCGATTTCATTACTGTTTCCAAAGAAAATTACTTTATCATAAATCCCTAATTCCATGCATAAAACTTCCGCTTTTTCTTTTTCAGGACCATCACCAACCATCATCAATTTAGCCGGCATCACCTTCTGAATATTATAGAAAATCTTAATAATATCCGGAATACGTTTTACTTTTCTAAAGTTACTAATGTGGGTAATAATACGCTCATTTTCCTTCGCCATAACATAACGGTGACAAGGAGCAGTTGGATCCGTTTTTACTTTATCCAGCTCAATAAAATTCGGGATTACCTTTATTTTATTCTTGATTTTGAATAATTTCAACGTATCATCTTTCAAACTCTGAGAAACCGAAGTCACATAATCTGATTTATTGATACTAAAAGTTACAGCTGGTTTATAAAACGGGTGATTCCCTACCAATGTAATATCTGTTCCGTGAAGCGTTGTAATCATCGGAAGATTAATTCCTTCATTTTTCAGCATTTGCTTTGCCATATAACCTGCATACGCGTGTGGAATTGCATAATGCACATGAAGCACTTCTATTTTATATAATTTCACCATATCGACCAATTTACTTGACAAAGCCAATTCATAAGGCTGATAATGGAAAAGAGGATATTCAGGAACGTTTACTTCGTGATAATGAACATTAGGATTTAAAAGTGCCAGTCTAACCGGCTGACTGTAGGTAATAAAGTGGATTTCGTGTCCGCGTCTGGCTAATTCAAGGCCTAATTCTGTGGCTACAACCCCACTACCACCAAATGTCGGATAACAAACTATTGCTATTTTCATGTATTAAATTTAGTACTACGAAAGTACTCAAAAATCACGTTTATTCCCGTATTTAAAATGTTAGATTTTTGTGAATCTTAGAAGTATCAGATTACTAATGCTTTAAATTATATAATATTTATGTGCTGTGATTCTGAATTATGAACAGAAATTTTCTGCTTTAATTTTTATCAGGAGCAGAAATTTCATTTTCAAAAGAACGACCTGTCCCGCTGTCCGTTATATCTTTTATGCCGAACCCCGGCAAAAAAGGATATCACTCCCATCGGGGCTTCTAGATTAGAGGTCTTAGTTTTTATAAGAACTATTTACTGCAAATCTTGTTAAAGTTGAGCTTTTATAAAACCCCAAAAAACCACATTAATTACTTAAAAATTAATTCATTAAAATCCGGAATCTTTTTTTTATTACCATTATACCAACTAGAATAAACAAATTCCTCAATTTCCTGAATGATCTCATTACTTATGACAACATTTGTCTGTTCGATAAAAGCTAAAATACCTGTATAACCAACGATAGTAGGATTGGTATCCATAAAAGGTTTTCCAGATACCTCGTTTATAGTAATTGTCCAAAAGTCCTGACTGAAAGAAGCTGCAAATTTCAAACCGGCCTTCAAAGCAATTTTCCAATCTTCAAATCCATTTATTCCCACATCAATAGAATTATTACAAATTTTCCCTTCAGGATAATTCTCTATAATTTTATCACCAGTTCCGTTCTTTTGAATATTTAAATTTACAACCGCAAGATGCAATCTTCCATTTTTAATTTTCATCCAACGAAACTCCCGACCTGAATAAATCATTATTTAACACTTTTAAAATTATTTTTCAACTTCCTCAACCTTTGAAACAAAAAAAAAGCATAAAACCGAAATTTCATGCCTTTTCATATTTTATAATTTCCTCTTAGAAAAATCTGCTATGCCAGCTATCGGCAGCCGGGACTTCCCAGGACTCATTGAATTCTTCGATATTGTTGACCAAATTATTAAAAACAATCGTATTCTCAGAAACCGATTTATCTTTAACCATTTTCTTGAAATCGATTAATGTTTTATGTGCAATATGCTCCCCATTTTTAAAAGTTACGTTCATTTTATCTAACAAATCAACGTTATACTTTTTCTCCAAACTCTGGATAAATTCCACCGAACTATCTATAGAACATCCAGTAGCCGCTTGCACTTCCTGATTTACAGCCAAAATAATAAATCGGTTGTATTTCAATAAATATGAAGCTTCTAAACTAGTTCCGTGTGCTGCCCATTCTTCCACAAAAACTTTTAGGTCTGTTTCAATTTCAGAAAATTCTTCCTCAGAAAATTTTCTGTTTGATTGATAAATCCAAACTCTGGATTCACCAGGTAAATTTTCAAAAGGTATATACATTTTAATTTTTCTTTTAGTTTTTTTGTTTCAGGCTTCAAGTTTCAAGTTAAAACCTTTGTCCCTTTGAACCTTTGCTTCTTTGACCTTAAATTAAAGATCTTGCGCGTTTGCAATCAACTCTGCAATATCCATTACTTTCACCTGCCCTTCTTTCTCCTGATGTTTTATACCATCAGTTAACATAGTATTACAGAATGGACAACCTGCAGCAATAATATCCGGTTGTACTTCTAAAGCATCTTCGGTACGCAAAACATTCACTTCTTTGTTTCCTGGTTCAGCATCTTTAAACATTTGTGCACCACCTGCTCCACAACATAATCCGTTTGCTTTTGAGCGTTTCATTTCGACTAACTCAACATCCAATTTTTGAATTAAATCTCTTGGAGCTTCATATACTTTATTCGCTCTTCCTAAATAACAAGGATCGTGAAAAGTAATTTTTTTTCCTTTAAACTGACCACCTTCAACAGTCAGTCTTCCTTCATCAATTAACGACTTTAAAAACTCAGTATGATGAATTACATCATATTGACCTCCCAATTCAGGATATTCATTTTTTAAAGTATTAAAACAATGCGGACAAGCCGTAACAATTTTTTTAGCTTCATATGCATTTAAAACCTCGATATTCATCATGGCCTGCATCTGAAACAAAAATTCATTTCCGGCACGTTTTGCAGGATCTCCGGTACAACTCTCTTCTGTTCCTAAAACTGCAAATGAAACATTGGTACGATTTAAAATACGTACAAATGCTTTAGTAATTTTTTTCGCTCTATCATCAAAACTTCCTGCGCAACCTACCCAAAACAAAACTTCTGGTTGTTTTCCTTCGGCTAACATTTCAGCCATTGTTGGCACTACTAAACTTTCTGACATCTTCTTTTGTTGTTAAATCGGTTAATCGCTAAATTGGTTAATCGCACTCTTTACTATAACCTCACTAAAAACCTCAAATATTTTATTCAATCGATTAAACGGTTAAACAAATAACCAATTAAATCTTTTCTAATTCTCGTTTTTCCAGTTCAATCTATCTTGCTGACTGTATTGCCATGGTGCTCCATTGTTTTCAATATTTGTCATCATAGCATTCAACGACATCGGAGCAGCACTTTGTTCCATTACCAAATAACGGCGCATATCCATAATAATAGATAATGGACTGATATTTACTGGACATTCTTCAACACAAGCGTTACAAGAGGTACAGGCCCATAATTCTTCTGGTGTAATATAATCGTTTAATAACGTTTTATTATCCGGAACAAAAACACCTTTATTAGCATCAATGTTTTTACCAACTTCCTGCAAACGATCTCTTGTATCCATCATAATTTTACGAGGAGACAATTTCTTGCCTGTTTGATTTGCCGGACAAGATGATGTACAACGTCCACATTCTGTACAGGTGTAAGCATTTAATAACTGAACCCAGTTTAAATCCTGAACATCGCTTGCACCAAATTTACTCGGAGCAGCATTTTCATCAACCGGCGCCGCCGCAAACGGGTCAGCATTTGGGTCCATCATTAACTTCACTTCCTTTGTAACCGATTCTAAATTATCAAATTGCCCTTCTGGTTTCAAATTGGCAAAATAAGTATTTGGGAAAGCCAAAAGAATATGCAAATGTTTTGAGAAGTATAAATAGTTCATAAAAACCAAAATACCTGCAATATGCAACCACCAAAAAGCCTCAAACAATATAGCAACCAATTCATTTGACATTCCATTAAATACTGGAGCAATAAATTGGCTTATTGGAAAACTTCCTGCTTTATGAAAGTGTGAAAATCCTCCTGGTACATTTTGCAAATGCAAATCGGCAGCATCCATGAATAAAAACAAAAGCATTAAAACTGTTTCGAAATACAAAATGTAATTCGCATCACTTTTTGGAAATCCATTTAAATCCGGATTAATGAAACGTTTCAATCGGATCACATTTCTTCTAATCCAGAAAACGGTAACAGCAAAGATTACCAGTATTGCTAATATTTCAAATGAAGCAATTAAAACATCATAAACTACACCTAAAAAAGGAGCAAAAACTCTATGAGTTCCAAATAATCCATCAATAATAATTTCAAGTAATTCTATATTTATGATAACAAACCCAACATATACTACAATATGCAATGCTCCCGCAACTGGACGTTTCACCATTTTAGATTGTCCGAGAGCAATCATAGCCATGTTTTTCCAACGTGCTTTTGGATTGTCTTTTCGATCTACATCTACTCCTAAGTTTATATTTCTAATGATTTTCTTTATACTTGAAGCAAAAAAACCAAAACCAGCTATCAGAAGTATAGCGAATAAAATATTATCTAAATAACTCATTCTTTATTATTTTTTTTCAGTTGTAGTGGCTTCTTCCGTAGGTGCAACGTATGGTTTGTTTTTCTTTCCAAAAAGAGAAACATTCACATAACGCGTTGGATATAAACGAACATCCTGTAATAATAATTCAAGCTCTTTAGAAGTTTTAGCCAAATTATTATACAAAGCATCATCATTTAATAATTTACCAGCAGAACCTTTTCCAGCATTTAGATTAGCCATAATACCATCAACTTTTGCTAAAGTTTGGTTTAAACTTCTAACTGTTTTACCTAAGTCAGCTTTATTTAAGGAATCTGAGATTTTATTGAAGTTACTTGACATTTTATTAAAGTTAGTAACTGCTCCGTTAATTTGTGCTTTATTAGTATCTAAGATAGAATTAATACTTCCTGAAGCTTTGTGAAACTGCTCCATTGTCTGACTCAATTCTGCTAGTGATTTTTTAAGATCTTCCTGTCCTTTTTTATCCAGAACATTGTTTAATCCAGAAACTAGAGTATTAATATTCTCAAGCATCACATTCAGTTTCTGCTGAATTGGCTCGATTTTACCTCCTAAAGATTCTGTTAGACCTAATTCTACAGCTGGAGTTAACGTTTGCCCATCAACTGCAAGTTCCTTGTCTGCAAGATTTGGTATAATCTTTATCTGTTTTCCTCCAATTAAACTTGGAGAATATAAAGATGCAGTGCTTGATTTAGAAACTGGAAAATCTGTTTTCAATTGCAGTTCTACTAATAGTTTACCAGTATTTTCGTTGATAGTGATTTTATTTACTTTACCAATCGCCAGACCGTTTAAAGTAACGGGTGCAGACTGAGCCAAATCTTCCACATTATCATATTCTACATAAAATGTTTTGTAATTTGTAAAAAGATCTCTGCCTTTTAAAAAGCTGTATCCCCAAATAAATAATAAAATTGACGCGATGACTAAAATAGCCGTTTTAATTTCTCTTGTTAGTTTCAAAATTCTAAGTGTTTGTACAAAATTAATATAAATATTCGAACTTGTGCTTATTATTTAGTAGCGTCCTGAATACTGATTTTTTCGCCGTCCTTGTAAGCAATTAAAAAAGAAGCTCCATATCCTTTACTTTTAGCTTCTTGCAAATATTTTTGTGCCGCCTGGTAATCTGAAGTTTCCTGATAGAAATATTTATAAATATTATTTTCATACAACATTGTGACGTTTGTCAGCCCTTTAAAATTTTTAGGTTCTAATGGTGTTTTCTTGATACTGGCAATTAACTGTACTTTAAAAATAGTTCCTTTAGGTGTATTTTTATTTGCTGGAGGAGTAACAACCGTTTTTGGTTTGGCAGTATCTTTCACCGGTCGTGCATCTGCTAATTCTGGAACTCCAGAACCAAAATACTCTCTTTTATAACTTATAATAGCTTCAGCAATAGCTTTTGCAATATCGTTTTGCCCTTCTTCCGAATTTAAAATATTTCCTTCTGTAGGATTAGATACAAATCCTGTTTCAACTAAAACTCTTGGCATGTATGCTTTATGCAACACCATGAATGGTGCTTGTTTCACTCCGCCCTGACGAAGCTTTTTCCCTAACCTGTCAAAATTATCTTCAATTTTAGTCGCTAATGCGATACTATTATCTAAATATTCTTCCTGCATCAAGGTCATTGCCATCATAGATTCTGGCGAATTTGGATCGTAACCTTCATATTTACGTTTATAATCTTTTTCTAATGTAATAACCGAGTTCTCTTTTTTCGCTGCTTCAAGATTCGATGCTACTTTACTTAAACCCATTACATAAGTTTCAGTTCCATCTGCAGCCGTATTTTTATTCGCATTGCAATGTATAGACACAAAAATATTAGAGTTAGCACGGTTCGCAATATTGGCTCTTTCAACCAAATCGATAAAAACATCGGTTTTACGAGTATAAATAACATTAATATTTGGACTGTCTTCTAATATTTTTCCAACTTTTAACACAATAGCCAATGCAATATTTTTTTCAATTCTTCCGCTATATACGGCGCCAAAGTCATGATCACCGTGTCCGGCATCAAGTGTTACCTTAAAAACATTTGCCTGACTGTATGCGCAAAATGAAATTATAGTTAGAAAAAAACTAAATATTAGCCTAGTTTTGTTAAATATATTCATAAATCTAAAAGTTAATTTTAATAAAATGCAACTGCTATAATTTTTACAATTGATTATTTTTGCCAAAAAATTATATGTAAGTTTGACATGTCAAAAAACAAGCCATACTTTTACAAAAATAGCATTTAAACCTTTGCATACAAACTTATTTAATATCGTTTTATTATCATTTTTCCTAACACTAGGATGTGGTAAATTATATTCGCAAGAGATAAAATCAAAAAAAAACGCATTACCTGCTGTAAAACAAACAGATAAACCCGTCACTACTGTACTTGATACTATAAAACTGGATACTGTTAAGCCTAAAAAGACTTTTCTGGACGGAAAAGTAAAATATAGAGCAAAGGATTATGCGAAAATTGACCAGAAAAGCAAACGCATCACTTTATATAACGAAGCTGAATTATACTATAAAGATGTAGAATTAAAATCGGGTATAATCGTTTTGGATTATGAAAAGGACGAAGTATATGCCGGAAGAATAAAAGATTCTGCAGGTGTTCTGAGTCAATACCCTAATTTTAAGCAAGGAGCCAGTGAAGTTCAGCCAGACTCTATTCGTTTTAATTTCAAAACAAAAAAAGCTTTAATATTCAATTCCAGAACAGAACAAGGTGAATTTAAAATTAAAGCAGCAGTTACTAAAAAAGAAAACGATTCTGTTTACTTCTTACGAGGTGCCCGCTTCACAACTTCAGCAGATGTTGACAATCCCGAATATTACTTTCAAACTAACAAAGTAAAGTTTATTCCCGGAAAGAAAGTAGTTACCGGCTTAACTAATATGGTTATTGCTGATGTACCTACTCCTCTTGCCTTGCCTTTTGCGTATTTTCCAATGAGTCAGGAGAAAAGTGTTTCCGGAATCATCATCCCAAGTTATAACGACTCCAATACAAGAGGATTCTCTTTACAGAATGGTGGTTATTATTTTGCCTTAAGTGATAACTATGACCTGACTGTATTAGGAGATTACTATACCAACGGAAGTTATGCCATGCGTTTTGAATCTTCGTATGCTACAAGATACAAGTATCGTGGAAATGTAAATATCCGTTTTGAAAACCTGATCAACAGCGAAAGAGGTTATCCTGATTATTCGAAGCAAAATATTTATAATATCCAATGGTCACACTCAAAGGATACTAAATCAAATCCGAACTCAAGTTTCTCTGCTTCGGTGAATATGGGTAGTAGTAAATATTTTAAGCAATCTATTAATCAGGCAAACGTTGGATCAAATCTAAACAACACCTTAAGTTCGTCTATCTCCTATAACAAAACCTTTAATACAATCCCGGGAGCCCGTATTGCATTAACGGCAACACATCAGCAAAATACACAAACAGAAGAAATTCAAATGACGTTACCTTCCTTACAAGGTAGTATTGATCGTGTTTATCCTTTTGTGGGTAAAGATGGTGTTAAAAAAGGTTTTATTAAAAACATTAACTTACAGTACAATGTAACAGGGCAAAATAAATTTGTAACAACCGATTCTTTGTTCTTTAAACCTCAAATGTTTACAGATGCACAAATTGGACTGCAACAATCTATTCCGATTAGTACAAACTTTAAAATATTCAAGTACTTTAGTGCGGGAGCATCTACAAATTATCAGGAAACCTGGGTTACTAAAACTGTAGAAAAAAACTATGATTCGAATCAAAACCAAGTAGTTACTCAAACCATCAATGGTTTTGACGCTTACAGAACTTACAACTTTAGCTCTAACTTAGGAACCACAATTTACGGTACTTTTAACTTTGGTGATGACAAAAGAATTCAGTCGATTCGTCACGTCATGAGACCTTCTGTGACCTACGCATACACTCCTAGTTTTGAAAAATATTACGACAATTATTATGTAGATGCTTCAGGAAAGATATCCAACTCTTATTCACGCTTTGATGGAGGTGTTTACGGAGCCCCTAGTAAAGAAAACTCAAACATCGTAGGCTTTGCCTTAAGCAATACTTTTGAAGCTAAAGTAAGAGATCGCGACAGCACAAAGACCGAACCTAAAAAAATAATGTTGCTGAACAACTTAAATTTCAGCACCAGCTATAATTTTAATGCTGACGGAAAAGACATTCTTGCCTGGCAGCCTGTATTAGTAAGTGGAGGGACACAACTTTTTGACAATAAAATGAATGTCAATTTCGGCGCTACATTAGATCCATATGCGATTGACAATTCCGGAAAGAAGATGAATACGTTCAACATTGACAATGGTGGTAGTTTATTTAGAATGACAAGTGCCAACTTAACTTTAAACTATTCATTTTCCAATAAAGGAACAAAAGAAGAAAACAAACAAAGTGAGCGGAATGGTGGTCGTAAAGATGACTTGTTTGGTACCAATACGGACTTAAACGACAGTCGTAATAGCCAGTTTGCCCAAGATAAAGAGGATGACGGCGAAGATGTCATAACCGAATTCTTCAATTCGAAGATTCCATGGGATATGACAATGGCCTATTCCTTAACCTATTCCAATACGAATAGAGAAAGCAAGATCACCAATAACTCCATAATGGTTTCCGTTAATATGGACATTACTCCCAAATGGAAAGGTGGGGTTTCTACCGGTTACGACTTTGTTCAAAAAGGAGTTACCTTTACACAATTTCGTTTTGAAAGAGATTTATTAAGCTGGAGAATGGCTTTTAACTGGACACCACTTGGAGAAAACTCAAACTGGAACTTCTTCATCGGAATTAAATCCGGAGTATTAAGTGATATTAAGTGGAATAAACGAAGTACTTCAAACCGATAATTCACATCGATTAAAATAATTATTATGAAAAAAATCATCTTTACCGAAAAGGCTCCTGCTCCAATCGGACCATACAATCAGGCCGTATTATCTGGAAATACACTTTATGCTTCCGGACAGATTGCAATAAACCCAGCTTCAGGAGAACTTGTTACTGAGAATATCAATGATGAAACAAAACAAGTAATGGAAAACATTGCTGCAATCCTTGAAGCTGCAAATATGACTTTTGAAAACGTTGTTAAAGCAACTATTTTCATTATGGACATGAATAATTTCGCTGCTATCAATACAATTTACGGATCTTATTTTAACGAAAAAACCGCTCCAGCACGTGAAACGGTTCAAGTGGCATGTTTGCCAAAAAATGTCAATGTTGAAATCTCTATAATTGCAGTGCAATAGCATCTAATAATAATTGTGCCGTTGCTTCATTCGTTGCCAGCGGCACATTATGCACATCGCATACACGAATTAACATATTAATATCAGCTTCGTGTGGATGACTTGATAATGGATCTTTAAAAAAGAAAACCATTTTTGTAATACCTTCCGCCACTCTGCCTGCAATTTGCGCATCTCCACCTAAGGGTCCGGAAAGCATTCTTTGGGTTTTAAAACCCGCCGCTTCTGCTTTTCCTCCGGTAGTACCAGTACCAATAAGCTTAATTTTTTCATGGTGTAAAACAGCTTCATTTTTAATCAAAAAGTCAATTAAATCTGCTTTTTTACCATCATGAGCAATAATCGCAATCTCCATGAAACCAGAACTATTGATTAGCAACATGGTATGCAATTAATCCATCAATTGGTCTTCTTAGAACATTACCTAATTGAAGTTCATATTTATCAAATGTTTCTTGTAATTCGTCTTTTAAATAAAATGCGATAGAGCCTACAAAATGCACAGGCACTTCTTTACAATTATCATATTGCTTGATATAATTTTTAACGAAAGATTTCATTCCTTTGAAAATGATTTTTCTACAGAAATCAGAGTCTTTATGTTTGATTAAAAACTTTGCAAAAGTCGCTAAATACGCGTTTGGATTTGGCTCTTTGTATAGTTTATTTTTAATAAAATCAGGATCTAAATCATATTCTTTTTCAAATTCAACAGCCAATTCTTTAGGCATTTTATTGAAGTAATATTTTCTGATTAATTCTTTTCCAAAAACATTCCCACTACAATCATCCATAACGATATAGCCTAATGACTGAACTTTTTGATGCAATACTTTTCCATCAAAATAACTGCAGTTAGAACCTGTTCCAAGAATACTTACAATTGCTTCTTCTCCCTTTGGAGTTGTAGCATAAACGGCTGCATAAGTATCTTCATGAACTTCTACAATTGCGTTAACAAAATACTCCTGAAAGATTTGAGTCAATGCAATTTTCATTCTGTCAGTACCACATCCTGCTCCGTAGAAGAATAAATGTGAGGCATTTTTTTTATTTTGCAAAATATCAAAACGATCGTTTAATCTTTCAATAATTTCCGGACCGTCAAGAATTTCAGGATTTAATCCCAAAGTTTGTGTCGTGAATAATACTTTTCCATTATCATCAATTGCAATCCAATCGGCTTTAGTAGACCCACTATCAACTATTAATTTCATTTTTTTTTGTTTTTGGATTAGTTTTTCTTCAACAAATTAAAAAGTGTATTTTTTACATTAATTAAAGACGAAACAAAATAAGAAAATCCCGTTACTAATTAAATAACGGGATTTTGCAAAAATATATAATATTATTTTAAACCTGCGATATGCACAGATAAATCGATCAATTTACTTGAGTATCCGTACTCATTATCGTACCAAGACACTAATTTGAAGAAAGTTGAATTCAATCCAATACCTGCAGTAGCATCAATGATTGAAGTTCTTTTGTCAGAAATAAAATCCTGAGAAACAACTGCATCTTCAGTATATCCTAAGATACCTTTCATTGTAGTTTCAGAAGCATTTTTCAAAACAGCCATAATTTCTTCGTAAGAAGTCTCTTTAGCTACTTTTACAGTTAAATCTACTGTAGAAACGTCAGCAGTCGGTACACGGAAAGCCATACCAGTTAATTTTCCATTCAATTCCGGAATAACCTTTCCAACCGCTTTTGCAGCACCTGTAGATGATGGAATGATGTTTATGCTTGCAGCACGTCCACCTCTCCAGTCTTTTCTAGAAGGACCGTCAGCTGTCATTTGAGTTGAAGTTGTAGCGTGAACAGTTGTCATTAAAGCTTCTACAATTCCGAAGTTATCGTGAATAACTTTAGCTAAAGGAGCTAAACAGTTTGTAGTACAAGAAGCGTTAGAAACTACTAAATCAGTAGCTTTTGCAGTCTCGTGGTTTACTCCCATTACAAACATTGGCGCATCTGCAGATGGAGCAGAAATGATTACTTTTTTAGCACCACCTTTAATGTGCTCATTTGCAGTTTCGATAGTCGTGAAGATACCAGTACATTCAGCAACTACGTCAACGTCAACTTCATTCCATTTTAAGTCAGCTGGATTTCTTTCTGCAGTGATACGGATATTTCTTCCGTTTACATAAAGTTTTCCTTCTTTTACTTCTACAGTCCCGTTGAAACGACCGTGAACTGAATCATATTTTAATAAGTAAGCTAAGTGATCAACATCTAATAAATCGTTGATCGCAACTACCTCTACATTATCTCTATTGAAAGTTTCTCTAAAAACGATTCTTCCGATACGTCCGAATCCGTTTATTCCTAATTTTACTTTTGACATTTTACTTAATTTTTGCTTTTGTTTTTATTACACTAATTTAAAAGTCTAATTTCCTCACAATAAACTTCTTTCCTTTTTTAAACTTTTTATTTATTTTTATGTTGACATGATGTCAGACACTCTTAATAATTCTCTATCAATTTCAGATTTACCTTTAATTGCTTGCTCTAATGGCGTCAAAGTCACTTTGTCCTCACGAAGTCCAACCATATAGTTCGATTTTCCTTCTAATAAAGACTCTACCGCTTTTACTCCTAAACGGCTTGCCAGAACACGATCAAAACAAGACGGAGAACCACCACGCTGCATGTGTCCCAATACAGAAACTCTTACATCGTATTCAGGTAAATTAGCTTCAACATAATCTTTTAATTCGAAAACGTTTTTACCAATTTTATCCCCTTCGGCAATAACAACTATACTTGATGATTTTCCTGAAGCTTTACTTTTTTGAAGAGAGTCTAGCAATCTGTCTAAACCTAAATCTTCTTCAGGAATAAGGATTTCTTCAGCACCAGCTCCAATACCTGCATTAAGAGCAATGTGCCCTGCATCTCTACCCATAACCTCTACAAAAAACAGACGATTATGTGAACTTGCAGTATCTCTAATTTTATCAATACAATCTACTACGGTATTTAAAGCTGTATCATAACCCAAAGTATGAGTTGTACCAAAAATATCATTATCAATTGTACCTGGAATCCCCATTACAGGAAAACCATATTCTGAATTAAAAATTAAACCTCCGGTAAAACTTCCGTCTCCTCCAATAACAACTAATGCATCTACACCAGCCTTCACAAGATTTTCGTGAGCTTTCTTTCTACCTTCTGGGGTTCTAAACTCAAGAGAACGAGCCGATTTTAAGATCGTCCCACCTTTGTTTACAATATTATTTACGCTTCGAGGTCCCATTTCTTTGAAATCACCTTCGATCATTCCCTGATACCCTCTATAAATCCCTATGCATTCTATATTGTGATAAGCACATGTTCGAACAACTGCTCGTATTGCGGCATTCATTCCAGGTGAATCTCCTCCTGAGGTTAGAACACCAACTTTTTTTATTGTTTTTGGCATTATTTAAGTATTAAAGTGTAAAATTAGCAAACATTCACCACTTTTCGGGTTATGATTGTAATAAATTAATAAAATATGTTAAATTCAAACGTTTTCGTTAATAAGTTTTTTGATATGAAAAAATTCATTTAAAATAATAAAAGCACCTTATTTTAATTAAATCCTTAAAATTAACAATACATTAATGAAGTGTTATAAAAATATGCAACCGCTTGATTTGGTAAAAAAAATTGGAACATCTAAAATTAGCATAAAAAAACCATTCGTTGCTGCGAATGGTTTTATAATTGTACTTTTTTAACAAAAGCTTAAAAATCGTCATTATCCGGAATTAATCCCTGATTATTATTTTGAGGCTGTGGTGGCTTCTCTTCTTCTTTTTTATCGTTCTTCTTTTTATCCTTCCCGGTATCTTTTTTACTAGAGAAATTTATATAATCAGGATTCAGGTTAGAATCTTGCAAATCATCAGGAGAACCTTTTAATGTTCTTTCAAGCTTATGGCTTTTAAACAATTTATTTACCAATTCACTAAAAGTATCAAAATCGACTTCATATGAAATACCGACACCTTGCGTATAACCAATTCCTTGTCCTATATAATTAATATCATTTTCTTTATTAAATAAACGAAGGTTCATAGATCCATCTTCATTTACTCTGTAAAGTATTTCAATATCTCCTACAATCGCAGATTCATTCACTCCTCCAACCGGAACTCCAACTTTTCCGTTAATGGAGATTTTCTCATTAATCTGTGATGAAATATTGGCCACAAACTGACCATCTGCTTCCTGACCAATTCTCTTGTCTGCAGAAATAAAATTCAGATCGATATTAAACTTATCATTGTCCGATTTTATAATTCCGCCTAATAGACTGGCTGCCGTTTCTGCAAATGTTCCAGACAAATCACTTTGATTAAATCCGTCCGGACTCATAAATGAACCTGTGGACAGTAAATACAAAGCCTGAGTTTGTCGAACATCTTTATCATCCAATTTATATTGTATCTCTGATTTTAAAACACTGCTTACAGATGGAAACTGAATGTCAAAATTAGGTTCCGGACTAGCTAAATCCCCTCTTAAACCAATAACAACTTCAACTGGAACTTTTTTATTGAAAGAAGAATTTTCTAAAAGTACAGCTGGATTTGCTGCTGTTCTATACACAGCTTCCAAATTCAACTGGGCTTTCATAGGATTTCCTTCCCAAATGATAGACCCTCCTTTTTTAACCGCAAACTTTTTATCAATTAAACCTCCGTATTTAAAATTATAGGTTCCTTCATATGCCTGGAAATCTCCCCACATATTAAACTTACCAAGTGTATTAATCTTAAATAACAATGATCCATATCCTTTTCCTTTCATTCCATGACCTGAATTTCGATCCAGAATAACTTCAACTTCGGCATCTGGTGTAATATCAAAATCAAATTCTAACTCAAGACCGCCATAGTTTCTGGTTTTCTCAACAATACCATTGGCTAAATTGAACTTCTCTGTTGGCGTCACGAAATGTATCCAGCTGCTTTCACCAACACTTTGTACATTGTTGATCGGAATTTTAACCTGGGTACCTTTTTCTGATTTAGCTGCTACTTTAATAAACAGGCTTTCTGTTGGTCCTTTTATACTGGCTGTTCCGTTAATAAAGGCTGTACCAAAATAAGCTGCATCGTCACTATCTTTAGTGTCAAGTGCCAATAATCGTTTTGAAGTAATAGTTAAGTCTAATTTCCAGTCTCCAAAATTATGATGCTCAATAGCGCCATTCAGCAGCCCTTTTGTTCCGTATTTAGTATCTGTTAATTGATTATTTCTAAACAAGAACTTTTCATCTGTAAGATCAATAACAGTACGATCACTTAATTCGTAATCTGTATTCAGATATGGAATAGTCATCCCTGCTTTCTCAACATACAACCTTCCGTTTATTTCAGGTTTTTTAATATTCCCAACAACAGCTGCATTTCCAGAAACAGAACCACGGACATTAGACAAAACATCTTTACCAACTTTTCCTAAGGTTGCTAAATTAAACCCTTCCAGTTTAAGTTTTAAATCCAATATAGTTTCTTTATTTTCAATGGCAAAATTTCCGCTGGCATTGAATGATTCTGTAAAACCATTATGAATCGATGAGTTTATAGTAAATCTTCTCAGATTCTCATCTCCTGAAATATCAAAATCTAAAGTTCCTAATTCCGTATTATTTAAGTTAAGATGATCTATCTGTATAGATGCTGTGGGCTGATAAACATCTTTATTCTGCTTAAAATTGACGTTCCCGTTTAAATTTCCATTAAATACAAATTTGGAATTTAAAGGCGTTATCTTATTAATATCTACATCTTCAAAATTCAGCACTACATCCTTATAATCAGTACCACGCAAAACTCCATTTAAATCAATTTTTTGATCCTCATGACTTAGTACAATATTATCAATCGTAAAGTTTTTAAAGTTTTTATCAAAAACAATCTGATTGTCATCTCCTTCTTCTTCATTTAAGTACCACAAATAGTCCTTAAATTTCATTTCAGATTTTTTTATACCGACTACGTTATTTTTGTTTTTATCTATAGTGTGAAATAAATCAAGATTAAAATAATCTTCCCCTTTTTCTCCTCCTTTAAATTCTGAACGAACAAACAAAGTATCTTTTGACGTTACATTGATCAAATTAAAATCACGTATTTTATAATAGGGTGTTTTAATACTGTCTAACTCGATAAAGGCATTATAAAGCGGGTTCTTATTATCTATACTTATTCGGATATTATCAAAAGTATTTTTTGCAGCAGTAATTTTTTGCGACTTAAATCTAAACTTAAATTCATTTAAATCAGCATCAATTTTTCCACGTACCACAGTCGAAGAGTCTACATTTACTTCAGGATATAACATCTCAACAACCTTATCATAAACATGAAAATTGAAACGCAAAAATTGTCCTTTTTTAACTTTATAAGGCTTGTAATTGGTATAAAGGCTTCCAACGGAATTCATTACCAATTTACCTAATTGTGCAAATTGGAATTTACCCACAATTTTACCATCAACAATATCGGTTGAATTAACAGTTATAGTTCTCAACCTGTCTTCATCAAAACTTGAATTGATTGTTACTTCATCAAATTCGTAAGTTGCTTTTGGATTTTGATAAATAGCATCTTTTATGTAAATATTTCCGTGTAGATTTTCAATTGAATTTCCTGAAACCTGAACAACCGCATCGCCGGTAAAATGTGAAATAGAATCGTTTATGAATTTAAGTTTGCGTAAATCAGCATTCTCCACATTAATATGGAAATCATATTTGTTCTCACGCGTACTTAAATCAACTAAACCATCAAATGTTAGAGATAAATTAGGATCATTTACAGAAATTTGTCCTTTGTAATAAGGCAGTTTAAAATTCCCATTTACTACTATATTATTATAGGTGTATTTATTATAATCTAATTTTATAATATCACCTTTTATAATGGTGTTAAGATATTTCTGGGTAAAACCAATTCCATCAACATCTAAATTTAAGGTTGTTCTGCCAAGATCTTTTCGCTCAAGTAAAGTTCCGACATCAAAATTCTCCAAAACAATATTTCCTGAATAAGATGCCTTATCAATAAAATCCATGTTGTTTAAATGCAGATCAACATTACCACCACCTAAATCGGTAACCATTTTAAAATTAGCCTCCAGTGCAGTTGTAGAGACTTTGGCCTTTCCAATAATTGTAAATTTTCCAATCCTTTTAAGCTCTTGTGGAAGTCTTTTGCCTAACACAATTGGCAGTAAAGCCACCATATTATCATAACTGGAAACCAGTCTGTCAAATTTCCCATCCATTGAGAATTTTTGCTCTTTGGTTCCTAAGAGGTTTTTAAAATTTATGTTACCAATAATTCTTGAACCATTGGTATCCGTAAGCCTTAAGCCTTTTAAATTAAGATTATTAAGGGGCCCTTTTAATTTTGTTTTAAGCTTAAAATGCTGATTTTTGCCTAATCCATCATAAAAATAACGGATATCATTTGTTGCAATTGATGAGGAATCAATTCTAACATCAAACTTTACTTTATCAGTAAAATTTAAAAAATCTTCTACTTTATAATTTAAAATTGCCTGACCGTAAATAGAGGATCTCTTCGTTTTTATGGCAAGATTTTCAACTTTGATTTGCTTTTTGGTATAACTAAACTTCCCTGCAAAATTAGACACATAAAGACCGCGGTGATCCAAAAATGAGAAACGATGAATTGTCGTATTTACATCAGGTCCATACAGTTTAAAATCACTGATGTAAGCGTTAAGTTTTGTGAACGATAAAAATTTAGGTGTCTTTTTATTTTCATCAACTACAGAAAAAATCCCTTTTGAAATATAGGCGTTTTTAGCCGTCAGTAAAAAATGTTTGTTTGTTTTTGATGGCTTATCAGAATCAAAAAGTCGTATAAACTTATTGATATTGTTTTCGTTTTCGTTTTTGTACGTTTTCAAATTAAAAATCAAACCTGTTAAACGTAAATCACCAAAAATCAAATCACCATCCAGCAATCTTTTGATACTTAAAATGTCTGTAGAAATAATATCAGAGTAGATTAAAACTTTTTTGTGATGGTCATAAATCAAAACTTTTTTAAGTTTTACACCTCCAAAAATGTTTATTGCAACCTTATCAACATGAATATCTGTTTTAAAATCTTCATTCAGGGAATTGGTTACATATTGTGCAATTTCAGTCTGAACTACAGGCAAAGACAGCGTTATAGCAAGTGCTAACAAAAGTAAAATTAACCCAATTAGGGTTCTTGATATTATTTTCTTTACTTTTTTGATAGCTTCTTAATTTTAGTTTTCTTTTAAATTCACTTTGAACAGACAAAGAGCGACTGTTTTTGATAAAAATTCTTTAATTTTGGCTTCTCCTTACAATCAAAGAAAATTAAAAATTTGATTTGTCAAATATAATCCAAAATTCGTGCCTTTATATGCAAAATTCAGAGGTTTTTATTCTTGCCATCGAAAGTTCTTGCGATGATACTGCTGCTGCAGTTCTACATAACGATAAAGTACTCTCAAATGTTGTGGCCAATCAGCTTATTCATAACCAATATGGCGGTGTTGTACCTGAGTTAGCTTCAAGAGCTCATCAGCAAAATATTGTTCCTGTTATTGATGCTGCACTACGCAAAGCAAATGTACAAAAAGAACAATTAACAGCCATTGCATTTACGCAAGGACCTGGCTTAATGGGATCTTTATTAGTGGGAAGTTCATTCAGTAAATCACTATCATTAGCATTACAAATTCCGTTAATTGCTGTCAATCATATGCATGCCCACATTTTAGCACACTTTATTGATGAGGAAGGATTTGACAAACCTGAATTTCCATTTTTAGCGCTGACAATTAGCGGAGGTCACACGCAGATTGTAAAGGTAAACGGCTTTTTTGACATGGAAATTATTGGCGAAACCACTGATGATGCCGTTGGAGAAGCTTTTGATAAAAGTGCCAAAATTCTTGGTCTTCCCTATCCCGGCGGTCCGTTAATTGATAAGTATGCGAAAGAAGGAAACCCAAAAGCTTTTGCTTTTACCAAGCCAAAAGTACCCGGATTAGATTTTAGTTTCTCCGGATTAAAAACGGCTATTTTATATTTTATTCAGAAGAAAAAATTAGAAAACCCAAATTTCATTGAAGAAAACCTGAATGATATTTGCGCGTCTATTCAATATACTATTATCGAAATTTTAATGGATAAATTGAAATTAGCGGTAAAAGAAACCGGAATAAAACAAATTGCAATTGGCGGAGGTGTTTCGGCAAATTCAGGAATTAGAACCCGATTAAAAGAAAGTGAAAGCAAATACGGATGGAAAACTTTTGTTCCGAAATTTGAATACACTACAGATAATGCTGCAATGATTGGAATTGTGGGTTATCAAAAATATTTATCAAATCGTTTTGAAACTCAGGCAGTAGTTTCAAAAGCACGAATTCAATTTTAATTATGCAATTATTTTACAATCCTGATATAGATGAAACGACCGAAACTTTTTCTTTTGACAAAGAAGAAAGCCGACATATAATAAAGGTTTTACGAAAAAAAGACTCCGATATTCTGCATGTCACAAATGGTTTAGGTTTATTGTTTGAAACTGAAATTACATTGGCTTCTGACAATAAATGTATTGTTGAAGTGCTGTCGATAAAAAAATCTCCGGAACCAAAATTCCGTTTGCATTTAGCCGTGGCTCCAACCAAAATGAATGATCGTTTTGAATGGTTTTTAGAAAAAGCTACAGAAATAGGTATCCAGGAAATCACTCCTGTTTTTTGTGATCGATCAGAAAGGAAAGTGGTTAATTTAGAGCGTTTTGAAAAAATAATTCTATCGGCAATGAAACAATCCAATGAAACGTATCTGCCAAAATTAAATGAAGCAATTTCATTTAAGGAATTCATCAAACAAAAGAATGAAGGCTTACAATTAATCGCGCATTGTGAGGAAACGGATAAAAAATCGTTGAAAGAAGTTTTGAAACCGAATGAAAATGTAACGATTTTGATTGGACCAGAAGGTGATTTTTCAGACAAGGAAATTGCATTGGCTTTAGAAAATAATTTCCAGCCGGTTATGCTGGGGAATACACGTTTACGTACTGAAACTGCTGCTGTTGTAGCTTGCCATAGTGTTGTTTTTTTTAATGAAACTCCAAATTAACTGATCTAAAATGGTATGAAAAAAATATTCTTTTTGTTTTTATTGGTATCTATTTCTTCCTTTTCACAAGAAATTGCTTTATTAAAATATAGCGGTGGCGGCGATTGGTATGCAAATCCAACTTCGTTACCAAACCTTATTAGATTTTGCAATTCAAATATAAATACCAGAATAAAAGCAAAACCATCAACGGTTGAACCAAGTAATCCGGATTTACTTTCCTATCCTTTTGTTCACATGACCGGACACGGGAATGTTGTTTTTAGCGATGCCGATGTAGCAAATCTTAGAAATTACCTGACTGCCGGAGGTTTTCTGCATATCGACGATAATTACGGAATGGATCAATACATTCGAAAAGAAATTAAAAAAATATTCCCTAATAACAGCTTAGTAGAAATTCCCGCAAATCATCCTATTTTTCAAAAACCTTTTCAATTTCCAAACGGATTACCAAAAATTCACGAACATGACGGCACACGTCCTCAGGCATTTGGAATCTTCATAGAAAACAAACTGGCTTTACTCTATACTTACGAATGCGATTTAGGTGACGGCTGGGAAGATTCGGAAGTACATAACGATCCTGCTGATGTTCGTGATAAAGCCTTAAAAATGGGTGCAAATATCATCAATTATATTTTTACTAATTAATTCTAAAAAAAGTGCAGCTTACTCACAGAGAAAATCAATTTGAAAGAAAAACATTTCCAATAACACTGGTTTGTGACAATATTTACTTTCAGCAAAACATTGGTTCCCTTTTTAGAATAAGTGAGGCTTTTGGTGTAGAGAATATTATTTTCTTAGGAAAAGACATTCCCTTAACACCTCGAAAAATCAATAAAACATCAAGAAGCACTCATCTTCATGTGCCCCATACTATAATCGAAGAAACATCTGATTTAGTTACCTATTTACTACAAAATAAATTCGAAATTATTGCGTTAGAAATTGCAAGTACCAGCAAACCCTTAAAAGAAGTCAATATTCCTGAAAATCAAAAAATTGTACTTATCATAGGAAGTGAGATTGATGGAATTTCAGATGATCTTTTAAAAATTTCAAATCAAATTGTACATATAAATATGTTTGGTAAGAACAGCAGTATGAACGTAGTACAGGCAACCAGCATAGCTTTGTACGAATTTACTTCTTAATTAATACTTGTTAATTTTTGTAGGAATCAAGCTGTACGGGGTTTTCTTAAAATTCTCACAAAAAAATGTTATTAAAATTTGGTTAAATATCTATTTTGTTATAAAATTGTCAAATCATTAACCAAATGTATTTTTTTATAACAAAAAACCAAACTATTATGAAAAGAATTTTTATTACCGCATTTACAGCATTAGTGCTGTTTTCTTGTCAAAATGAACAAACAGAATCGTCTGATTCAGCTGCAACCGCTGCCGCTCACCGTGGTTGTGCAACCCAGGAAGTTTTAGAAGCGCAGTTAAAAGAAGACCCAACATTGGCTATTAGAATGAATGAAATCGAAGCTTTTACAAACAATAGATTATTAACCAACCGTTTAGTAAATGGTAAAGTTGAAATACCTGTTGTAGTAAATGTATTGTACAAGACTGCTGCTGAAAACATTTCAGATGCTCAGATTCAATCACAAATTGATGTTTTAAATGCAGACTTTAATGCTTTAAACTCAGATTACAATAGCGTACCGGCATTATTTTCAGGTGTTAAAGCAAACGTTGGTATTACTTTTGTTCTGGAGAAAATCAACAGAAAATCAACTACCAAAACTTCATGGGGTACAAGAGATGCTATGAAGAAAACCAAACAAGGTGGTTTAGATCCTACTTCTCCAACTACAAAACTTAACTTATGGGCTTGTACTATTGGTGGTGGTATTTTAGGATATGCACAATTTCCTGGTGGATCTTCTGCAACTGATGGAGTTGTAATTGACTCTAAATACTTTGGTGTTTCAGGATCTGCAAATTATCCTTATAATTTAGGAAGAACCGGAACTCACGAAGTTGGTCACTGGATGAATTTACGCCATATTTGGGGAGATGCAAGCTGTGGAAGCGACTTAGTATCTGATACTCCAACACATAATACTGCAAACTATGGTGTACCAGCTTACCCACACTACAGTACTTGTACAGGAACACCTGTAGAAATGACCATGAATTATATGGACTATACAGATGACAGAGGAATGTACATGTTCTCATTGGGTCAAAAAAGCAGAATGGCAGCTATATTTGCTTCTGGAGGTCCAAGAGCAGCATTTGGAATCTAAAGAAAAAAACATACCAAACAGGAAAGCGAGATCTCACCATCTCGCTTTTTTTATTCGTAAAAAATTTCAAAAGCTTTTCCTATATTTATAGTCTAAAAGTAAATCATGATAACATCCAAAATTATTTCAAACGGAATTTTAAGAGCCTTAACTACAATCCTGGTCGTTGCTGCTATTTTATATTTTTTATATGAAATACAAACTGTAATTGTCTATTTATGCATTTCATTAATACTATGTCTGATCGCAAATCCTCTGGTTCAATTTTTAAAAAATAAATTAAAGTTTAGCAATTCATTAGCAGCAACCACAACTATTATATTTTTTATTTTACTAATGGTTGGTTTCATTTTGCTGTTTGTCCCGTTAATTATCTCGCAGGCAAACAACTTGTCTCTTTTAGACACCAATCATCTTCAACAGCAATTCTTTGAAACAGAGCGCAGTATCGAAAGCTATTTCAATATTCAGCATGTTGATCTGAATAAAGTTTTGAAAGAATCAAAAATTACTACTGCTTTTAGTTTTGGTTATTTTACAAGTTTTGTAAATTCAATAATGGGTTTTATGGCTGATATGGGAATGGGACTTGTTTCTGTATTTTTTATCACTTTCTTTTTCATAAAAGACCAGGAGAATTTTAAAGCAGGAGCCAAAAGGATTCTTCCAGATTCTAACGAAGATAAAATCTTAAATTCTATTACCAAAATAAACCATTTACTCACCCGCTATTTCATTGGATTACTGCTGCAATTAACCGTCGTTTTTATTTTATACTTAATCGTTTTAATGATTTTCGGAAATAAAAATGCGTTGGTAATTGCCTTTTTATGCGCCATTTTGAATATCATTCCGTATATCGGACCAATTATCGGCACTATATTAGCCGCCATATTAACCATGATCAGTTTGATTGGCAGTGATTTTCAATCCGAAATTTTACCAACAACTATATATGTAGTCATTGGCT
The DNA here is from genome assembly GCF_041946075.1 of Flavobacterium sp. LAR06. Taxonomy (NCBI): domain Bacteria; kingdom Pseudomonadati; phylum Bacteroidota; class Flavobacteriia; order Flavobacteriales; family Flavobacteriaceae; genus Flavobacterium; species Flavobacterium sp. LAR06. Next base: position 246,120 of record NZ_JAUTYT010000007.1, on the reverse strand, counting down.
TTTTATTGGTTCAGGCTATTGACAATAATATCAGTCAGCCTATAATTTCATCAAAAAGTGTAAATTCGCACCCGTTAGAAATATTTTTGGTTACTTTAATTAGTGGAATTACTTTTGGAATTGTTGGGATGGTGATTGCAATTCCGGTATTTACCATGCTAAAAGTAATTTTAAAAGAATTTTTTCCTGACAATAAAATTGTTTCCGTATTAACTGAAAAAATCTAACATTGAATTCGTCCATTTTAAGCAAAAACATTCAGGAATTTATCGCTAAAAATACTGGTGCATCCCTTACGAAGCTTGCACTTCAGAAAAATCCTTTTCCAGAAGTAGACTGGATTTTGATTCTGACCCAAATAGAAACAAAAACAAAAGCAAAAGACAAATTACCAACCTGGTTTGCAACCGAAAACATAATCTACCCAAGTAAAATATCAGTCGAACAAACCTCATCTGAAAAAACAGCCGCTTATAAAGCTTCTTTGATCTCAGGGGAAACTTTAATTGACCTTACAGGAGGTTTTGGTGTTGATGATTATTATTTTTCGAAAAGATTTGAAAAAATTGCCCATTGCGAAATAAACAAAGACTTATCTGAAATTGTTAGACATAACTTCGAACAATTACAAATAACAAATTGTGATTTTTTTACTGATGACTCAACGAATGTCTTAACGGAACTGAATCAAAAATGGGATTGGATTTATATTGATCCATCAAGAAGAAATGATGCTAAAGGTAAAGTCTTTATGCTGAAAGACTGTTTGCCAAATGTTCCCGAATTATTAAATTTTTACTTTGAAAAAGCAGACTCTATTTTAATAAAAACGGCACCATTATTAGATCTTTCCGCTGGTTTATCAGAATTACACTTTGTCAAAAACATTCATATTATTGCTTTGGAAAATGAGGTTAAAGAATTGCTCTTCGAAATTCACAATCATTATTCAGGTGAAATAACTATTAAAACAGCCAACATCTTAAAAGATAAATTCGAAACTTTTGAATTTATTTTAGGTAATGAATCTCGTTTTGCATCGTATGAATTACCACAAAAATACTTGTACGAACCCAATTCGGCCATAATGAAATCGGGAGGTTTTGACGAAGTAAGTTTTATTTTTAAAATAAATAAACTTCACAAACACTCGCATTTATATACTTCTGAAGAGCTAATTGAGTTTCCGGGAAGAACTTTTGAAATAGAAAAAGTGATCTCCTACAACAAAAATGAGATGAAAACCGAGCTTTTAAATCAGCAAGCCAATATTACAACCCGAAATTTTCCGGACACGGTAGAAAACATTCGGAAAAAATGGAAAATAAAAAATGGCGGGAATTTATATTGTTTTTTTACAACAGATAAAAATGATAACAAAATAGTTTTAATTTGCAGAAAAATAACTTAAAAATGAAACAACTAATTACACTAACTTTTTTTCTATTAACCTTTACCACATTTGCTCAAAAACCTTGTGAATATAGTGCCAATGTTACTGATTCGATTGGTACCTATAAGATTACAAATGAATGCCTAATCAGTGAAAAGAACTTTGGAAACACGTTTAATTACGTATTCTTTGCATTAGCGCAAACAGATGGTTTACCAACCCTAAATTTACAATTGATTCAAAAAAGTAAGGACTTTATAAAAGCCAATTGCTTTGATAAAAATTCAAGAGTATTTTTACAATTACAAAATGGCAAAGTTGTGACTTTAATGCATGTTGATCAGGAAAACTGCGGCACCTTAATTCGTGATGACAAAGGTTATGATAATCGCGTAAATACAGGGATCTTTATGTTCCTGAAAGATAATTTTGAGGAACTAAAAAAATCTCCGGTGAACATCATGCGTATTAAATATTTAACCTCCACCGAAGATTATATCGTAAAAAATGAATTAAAGTCTGAGATGAACGGAAAAGTATATAAACCCGATACTTATTTGATGGAAAACATCAGATGTGTGGAATAACTATTCGCAATTCCATTTTTGATTAGAAACTTTATCTTTCAAACCTGTTTTTAAATTATAATGCCACCATTCCGAATCAAATGAATTGAAGCCATTTTTAATCATTACTTTTTTAAGAAACTTTCTGTTCGATTTCACCTCATTTGAAAGTTTAGTATAATTATGACTGGCCTGTATTCCAAAAAAATCAAAAGGAGTTCCCATATCAACTTCTTTTCCATTTTTATCCACTAATGAAATATCAACGGCTCCTCCTCTATTATGGATGGAGCCTTTTTTGGGATCGGCCACATACTCCGGGTTCGACACAATCTCCCACATCTTTTTTTGGATTGATAAGGGTCTGTAACAATCATATAATTTGATTTTATAGCCTTTTTTCTTAAAATCATTATTGGCTGCAACGAGCGCCTGAACTGTTTTATAACGTAAAAAACATTCAGCGCAATCATAGACTTTTGCTTTCAGAAAATTATCATCCGTTGCATATTTCATATCATAAATAAAATCCTGGCTAAAGTCTTTTAAATTTACAAAAACGGTATCAGCAATCCCTTGTTTTGCTTCACTTGTATATACTTCATTCTGAGCATTGGTAACTAATCCTGAAAAAACAGCAATTAAAAAAAATATAGAGTTAATGTATTTTGACATGACGGACATTTTAGATTAAAAGATTTTCTAAAAAGTAAATATAGGAATAAATAAGCCTATTCGGGACCTGCAAAAATCCTTTTAAAGAAGAATAAGCATTATTTTTTTATGCTTTTTCATTACAAGCATCTGACACTTTTTTATTAAATTAGCAAAACAAGACTTTATAAATCAATTATTTAATTAAAAATAGATAAATATGAAGAAAGAAACAAGAATGTATTTATTTATAGTTGCTTTGAGTAGTTTTACTTTGATTTCATGCAAAAAAGAAGTTATTAAAAGTATTCCTTCGACAGATTCAACATCGATTAAAATAGACGCCTTAAAATCAGATTCGGCCATAATTAATCCATCGGATACTTTAAATAATTTAGTTGACAAAAGTGTCATTGGAATGCATCTATTAACCGAAAGCAGTATCACTCCCAGACTAAAAACCCTTTTAGAAAGTGATTATGATCAAATGGTTAAACACTGGAACACAGAGACACCTTTCACAAAAGAAGGAAACATTTTACATGCCAGCGGTTGCAAACAACACGATTGTAATTCTTACTCTTACGATCTTTATATTGATACAAAAAACAATAAAATCAATGTCTATAAATTTAGCCAATCTAAACTCACTGTTTTTGCCGAAGATGATTACCGCATCGTATTAAAAGATTCCTTATTGCAGGATTTAAATACAAAAAAAATCAATGCAAATATTCCGAAAGAGAAATAGAACAACTGTCTTCAAAAAAAACAAAACCCACTCTATTTGAGTGGATTTTCGTTATTGTACTATAAATTTTATTTGCATTTATATTTTTCGAAGATTGCTTTTAACTGGTTCAAAACATCACCGTTTTTAAAGTTTTCTTTTTCAATTGCATCAATTAGTTTGGGACAGCCTGCAAAAGCTTCTTTTGCCATTTTTCTAATTAATGAATCTGTTCCTATTGCAAAACCGTTTGAGGCTGTAGTAGCATTACCAAAAACAAGTTCTTCACTGTTCTTTTTACCAAAATAATACGCTGTATTGGCAAAAGTAACGACAGAGCTGGTCCCGCCTGCGTTTGGTCGTCGGCCACCTTCAGCACCAATACCGCCAATTTTTACGTCTTTGTCATATATAATATAAAACCAAACCTTTTTTTTGGATCTCGAAAATTTCCCTGTCAAAAGATTCGCTGTAGTTGCATATAATCTTTCGGCAACATACTTTTTATCATCAGATTCAAATTCTATTTTTTTAATGTCAGTACTTGCAATTTTTTCTTTTTTAGCTTCTTCATCTGTTTTAAAAACGACTTTAGAATCATCGCTCTCTACCATTTCAGCAAGTCCTTTTTTTGTTGACCCGTCTTCCATATACAAAGTTGCTTTGCTAAATTTAGCATGTCCTGTAGTTGCAAATAAAAGTGCAATTACCAGTAAAATTATTTTTTTCATGTTTGATTATTTTAACAGTAAATATAGTATAAACTAATTTTATCAAACAAATAAAAACACAAGAAAAATCAAACAAAAATAATCAGTCTCTAATACTTTTTGATAACTGATATTTAAACATTAATTATCTGTTAACTTCTTTTTCATTATAGAAAAAACTAGCACAAATAATACGCTTAAGATTGTCATATAAATTAACCATCTATTCGTTTCTTCCGGAATATTATGACCACTACCATAAGTAATTAACCATAGAAAGCATATACACAGAAAGAAAACATAGGCTAATACCAATAAAGTATAAATTATTATTTTCATTAAAAATTTTCTTTAATTATATAATGCCCTTTATCTTTCATAGCCTCTAATGCGAAATACATTATCATAAAAAAGGTCTGTAATAGTTCCCGCTCTGTGAAGTCTTCTTATTTAGGCTGCACAGTCCCGAAAACCCTCGGGACTGACTTTACGCCATTTCAAACAAATATAATTGAAAACAGATACCTCATAAAATCTCTGACTTTCAAAGTAATGTTCTTAGAATATTATTTGTTGCACATCAAAAAATAATTCAAAGGAGCCTTACTTAAAAATAAGCGTAAAAAGTCAGGAGACTTTTATTAGGTTTACAATTTACGAGAACAAAAAAATTGCGCAAAGTCAGAGACATTTGCCAGCTTTATATGAGAACACTTTGGAGAGCAAAGGTTTTATTTTATCATTCCTGAGCTATCGGGCTTCACTTCTATAAATTTAAAATTATTATCAATTTTAAATTTCTCAATTTCAATTTTTTTCAAAAACTCTTTTCCTTTAGGAGGGTCTAATCCATTCGGGATTTTATTATAAGTGTTTTCAATTATTAACACTTCATCTTTAAAGTAACTTTTCCTACTCAAATTAAAATCATTTACCATGATTTCAATACTAGAAGTGATTTTTTGCTCATCTTTATTATAAATACAGGATAATATCATTGATTCATGATAATTAAAAAATATCTTACATGAAATAATATAGTGTGTATCATTCAACTTATATCTTCCATAATAATAATATTTATTCTTAATATGGAAATCCGAATACTTTACCTTATTTATAGGTATTAAAAATTTTGACACAACATCATCCAAATTTATAGTGTCATTTTTAATGATTATCTCATTCTTCATAAAAAAATCACTTGTCGGAAATTCTTTTATTTCGACAAATTTATTTAAAAATGGATCATTAATATTATTCTGTGACATACACGAAAAAAATATAAAATTTAAAAAAAAGCAAAAATATTTTCTCATTATTGATTGGGTTTGATTTCAGTTATAGTATAATTCATATTTCCATATTGAGCATGATTTGGTCCAGTAATTGTTGTTGGCGTACTATCCACCAAAATTTTATTTTTATCATCATAATAAAATCTATTTAATGCAACGTCAGTCCCTTTACTTTCTCTGTCAGCGGGAGTCGGAGATGAAGTTGGGTCAACATAATTATCATAATACGAAAAATAAACTCCTTTGTTATCTTTACCCATTCCTACTACGTTAACATAATGATCAGTTGCAACATTATCATTACCAGGGGAATCCGAATCTTTATAATTGACCCCAACAACAACTGGTTTCCCTTTTTTTAGATTATCGACTAATGTATTAATCCCTTTACTTATATTGACAGCTGCGGTTTTACTTTTATCTAATTTATCTTGTACATCTTGCCTTTTTTTATCAATTACCATGTTTATTTGGCTGCCGTCATAAACAGGACTAGCATTTTTAATTTGATTATTTTGCTGCCTCGCAGCTTTTCCGCAAACATGTACATCTTGATAATCAATCCATTTTTTTCCTTGCAAAACATTTTTAACATTGGTAACTGCATTCAAAGCATCCTTTATAGGATCTATAGGTTGCTTACCGTCTGGATCAATTAAATTTATCGGATTATTAAAGGCATAAACATAGCTTCCAACATTCGGCATTTTCTCTGCTAACGGGTCAATATTTAACCAAATAGAGGTTTTCATATCCAAATACCTAGCACCATAATAGCTTAAATTCGTCTCCCTATCCAATTCCTTCCCATTAAACAAATAAGGTGAACTAAACGATGAACTATGCTCCTCAAACAAAACCTCTCCAAAAGCGATATATTCCACATGCTGCGAAATAGAACCATTTCGAGTGGTAATATACGAAGTACTTCCCAAATGATCAGGGTGAAAATAAAAAATATCATTCTCTGGCAAACCAATTCCGGTAAATCCCTCTCCTGGCTTTACAGTAGTCGGTTCTACTGGCGGGCCAAATTGTACCGGTGGTCCCGGAACATCACCCGGAGCATTGAAAACAGGATTTCTAGGCCAGCCTTCGGGAGGCTCTTGATTTTCCTCAACTGGTTTTAAAACCTCACTCGGATAAGGATCTCCCGTAAATTCAGGCGTTGCATAAATACCCTGTTGCGTTGGTGGCCCGGGAGGAACTCCCAAACCTCTCACATAATTGTCTAAAGCTTTTTGCTGTTCGGCTGTTAATTTAGAATAGTTTATACCTCCGGCTGTGATGCCTAAGGGCTGTGCAAAAGTTCCATTACCCAGTTTACTTACTATGCGTCCTGCACCTTCAAAATAATGTTTAGTAAACTTCCCTTTGCTTATTACAAAATACGGAGACACGTAACCCGTATAGTCATCAGTATGTACTATTGTGGCAGCGGTCTCACCATTAATGGCTACATTTTGAGAATCGCCACTACTTTTTATTACTCGTTCTCCTCCAGCATCATAAGTAAATTGGTGAATTCTTCCGTTATCGTTAATACCGGATAAACGGTTTTCTTCATCCCATGTCATTTTTCTGAAACTCTTTTCTTCTGAATAACCTGTTGGGTTTCCATTGCCATCGTAAACATATTCTCTCGGAATAGCTTTCCCTGTTTCCACAATTTTGTTGGGCGCGTTAGGATGCAGTTCGTTATCGTAGTTATAATCTAAAACATAACCTTTCTGCTCATTGTTTACGGTATGGACTAAATCTTTCTTCGTAATATTATGCATTTTATTATAGCTCATATTCAGCTCATAACTCGCTTTGGTAAACTCGCCCTGATAGGTTGCTTTTGCCGATTTTAATCTATAAAAATCATCGTATTGATATTCGTGGCTTGATGTTCCACCCAAAGTATTATTTACTATCGGGGCAGTATTTTTAATTCCTAAAACATTTCCAACCAGGTCATAACTATAACTGTTATTCATGACTTGTCGTGTACCGCTTTTTACCTGCAATTGCTGTAATCTTCGCATAACAGCATCATAGTTATAATTCGTTTCGGTATCGTTCCCGTATTTTAAATACTTACGCTGTTCAAATTCATCATAACTCAATTGTTTGATGTAATCGTAGGTATGGCTTTCTTTTTTCCCCTGCATACTTTGCAGATTTCCGGCACGGTTATAAGTGTATTCTACTACCTCACCATCAGGATAGGTCATTTTCTGGATTCGGTTCCAGGTGTCGTATTCGAATTGCGAAATATACGTCTGCACATCGGTTGGCGTAATACGAAGGGTGCGAATTTCTTTTTCGACCTCACCTAATTTTCCGTAGAAAAATTCCTGTCCGCCACTGGCATCCTGTACAAACCATAATCGGCCACGGCGTGCTGCAGTTCCGTCTGCTTTGCCATAATTGTATTGTACATTGTTTTGTGGGTTTTTAGGATATTTAATAGACTCTAATCTGTTAAAATTGTACTCGTATTGTATAGCGCCGCCATTAGGCACGGTATTTTTGATATCCTGTGTAATACGAGAGGTTAAATTTCCTGCCAAATCATATTGCATCGTTGTAGTTCCTGCATCAGGATGCGTAAACTCAATTCGTCTTCCCAACCAGTCGTAACTGCTTTTGGTAACATGATCCATAGCATCGGTTACTTTTATCATTTCACCCAATGCGTTAGTCTCAAACTTCGTCAGCAAATCATTTTGCATACTGGCCATATTTTGTCCTGTGGCGTCGGTATAAGTCTGACTTGTTTTATTTAGGGCATCGGTTTGCGTCGTACGTAAAACTGGTACACCATCATAATTTTCTAAAGCAAAAGTTGTCGTATTGCTGCTTCCATCAGGCAAAGTAACTTTTACAGCACGTCCCACTTCATCATAATCTGTTTTAGTTGGTGTTACGTTGGATATTGCTGTACTAAAATTATTGTCTATAGTGGTAGTTGTTGTGGGGTAATAACTTGTTGTGGGTCTTCCCAATCCGTCATAAATTATTTTTCCGGATACTATTTGGGCTTCCTGATCCGGGCTTCCGGCTACAGTAAATAAACTGGCTGTTTTCTTCACCTGCAGGGCTCTACCTAATCCATCAGTATACGTAAACGTTTCAATATCTTTGCCTAATTCCGGATCGTAATTTTTAGTTTTGGCATACGGTACTTTTGCTTCAGGGAAATATTCATACGCAATGGTATATGGTTTACCTGATGCAATTTCGTAAGGTGCTTTGATGGTAGCCATACGACCTTTTGCGTCTAACGTATAAATTGTACTTTGGTCGTTACGATCTGTTGTTTTTAACGGTGCTCCAAAACGATAATCATATTCCATTTTGTTCTGGTACCCGAAAGCATCTTTAATTTCAGTCATGAACTGATGATTGTCTGCGTCATAGGTATAATCCAATGTCATACGCTGGCCTTTGTAATTAGCAGGACCGGTTATTTTTTGCAGGTTTCCGTAAGTATCATAGGCAATATCCGTTAACGCTATTTTATCGGCAGCACTGTAGTTTTTAATTTGGGTAACTTCAGCCGTTGTTGTATTGATGGTCGTGGCTCTTTTACGGCGCAAACCTTCCGAGGTAAATACCTCTAATTGTTTTGGAATTCCACCATAATAAGGTGTTGTGCTTTCGTAATAACTGATTTTTGCGGTCACTTTATCAGTAGCAGTTCCATTTCCTAAATCTTCATATTGTGTGATGTTTCCATTAGCATCATAAGTATTAAAAGTATTGGTCTCCAGATAATCACTTCCACCTTCATATACTTTTTGATTAGCGTGAATCAATCCTACAAAAATACGTTTGGCATCGCATGAAGGTAAATTTAGTTCAGATGTTGGAACGCTGGCCTGCGTCGCCACATCAATAAAACTATATTCGTTTTCTGACTCCTGGCGTATTTTGTTGTTTTTGTCCAGCGTATAGCTGTGTTTCAAAAGATTTTTACGGAAATAATCCTGATTGTAAAATTCCTGAACCGTAGTTGAGAAAATCGAATTGTCTGCCGCATCAATCTGCTCCTGAATTACTTTTGCAAAACCATAAAACTCTCTTTCACGACGATCGTGATAACCTTCTTCGTATCTGAATTTTGCAATTGAATGATCGATACCATCACCAACATGTCCGTCAAAAACATCCACTGATTGTAAAACCCATTTTGCTGAAGGGTTTTCGTAACTCGGTTTTAATAAATTATAATCAACCACATAACTATTTCCTGCGGCATTGGTTACGCTTTTTAGTTTATTGGTTCTTTTAATGTTTGAAAGCTGTACGGTAAGATTATTATCATCTTTTGAAACGATATAATCCAAATTTCCGTCACCATCAATATCCATATAAGTCCCTTCAGAACGGCTTGTACTCCATCCTTTACTTCCTCCAACGGTTGGTGTAATACGCAGCAGCCAAACGGTAATATCAAAGGAGAAATTGGCATTCATACCATAACTCACCCCTTTATTTAAATTCATTTCTGAATATTTTGGATAAACAACCGGTGTATCAAAAGAGCCTCCTAAGTTAAACGCCACACGCATCGTATTGCTCTGATAGCTAATTTTATCGGCCAAACCATCACCATTTATATCTAAAAATGATTCATCAACATCTGATTCTGATCTTGCATAATTGGCTCCTCCTGAGATTGATCCCTGCTTAATACTAAAACCTAATCCGGCACTCCAGTCTGTTGAAAATCCTTTATTTAAACTTCCAAGGTTCCAGTTTCCGCCTGCAACAAATCCATAACCGGTATTTAACAAAACATCACCTGAATCTGTGATTTTATCCGGCAAACCATCGCCGTTAATATCACTATGCACCATTACGGCACGATCTGTTCCTTTACCCTGCGAAGCACTAACGGAGATCTGGTCTTTTGCTTTTTCTGCTTCTTCATCTGCACAGGTTTTTGAAGCTTCTCTTTGGGCCGCAACTTTTCCTACTGTCATACCTAATCCGCTTTTAGCTGAACCGTGACTATAACTTCCTCCAAAATTTGGCCCTTCAGAAGTTGTCTTTGCATGACTGAAATTGTCTCCAATATCTATAATTTCATCTGATATTTTTCCAACCGGAGCAGTAAGCTGAACACTTCCTCCACGAATATAATCCGGAAAACGGTCTCCGTTAAAATCACTCATCGTCTGAGTAACATACGAATCTCCCTCTATCGATTTGCTGTAACCTATATTGGCAAATCCGGCAGAAGCGCCTGCAGAGATACTTTTACTTTTGCTTTCGCTAATCATATCAAGTGCAGTGGTGCTTCCTCCCTGTAAAGTTGGCAATGAAAAATCAGCATAATCAGCAATATCGTCTTCTCCCAATCTTGAAGTTCCGATGGTTTGTCCTTTGATATAAATTCCTTCCTCAAGACCTTCCCATTTCAATTTTGTATAAGAAGCATTTAAAGAAACAAAATAACTGTCTGCGACTTCATAACCTTTACCATCATAATTATCAGGATCGGTATTATTTAAATCCGGCTCAGTATTATAAGCGTCTGATTGTTTTAATTGTGTTTGGTCTATGGTATTGGAAGCTAAATTTCCATTAATAACAAAACCTCCCCAATTTCTATGGTACAATCCTAAAGTTCTTTCATCCGGATTTAAAAGACTGTAAATAGAAAAATCATCTGTAGCGGTATTCCAAATTACATCATCTAAAAGATCAGTCAAATCTTTTAAATCGGTAACCTGAACCTGAATATTTAAAGCATTTTGTTTTGGATAATTTCTAAGTATAGCAACTGATGCCGGATTAGAAATGGTTACTTCTAATTGAATGGGAACTCCCGATGCTGCTGAAGGATAATCAACTGCATTGTCAAAAGCACTGATCACTTCGATCAAAGTTCCGGCTGTTAGTTTATATCTTTTACGTGCTAACAATGTATTATTTTGTTTAGCTGAAAGAATTACATCGCCATTGTAAGTGTTCAGAGATCCCGGAGGAAACGCTGTTGCCAAAACCAAATCAGCAGGCAATATATTTAGTTTTACTTTTCCGCTTGTGGTTGAAGTAATACCCGGCATTGTATAATTTCCTTCTCTCTTATTGTACAATAAATGAGAAACCTCCATAGGTACTTCTTCTAAGGTTCCGCCCGGATAAGCCGGTACTGTTACTGTTGGCGCAAAAGAAATGGTTTGCCAATTGATATTGGTATCTGTTTCTAAGGCAAGACTAATTTGTGTTTCGGCTTCGAATGCAGGTAAAGCAATGGACGCCAGATTAAAAGCAGCAACTTCATTTGCTAAAAAAGTCTTTTCGAAAACAACCACAGGAGCGCTTGACTGATCCAGATATGTTTTGGTAATGACAAGTCTGACGTGATCTGAGGTGACCGGCTTATTTAGAATTCCTTTTACTACAACATTTCCGGCTGTGGAGATTGTTTTCCCTGCCAGAGAACTACTGAGGAAATCTGTACTTGCCTGATAGGTTGCTAAGGAGTAAAAATTGACATCTTTCAAAGTGGCTGGTACTGCAACATCGCTGTCCACCAAATTTCCGTTGACATTGCGGTCATATTGTTTTACCTGTGAATAGGTAATAACTGGATCCCAAACTACCGTATCAAAACTTCCATCTTTTAGAGAACTCACCCTAAAATACAAACGTTCGCCTTTTTCTACAGCAATTGCAGTATTTTGTTTGCTTTTACTAGTATAATCAGCCGCGTTGATGGCTTCATTCCACAACAATTGATTTCCTTTTTGAAAATACAAATGAACACCATCTGCCTTATCATTTCCGGCATTATTAACATATTCTGCACGGGCTTTAATTCCTTCCGTAGTTGATTCCTGGACCAATTGATATTGATGCGAAACAGAGATAATTCCTTTTACAGGAGCCTCCCACATACGAACGACATCGTGTAACGGATTTTGTTTTTCGATCTCCGCCGCCGAAATGGATGTATAACCGGGAATAGTTACATTTCCTCCTCCAAAAACAGGTGACGGAGTTCCGGTACTACTCGCTTTGAATGTTGGAATTCCGTTTTCTAATCTATTGTAATATACTTGTCCGTTTCGAACAAAATCAATCAGTCCGTCTCCGTTAAAGTCCATAAAATAAACTTTCGTTTTACTGCTTGAACGCTGTTGGTCGTACCCTATATTTCCGTATTTTAAATTTAAATCGACACCCCAGTTAAACGAAGTTGATTTCGAAAATCCGACATCACTAATATTAATCGACTGCAATTCTCCGAAAGCGTTTTGCCCGGTTGCTGCCAGATTTTTTCGGTAATAAACACCGTCTTTGGTTTTAAAAACCTTATCTGGTAACCCATCTCCATCTAAATCTTCTAATATGACAGCCGTATCTGAGGTTCCCCAGCTGTTTCCTCCATGACCACCAACGGTAAAACCTTTTAAACTTCCGGCATTAGTAGCTAAACCAATTCCCAGTCGGTAACTTACACCATTTGTAGCACCTTCAGAACTACTTACCAAAGAATGTTTTCCTGAAAATAACACATCACTAAAGGAGGGAATAGAACTATTTCTAAGATTGTCATTGGGTACACTCCAACTTTGAGCAGCCCCAAACGGATTGTATTTTCCTGATGCATCACGAACATCATCAAAATACTCCATAGTATTGGTATAAAACAATTTTGACTCCGAATCATATTCTGAAACAGATTTTAAAAGTGTTTTTTTGAAAGCGCCTTCCTTATAATTCAGTTCGTAGCTGCGAACCATGTCGCTTTTATAGCGTACTTCAATTTTTCGTAATAATTGATTGTTCAGTTGTCTGAATCCAAGTCTGGCAGAAACCTGAACATCCGGACGATTTGCTTCTCCTAAATCGCCACTTTTTACGAAAGTAACATTGTAATTTCCTTTTTCAGAGCCAAAACCGGTATAGTATACTTTTTTAAGATACAGTTCTCCGTCTTTTTTATCGTATTCGTACGTAACCGTATTTCCTTTTAAATCGACTTGCTGGCATAAGGCCCAATGCCCAATATTTCCGGATGCATCCTGCAAAATACCATCGGCCGAAAGTCCTAAAACTGTTCCTCCGTAATAACTCGCCACACCACTTTTATCCCGTACAACCCAGTAATAATTTTTAGGAGAAGATCCTTTACGGATGATCTGCTGAAAAGCACCTTCGCGTCTCGGATAAAATTGTTTGTCTGTTGTTCTGCCAACCCAGTCCGCTCTATGCGAATTCGGGATCAACTGTTCTCCGGCGATTGAGTAGGTTTCTGTTTCTTTTGATGCATCATATCTCGGTGCTCCCCAACGGGTTTCAATACTAACAGCTGGTGCCGAAATATCCCAGCCCATACCTGCCCAACTATGACCACCGTCGCTATCGTACTGCAGGTTAAAGGATGGCTGCATACCACCTCTTCCATTTGGAATAACGATAGAAAACCCAGTACTTGCTGTACCTCTTCCATTTGCAGAAGGCGGCGCTATTGACTGAATGCCAACCAATGGACTTGCTGCTTTTAAATCTTTTATGCTGGTTGGTGTATATCCCGAAGTTTCAGGTGATTCCGGCATCTTGATGATTCCGGCAATAAAGTCGGTAAAATGCGTGGTTTTGGCTTTAATGATTCCTTGTTTAATGTCCAGAGAATCTTTGGTAACTTCCTGCCACAATCTTTTATTTTCATCAAAATAAAATACATTGATGTCTTTTTCTGTATAGCCTTCCGGAATTGCTTTTTTGTCAAATGGCAGCGATAAGGTCACGGCTTTTTCGAAGATAGTTCCGTGTGGTAATAATCGATATCCTGCGTTTGTTCCGGTAACATTTACCATTGCCGAATTTAGTGGTGCAATGTCAATTTTTCGTAAAGCACTTACCGAAACTGAAACATTGTTTTTTAAAGCTCCTACTGGAAAAACAGCTAGAAATTCTTTGTAAGCCAGCCTATTTTCAGACTGAAAATCAATTATTTTCGAAATGCGTTCTTTTGCGTTTTCGATTGGCCTGAAACGATCTACTTTTAAAAACTGACTGACTTTTAATTTTTCATTTAAAAGCACACCTGAAGTAGTTTCTTTGGTAACGTGAATCGATTTACCTGCAGTTAAAGCATCTAAAATCAATTCAAATTCAGGCTGATTGACGTCAATCGAAACTCCGCCAATAGTCATTTTTTTGATCTGCGAAGGAAAATTAGTTCCTTTAATGTACAGTCTATTTTCTGATTGTAATAAAGTATACTGAAATGCAGGTGTTGCAGATCTGTATACAATTCGAACATTTTTAATTCGGTATCCGTTCGAAATTCCTTCCGGCACGGTGAACAACAAAACGTTATCACCCGCTCTTAAAGACTTCTCAGAAAGCAACTCCGATTGCTTGGTCCAATTTTTATTTTGAGATAAAAATTGTCCTCCAATACTAGGCTGATTATTTAAACTTCTTGAAACAGAAGCGGCCTGATCATAACCATACAATTCATATTCCAAATAAGCATTTTCATTTGTAGAAGGAAGTACGTCTACTTTAAGATGAAAAACGTTATCATACGCATCATCGACATCGGACTCATCCTTAACTCCAATTATACCTTCCGCAATATCGGCACTAAATGATTTTGTGTTTTTATTTTCTTTATGAAGAACTGCAGCCGAATCTGTTACGGAAACAATTGACTCTTTTTCCGAATTATTTTCAGTAAAAAAAGCAGCTATCTTGTAAGGTCCAAAATTGGCCGCAAACAAAAAGGAACCTATTAAAAATACCAGTATTATAATTTTATTTTTCATAAAGTATGATAATCGATTATGGGGAATCGGTTTATTTTTAAATTTCAGCCTCTAATTTTTTCTGTAAAAACAGAACTCAATTACTTCACAATTACTTTGAAAGTTTTAGTACCAAAATCAGAATTTACAGTAACCAGATACATTCCTGCGGCGCTTTTTATAACCTCATCATGCAAATAGGTTTCAATTTGCGAGAATTGCTTTTGTTGTACAAGGGCTCCGGTTGGTGAATAGATGCTGATTGTTGCGTTTGTCTTTGTTGGAAATTGCATTGCTATAGAAAAGTGCCCGTCAACTGTTGGGTTTGGATATAAAATCAATACACTTGAATCCGTTATTTCTTTTCCATCTGTTGCAACGGCAATTTTGGTTGCGGTTTTACATTCGAGATCGTTTAGTAATCTCAATTCGTAAGTACCCGGCTGATCGATTAATATTTTAGGATTATTATCTAGAAAATCACCTTCATAGTACCATTGGTATTCGTAATTCCCTGCCGGCAGACCGGCACTTGCATCAAGTGTTAAAGCGTTTCCGTCTGTTAACAGATAATCTGACTTTAGATTCGGAACTGTTCCCTGTTTATCTGCGACAAACACAGTTTCAGTATACAAATTTCCTTTTGCATCCCTTACAACATAATCGTAAGTTCCCGATGAAAGTTTCAGTCCCGAAGTACTTTTTGCAGCCTGATTCCATTGCTTAACAATAGCCTCGCTGCCTTCTTTTTTTACAGTAACGGTAAATGGCGCTTCTCCGCCTTCAATCGTATAATTTAATTCACCAGATCCGGCTATCCCACAAGTCGCTTCGGCAATCCATACTCTGCTAAACATTGCCGGTGCTACTTTGATCGTGAATTTTGCTTTACCAGATTTTTGCTTGTCCCAATTAAAATCTGTCAAAACCAATTTTTCTTTACTGGAAGTACTGGCTAAACGAATGTATTCTGAATCTTTTTCGTCATATGTTCCTTTGCCTGAATAATCTACCAGTAACCAGTAATACGTATCTTTTGGTAATTCACTTTTAATAAAGTTTGGATTAAAACTCCAGTCCAGACTTAGATCCGTTGGATTGCTAAAGTCTAACTGCCATTCTCTTGAAACTCCAATTGGTTCGCCCTGTTCCTGTTTCTTAACCAAAAGGTTTTTTCCGTTGTCACTCCAGAAAACAAAAAAGTTATCAGGAATCGTATTTGATTTACTTTTAAGACCAATTGTCAAAAGTCCTTCTTCGATCATATTACTACTTTTGGGTTGTAATAATCCGCTGGCCTTATCGCGGCCAATTCCGGTAATCGAATTTTCAAATCCCTTATGCTGGTTGATATCCCAGATGGTTTGTCCCTGACTGTTTAAATAGTTTTTGATATCAAACTGCGAAAGCGAGATACCATATTTAATAGCTAAATAACTGCCTACTTTTTGAGTTTCAACACCCGATAAAACGCGGTTATAAACCAAAATTTCACTTATATTTCCTTTAAATTCTTCCGGTGGCAGTTTTTCAAATTTTGATTTTTGACCAATTGTTAATGACGATGACTTTGCGAGACTATCGGTTACATTCTGCTGAAAAAAATGAATATTGGCTTTGTGGGCTTTAATTTTTTCCTGGTACGCCTGATAAGAATATCTTTTTAAATCCACCAACCGTTTATTGGTTGCAACAGCAAGTGTTTTTTGAGGGTCGTTTATAGTCCACAAAAATTGCTCTTTCAAACTATCTTTGACTTTGTAAACCATAAATAACGTCTGCTTTCTTTTACTCTCAACTCCCAAAGGTAAAACCAGAGAATCCTGTGATGTATCAAAAACAATACTCGGATTAAAATTAAAAGCGCTGCCATCGTGCTTTTTGCCAGATATTTTAGCTTCTTTTTTTGTTAGACTTTCCCAATAATAAGCGTCACCACTATTTCTGGATTTAATCCAATATAGTGGTTCTTCAACTAATCCAGGCAAAACTTTTTGCTGCGAAAAAATGGGATTGTTTGTCAACAAGGTCACAACAGCTGAAATCAAAATAATCTTTTTACACATAATCTCTATGTTTTAAAGGATAAGCAACGATTAGAAATTGGCTAAGTCATCAAAATCAAAAGAGTAGCCGATAATCAATGAAATACTATTGATCTTGTTTTTATTTTCGCTGTAACGGTGTCCGTTTTCCTCCGTAGTTAAAGCATCTGTAAGTCCCAAAGTATATCGGGCACCAATGCTTAAATTGGAATTAAATTCATATCCTAAAGCTAACATCCCATAAAAATAATTTTTCCCTGTCAGCGACTCTTTCAGTACTTTTTGCACATTGGCGTCCGGTTCAAAATAAACACCTGAGTTTCCAAAAACTTCCTGTGCATTAGAGGTATATTTGATATTATCGCTTGCGATGTTGAATCCTACGTATGGACCTGCCCCAATGTAAAATCCTTCCACAGGATAATACTTAAACTGAGCTCCAACATTAATATAACTGTAACCAAAAGTCATTTTATATTTAAGCCCTTTTTCGTCTTCATAATTCAAATCAGTACCTTGTCCTGAATAGGAAAGCTCTGTCTGGATGCTGACTTTTGCATATGGATATTTCCAATTGATCAAAAGACCTGCCGTACCGCCAAACTTCCCTTCTTCTTCTAATGTATAACCTTCATAAATTCCTTTTGGAACTATCACATCAGGAAGATTGGACATCGACGAATAAATTCCACCTGCAAAAAGACCATATGTTATCTCTCTGTCACCTTGTGCAAATAATGATTTTGTACTTACTAGTAAAAGAAGTAAAATAATTTTTTTCATGTTTTTTATTGAAATTACCATTGATGAAAACTATAGCCTAATGAAAAACAAATGACACTGCTTTTGTTTTGATTTTCGATAAACTGAAACGAAGAAGAATTACTTTTGACCACATCTTTTACGCCTAAATAATAGCGTAAATCGAAGTGAATACTTTGGTGTAATTCGTATCCAACTGCAAAACAGAGAGCGAAGTCGTCTTTTCCCTCCAGGCCGTCTATATAAAACTGTCTGGTGGCAACATCGTACATGCCATCTGCCTCATTGGATTTGTAAGTAACATTATTAGCTGATAAACTGATTCCATAGAATGCGCCAAATCCTAAATTTAAGCCTTCATAAGGATAGACTTTGTACAAAGCCCCTAATTGCAAATAAGAATAATGCAGGCCTAGTTCAAACTCTTTTCCGGTAGTATCATGATAATTAACGGTTTCTCCTGCTTGCCTGAATAAAATTTCAGGCTGAATGGCGACGCGGGTATCGTAAAGTTTGCAGTTCATGAAAAATCCACCTTCTAAGCCATACGCTCCTTTGCTTTCCATTACACTATTATCAAAAGTGTTATCGCGGCCTTTTATACTTTCTGGCAGATTACTGATTTTAGAAGACAGCCCGCCCAACTTTAAACCGTAGGTTATGTTTGTTTCATTTTGCCCATGAAGAGCCACGTTAAAAAAGCAACCAAATATTAATAAGTATACTATTACTTTCATCCACAAAAATTTTTGCGAATATATGTATTAATATTCAAATAACTAGCGGAATAAAATCGATTAAAATCAAAATAATCCGACGAATTACACATTCTTATAAAAAAGGATTGAAATAAGAGAATTGACAAAAAAGATCTTAATTTACAATCAAATATTTCTTTGTTATGTTAAATAAATTGAAGTAAACTTTAAGAAAGGGCACTTCGAAACAAAAAAATCCACTCTTTCCAGAGTGGATTTAATCAAAGCTTTTATAAAAAAAATCTCATATCTCCCCGGTCATCAAAATATTCGCGTGCACACCTTTCTGTTTCAGCATTCTGAAATGGGAACGTACGGCATGATAAAAAGGATACGAGGTGTACGGAAGATCATATTCTTCAGCATATCGTTTTATGATAGGTGTAATATAAGGATAATACGTATGGCCAACGTTTGGAAAAAGATGATGTGCCACGTGATGTGTGAACCCGCCGTATAAAAAATTAGCTAATTTGCTGTTTGTACTAAAATCTTTCGTCACAATCATTTGATGCATCGCCCAGGTAGCCGAAAGATTTCCGTCTTCATCTGTACCCGGAAAGTGTGCATCCTCATCAACATGCGTTGATACCAAAGCTACGACACCAAGTGCGCTTCCACACATATGCATGGCAAACCAACCTCCTAAAACTATATACCAGTGCTGATTTAAAAGCAGCATTGGCAGAAATAGTATATAAAATAGATTAATTATTTTGGCAGCAAACATTTTATAGATTTCTATCCTCGGGATTTTCTCCACCACTTTTTTTACATAATTGTCTTTCTTCCCAAAAAAATCTTTAAAATCTCTAATATAAATCCAATTCAAACTGTAAAACGGATAAATAAGCCACATGTAAATATGTTGGTATTTATGGTAATTAAACAGCGGGCTATTAGGGAAAATCCGGATAATATCACTTTGTTTAATATCGACATCCCAATCCGGCACATTTGGAAACGCATGATGCAGATTGATGTGGCGGCGTGTCCAGAGCCAGTGATTACCACCAAAAAGTTCCAGCACATACATAAACCATTCGTTATGCTTAGGTTTTTTAAACAATGCGCCATGCGCAGCATCATGAAATGCATTTATAAAAAGTACGATCATAGTAATACCGCACAAAATATAAAAGAGAAATAATAAAGATGTGCTGTTTCCGAACAGCAAAATACAGGAATAAAACAAAAAGAAAAGTACAACTAGTCCTATAGACTTAATTACGTTAAACCGATACAGAGATGTTTTTTTTAAAACCGTTTCATTTACTTCCTTTCGAATCTTTTTAAAAAAATCATCAGTACCAGGTTTTACATAAACCGGGCGATTTAATTTTTCCATAATGATTATTGGCTAGAAATTCTTACATCAAATGTAATAAAAAAAAGTTAAATCACAGTGTAAGAAAAGGTTACTAATAATTAAAAAGAATAAAATAATTTTACTATTAGAACAAGGAAGAAATATTTTCGTGAGACTTTAATAGATACAAAACAAAAAAACCATTCGTTTGAATGGTTTTTAGCTTTAACTTAAAATGCAGTTTCTTATTTTACTAAATAACTGACTTTATCTGCTTCGCAGAGTCTGAAATAACCAAAAGCAAAATTATTAGAATCACTTGTATTGACAATATTACCTCTGATATTTCCTGGCGGAATCGAAAAAGGACTTCCACCATATACTTCTAAAATTAAGTTCATATAATTATAAAAGTTTTTAGAAACACCACGGTGTGTAATGTTAACCGTATTTCCCGCTTTCATTTTGTCTGAGTCTGAGTATCGCGTACTAATTTCATTTCCATCAAATAATTCATCATCTGTAAGCTCATATTCTGGAAAAAGCAGAAACTCACTTTGATAATCAGTAAGGTAGTAGTTCATTTCATTAGCTGGATCTTTGTAATAAAATGT
The DNA here is from genome assembly GCF_041946075.1 of Flavobacterium sp. LAR06. Classification (NCBI taxonomy): domain Bacteria; kingdom Pseudomonadati; phylum Bacteroidota; class Flavobacteriia; order Flavobacteriales; family Flavobacteriaceae; genus Flavobacterium; species Flavobacterium sp. LAR06. The sequence goes on along the minus strand of NZ_JAUTYT010000007.1, from coordinate 225,520 downwards.
AAGTTCGATCACATCTTTTCCATCAAAATCAGGAACAATCGCCTGCTCTACTTTATCAATAGGCGTTACGGAAGTCAGTTTTTCAACCGCGGTGAAGCTTTGTCCTTCTGCGGTTACATAAAGTGTATAATCCATGTCGATAACCGGTACAAAATTAGTACACACATAAGAACCTGGTTGCGTTTCGTTAAAAGTAAAAACATCACCATCTGTATTCTCAATTCTTACCTGAGCACCAGAAACTTTTGGTGTAGTATTATTATAATAGGGTGCGGTTTTACTAATCGTAATGGTTTGTTCGTTTCCGGTTGTCCCTTTTTGCCAGATAATTTCTGCGTCCACAACTATTTTTGTTTCACCAGTTTCCAAATCAAGAGTTACTGTATCTTCACAAGATGAAAAAAACAGCACAGAAAATAAACTCACTAAAGTCAATACTTTATTTCTAAAATTATATTTTTCAAGCCTTTGCATAGTCATTAAAATTTAAAATTATAAGATATACCAGGAACTATCCCAAAAATAGATAGTCTTCTGGTCTCATTCGCTCCTGTATCTTCATTTGTCGCAAATGTCATCGAAGCAGCATTTTTTCTGTTGTAGATGTTATAAATACTAAACACCCAGTAACTTTGCCAGCCTTTCTTTTTATCCGGTTTAGGTGTGTAAGTTGCGGCCAGATCTAAATGATGGTAAAGTGGCAACCGATTTTCATTTCTGAGCGAAAAATTAGGGATATTGATTCCTCCAAATTCATAATAACCATTTGCATACGTTACTGGCTGGCCGGACTGCAAAGTAAAATTGGCATTAAAAGACCATTTCGGATTGTATTGATAACTTCCAACAATATTCAAATTGTGCATTTTATCATATCCGGATAAATACCAGTCACCATTTGCAATACCAGGTTCTTCAGCAGTTCTGCCAGGAGTTTTTTGCTCTGCCCTTGATAAGGTATAAGAAACCCATCCTGTAAAATTACCGGTATTTTTTCTAAATAATAATTCCATACCATATGATCTGGCCTTACCGTTTAAAATAACCTGCTCTATATTATTATTAGCCAATATATCAGCTCCATCTATGTAATCGATACGATTTTGAATATTCTTATAGAATAACTCTCCTTCAAAAGAATAAGTATCATCCTTGAAATTCTTAAAATACCCTGCTGCAAATTGATCCAGCAACTGCGGTTTTGTAAAAGGCCCGCTTGGTGTCCAGATACTCATTGGTAATGGAGACTGCGTATTGGATAATATATGAATATATTGCGCCATTCTGTTGTAGCTCGCTTTTACTGAAGTATTTCCGTTAAAAGCATAAGACAATGCAGCGCGTGGTTCTAAATTATTAAACTTACTTATTGTTTCTCCGCTTTTGTATGAGATACTTCCTGTTGGAGTACCTTTTTCATAAATATTATACAACGGATTATAAACTACCGATTGGCCGTTTTCATAAGTACTGATATCTTCACCTCCTAAACGATAAAACATACTGTAACGAATTCCGTAGCGAAGATTCAGTTTCTCTGTAATTTGATGTTCGAAATCAAGATAAGCAGAAGATTCTAAAGCATATTTTTTATTGAACTGTTTGTAATTAAACTGCGAATCTGAACTCGTAGGCTTAACAGTACCGGGATTAAAATCATAATACTGGCCATCAATTCCGTAATTAAGCTTCAGCTTTTCAGATAATGAATGATTCCATTTATAAGTAAGTCCGTAACTTTTTATAACATTATTCCACTCAAAATTCTCTGTAGTAATATCAAGATTAAATTTATAATCACTGTAGAAAACAGCTAAATTCGTGTTTATATTGTCTGAAAATTTATGCTTCCAGCTTACGATTCCCATTGTATTTCCGTAGGTGCTGCCAAAACGATCATTTATATCGAAAACGTCATTCCCAAAATATCCTGAAAAGGCAAGTGTGTTATTAGCATTCAGCCGATAATTTAATTTAGCATTAATATCATAAAACATAGCCGAATTATTATTATCTGCCAATTTCAAAAATAGATGTGCGTACGAAGTTCGCCCTGCCACAAGAAAAGAGCCTTTATCTTTCTGAATAGGCCCCTGTACCAATAAACGGCTTGATATTAAACCAATCCCACCATTTACTTTGTAATTTTCAAAATCACCAATCTGCTGCGTTACATCTAGTACAGAAGAAACTCTTCCCCCAAATTTAGACGGAATTCCACCTTTATACAAATCCAGCCCACTAACTACATCTGCGTTAAAAATCGAGAAAAACCCAAACATATGTGAGTCTCCATAAACAGGAGCACCATCTAAAAGAAGTAAATTCTGATCGGCTGCACCTCCGCGGACATTAAACCCCGAAGAAAGTTCTCCTGCATTTGTAACTCCTGGCAAGGTCAAAATTGATTTTAAAGGATCCGGCTCACCCATTGCAGACGGAATCTTTTTGATTTCCTCCATAGTCAGCTTATTAACACTCATTTGAGTATTTCTTACATCAACCGCTTTAGAGGTTGTTACAATAACCTGATCTAATTGCTGACTGTCCGCTTCAATGTTAAAATCAGTTCGTACATCACCAGAAACCGTAATTTGTTTTTCCTTGTTTTTAAAACCTACATAAGTAATTAAAACAGTATAGTTTCCATTATCAAGTTCTAATGAAAATTTTCCATTTGCATCTGTTGTAGCCCCAGTCGAAAGTTCTTTAATAAAAACATTAGCACCAATAACAGGTTGCCTGCTTTCATCAAGAACCTGACCGGTTAGCTTACTCGTTTTTTTAGCTGCATTTACCGGCTTTTGCTTGACAAAAATATTATTGCCTACGATCGAAAACTGAATTGGTGTAATGCTATTCAGCTCATTGACAAACTGTTTTATTTCGATACCGTTATACGACTTTTTTTTAGTAAAATACTTTCGGCTTGTATCTATCTGATCAGTAAAGGCAAATTTATAATCTGTCTGATTCTCAATTTGTTTAAATAATTCTTTTAGCGTTACAGTTTTATCTACAGTTACGGTTATACTTTGGGAAAACACAGACCAACTGAATAAAAAAAAGCACGCTGAAATTATATGCTTCATGAAATTTTGTATTTTTGGATAATATTAAATGGGATAGCTCTTTGCTGCCCTGATTATGAGGAGGATGTGTAGTTTCGCGGCTTGCATCCTTTTCTTTTCTATCGAAAAGTAATTTGTTTTAATTCATCATTTATTTCAAAGTTTAGGTTATACATTTCTGATAGTAATTGCACAATTGTTTTTAAATCTTCTTTTTTATTGATTCTAACTGTAATTCGCTGGTTGCTATATTCCTGCGGAATTATCATTTTATATCCATAATTTGATTCAATATAAGCACTAACTACTGTTAGTTTTTCGTTATCAAAATCGGTAAATCTGTTGAATTCTATTACCGAAGCTATTTTATTTCCGTAAGTAAATTTTTCTCCTGGTTTTAATATCCATTTTTGCGTCTGGTCTTTTACATTCATCTGAACACTTCCTTCATAAAGCTGTACTATTACACCATCTTTATCTTGTCCGGTTACAGTAAAAGATGTTCCTAATACTGTTGTCGTAGTCTCATTACAGAAAACCTGAAAAGGATGTTTTTTATCTTTTTTGACTTTAAGGTAAGCCTCTCCTTCAACCTCAATTTTTCTGTTACTCTCAAAATTATTCGCATAAACAATTTTAGAATACGGACTTAATTCAACCCTGGAATTATCAGGTAACAAAACAGTTTTTACTTTTGAAGTAGTATTTTTAACAACATTTGAAGCCACATAGATAGTATCTTGCAAAGGACTGCTGTTAAAATAAATTCCCGTTCCTATAAGTCCAAAAATTAAAATTGCAGCAGCAGAAGCATAATAACGCCAAGCCTTAAATTTTTGTTTTTTTGAAGGAAATGCTTCAGATTGAAATTTCTCCCAGGAAGCTTCTTTTGTATCATTAGAATGTGAAAAAGGAGTTTCTTCCCAGACCTTCTTTAATTCTTCTTCTATATTTTTTTTATCCATGACTTTGGAGTGTTAAGTTTTTGACAATAAAAACCCTGCTTATTAAAAACACCATAAACTAATTCCTTAATATTTCTGCTGGTTTCAATTTTTAAAATATGATTGTGATCTTCCAAATCAAAATTCATTTTACAATCAGAAATAACGAACTGCAAAAGAATTACAATAAAGTTTGCATCTTCTTTCGTTTTAACGTCAGTTTTATAAGACTCAATACGCATATTTATGTTTCGTTTTTATATATAACAAACGAAAACAAAAAAGTTCCTAATGGTCTTCTATTTTTTTTCGAATAAATTTACTGGCAAGATAAATATGATTGGCAATGGTCTTTTCAGAAAGATCCGTCATAGCCGCAATCTCCTTATAGCTAAGGTTTTCCAGTTTATGTAAAGTAAATATTTTTTGCTGTTGCTCAGGAAGCTGATTTATAAAGCTGTGTAATTTTTCTCTTCTTTCTTCAAAAGTACCAGTTTCTACAGTTTCTTCCACCATTTCAACTTGCGAAGGATCAAGTTGTATTATTTTATTCTCGCGATTAACATGATTAATGATAATGTTCTTACAGATAGTGAATAATTGTTTATCAAACAAAACATCTTCATTAAGCAATTCCCTTTTATTATATAATCTCAGAAAAGTCTCCTGAACAAAATCTTGTGGGGTAAGAACCGTAAAATTAAAACGTCTGGCAATATTTATCAGTTTATCGTAGTACTGCAGATAAGCCCCTTTGAAAGAAGCTTCATTACCTTTTTTTAAACTTAGTATAAATTTTTTATTGTCCATCCTAATATAATCATTAGTCTTAACTCAATGCTCAGAATAATATTGCATTCGTGTTAATAGCTGAAGATTCTCTTAATAAGCCGTGAGTGCAAAGAACTGAATTTTTTATACCAAAATTATCTAATAGGAAAAATATAATTTTAAAATTTTGTAATCTTAACATCAACTCTATATCGATTCTAAAGAGAAAAAAGTGTCCGATTAAAGAAATTAGAAACCGAACTCTCTTATTAAGTAACTAAAAAAGCGTTGTTTAACAATCATAAAAAGCCACTCGATTGGAGTGGCTTAAATGAGATATAATTGTGTAAAATTCGAATATTTTTATTTTAAAAAATACCCATATTTTCAGGTTTTATAGTAAATCCAATCCGTATCATATTTTTGTGTTCCTGATAGTCGATTAAACTTTCAGTATAACCTATAAACCATTGAAGGGTGAGATAGTAATTTTCGTTTTTATAAGGCCTCCAGTTTAGCTGTGTCTGTAGAGAACCATAATTAATAAGCCCACTTCCTTTCCTGAAAAGTATGTCGGCACTCCATCTTCCCGGCTGTATCTGATAGGTTGCACTTGCTTCACCGTAACCTACATATTTAGTCAGTTCAGGATTATCTTCCTTATCCACAATCGGAATCCATCCTCTCAACCCGACAATCCATCGTGGTGAAATTTGCGATTTTAAAGAAAAAGCAAGCATATTCCAGGTTCTCGAATAAATGGAATCTCTACCGTTTGATTCGTGTTCCAGAGAAATTGTTCCGTAAGTCAATCTTCCACCTTTTAAATAAAATGGACGAACTACAGCTACTCCCGGATTAAAATTAATTTCTGCAAATGGTTTTGAACTCGCATAGATATCCCAAAAGGCTTTTTGAGTATACATTAAATAAGGAAAAAAACCACCCCATAAAGGTTTTGATTTTAATCGCAATTTAAAACTTATCTGATATTTTACATCGGCAGAGTTGCGATCGATAGGCTCATCCAAAGGTACTCCAGTTAAAAAATAATTGTCTTTATGAACAGAAAAACTAGGTTCTTTCAAAAGTGAATCTGCTGCACGGAAATTTTTCTTCTCTTCTAAAATTTGTGAATTGGATTGGATTGAAAAGAAAATCAAACAAAGGAATAGGTATTTGAAATACATTTATAAGTATTAAATTGAGATTATTTTAAACTTTATAAATGTCTATTATTTTAATGAAGGATATTGACTCAATAAAAATGAGAGTTGTCTCAATCAATCATTATTGAGTTAAATTTATTATTTAGATTATTTACTCTTAAAAAAAAGCAGCCTTATTTACAGTCCCAGACCAACTAAATAAAATTAATTTAGGAATATAAAAAAAGCACCAGCCATAGGCAGATGCTTTATACTTTTTGTAGAGAAGTAGTATTAAGCTACAACTACATTTACTGCATTAGGTCCTTTTTTACCTTCTGCTACGTCGTAACGTACTTCATCATTCTCACGAATGTTTTCTGATAGACCAGAAACATGAACAAAGATTTCACTTCCTCCATTTTTTGGTGTTATAAATCCAAAACCTTTTTCTTCATTAAAGAATTTTACTGTACCTTCTTGCATATTAATAATTATTTGTTGAGCGTAAATGTAAGACAATTAATAGTACCATACTGAAAAAGAATAACTTATATTTAAATTAAAAAAACATTTTTAAATTTAATAAACAATTCCAATTCAAAACAAGCATTTGGTTATGGTCTAAATCAGTTAAGTCCCATTCCCAAATTTAAATCTTAATTGATTTTTCTTTAAATTACATATAGGGCCACAATGAATGAAATCACAAAATTTCATTTATAACTATTTGTAAATTAGGCACTCATTTCAAATTGGAAGTTTGTAATTAATTTTCTGAAAAAATTATTTTATCTTAATAACAACTTTTCCTTTCGCTCGTCCGCTTTCTACATAAGATAAAGCTTCATTTGTCTCCTGAAAAGAAAAGACTTTATCAACTGTTGGCTTAATTATTTTTGTTTCTATAAGTGATGTAATTTCGCTTAATTGCTGACCGCTAGACTTCATAAATAAAAAAGAATAATCAACATTTTTATTTTTGGATCTTTTGCGAATACCTGAACTTAGTAAAGAAAGAATTATTTTTACAAACCGGGGCGCTTTAATTTCTTTGGCAAAATCAGGCGTTGGGGGACCGGAAATCGAAATGAGTTTTCCTCCGGATTTCAATATTTTTAACGACTTTTCAAGCGTTTTTTGATCCTGACTATTCAAAACAACATCGTAATTACTCAGTCTATTTTCGAAATCGCTATTTTTATAATCAATTATAAGATCAGCTCCAAGTTCTCTTAGTAAATCAAAACTTTTGGCACTTGCAGTAGTAGCGACTGTTGCCCCAAAATATTTTGCTAACTGAATTGCAATTGTCCCCACTCCTCCCGAACCTGCCTGAATAAATACTTTTTCTCCTTTTTTAATTTGTGCCCTTTCAACCAGGACCTGCCAAGCCGTTAAAGCTACTAATGGAATAGAAGCTGCCTCTTCCATCGAAATATTTTTAGGTTTAAGCGCAACATCTCTTTCATCGATTGCAATAAACTCGGCAAATGTACCAATGCGATGATCTGCCGGCCGAGCGTAAACTTCATCACCAACTTTAAAATTTTTTACATTTTTTCCAACTTTTACAACAATTCCTGCTACATCGTGCCCTAAAATTAATGGCAATTTGTATGGCAGAATGAGTTTAAACTCGCCCGTTTTTATTTTAGAATCTAAAAGATTGACTCCGGCTGCGTAAACATCAACCAGAACATCATTGTCTTTTACTTCAGGAACAGGCATTTCGGCAAGTTGCAAACTTCCTTTTTTAATATATTTATTAATTACAAATGCTTTCATTTTATCGATTTTAGAGTTTTACTTATTACTTTAGACGTGTGTAAATCTTTTTAGGGTTTACCAAATTGAAAGCCAGTTGCGGAAAAAATCTATTTAACACATAAAGCAGTTTTGCATCGCCTACGCGAATGGTATATCGATCCTTTTTAATAGCGGTAATTAATTCTTTTACCAACTGTTCCGGAGTCATTTTCTTATCCTTTCTTTGAACCGTCATCTCTGTCGCTACAACAGGCGGAAGCAGCTCAAACACTTTTACGACACTGCCTAAAATTTCTAAATTCTTTCTAAGTGTTCTGGTATAAAAGCTCAAAGCGGCTTTAGTTGCCGCGTAAGTTGGTTCTTCCAAAGCCGGTACAATACTCAAAATTGAAGTTGTATTTATTATTGCACTTTCTTCTTTTGACTTCAACATATCGATAAAAAGATTATTCAGTCTTAAAACTCCAAAATAGTTAATGTTCATTTCGTAAATGGCATTCTTCAAAATTTGGTCATTTTTAATTCCGAGATTAAGCGCCGGACTTCCAACGCCTGCATTATTATACAAAATATCTATTCCGCCTAAAGAAACTACTGTCTCAAAAAGTAATTTTGAATCTTCAGGATTTTCAACATCGCTTTTTATAATGATTACTGACGGAAGTAACTTTTTCGCCGCCTCTAATTTATCCTGATTTCTGCCCGTGATAATTACTCTGGCACCTTCGTCCAAAAATTGTTTCGCAGATTCTAAACCAATTCCAGAACCACCTCCGGTAATTAAAATCGTTTTTCCTTCAATAGTCATAATTTAATTATTTAGATTGTTTAGCATTAGCAACAGGAATAACCTGAATATTTTTTTTATACTTTTTAGTCTATTTTTAAATATACTAAAAAGTATATTTTATAGTAAAAAAAAGTTATACTGTATATTGTTCTAATTCTAATTTTAAGCTTTTAATAAGACCTTGCATTGGTTTTGCCGTGTCCATAACCCTGCACATTACAATGCCTCCTTCAACTGAAGCTACCAATTTAAAAGCAAAAACTACCGGATCAAGGGCCTTTGAAAATTCCCTATTATCAATTCCATACTGAAGCAAAGCAGTCAATTCCTGTTGGCCAATTTTGAACACTTTTGCAACTTTTTCCTTTATAACCGGGTAGTTATCGTCCACTTGTACAGCAGTATTAAATATCGGACATCCCCCAGAAATAAACGTTTCAAAAGGATTTTTATAAAAATCTAAAAAGGCAAATATTTTATCTTTAGTCGTTTTTCCTTTGTAAACTTCTGCTCTAATTTTATCCGAAACCATTTTAAGTGCTAAATCAATAACTTGTTCCGACAAATCATCTTTACCTTCAAAGTGGCCATAAAGACATCCCTTTGTGAGTTTTGTTGCTTCCAGTACATCGTCAATATTCGCTCCTGCAATGCCTTTCTCATTGTATATTGGCACCGCAGTTTCTAGTATAAATTGTTTTGTTCTTTCTGCCTTTGTTAGCATTGTAATTTCTAAATTAGAGCACAAATATACTAAAAAGTATATTTTAAAAGCATTAAAATATAAAAAAAGTACTTTACTGTTAAGCGTTATAAAAAAAGCCAATTAAATTGATTAACTTTTATTTCTGACAATTAAATCTACTGTGAATTATATAATTACACCTAATCTATTATATAAAATGATCTATTACTAAACAGGTAATTTTATTTTATAAAGTTATTAAACTTAAATAAAAACATATGGAAAACTTAATTAATCAGGAAAACCTCGAAGATATAAGAGAACTTATAGAGAACAAAATAAAAGATATCCCCGGAGAATTGATTCTTGCAGGTGCACTTGGATCTATACTTTTATCTTCTTATTTAAATAAAACAGGCCATACGCAGGCTGCTTCTATAATTGGATCACTGGCTGTGCCTATAGCAGGAATAGGTCTTGCAAAATATAAAGACGTCTTAAAATCAGGAATAGCAAGTTTTGAAAAACCTGAACAGGAAGTTTCGTAACCTGTCTAACTGAAAAATAGTTTGCCTACAAACTACTAACTTTAAACTTATTCATATGAAATCTGAAAATTATTTTTATTCGTCTGAGGAACCTATAGATGATATAACATATTATGAAGAGCAGTTGTTATTAAATTATGATGATTATCTGAATAACGCATTTGAGGCTGAATTGACTGCCAGCAACCATTATAACCTGGAACTTGGCGATTTGGAAGAAAATCTTTCAGATGATATGGATTCTGAATACGATGAAAATGACTGGGAAGAATTGGAATCTATTGGGCTCGAAGGTGAATATGATAAAAATGAAGGACAACCAGGAGCTTTTTAAATGAAAAACTAAAACATTCAAAGATAAAAAGAATGTTTTCAAATTTTTACAAAAATATGCAAAAACAAAAAAGCCACTCAAATTGAGTGGCTTTTGTTGTGATCCCAGAAGGATTCGAACCTTCGACCTACGCATTAGAAGTGCGTTGCTCTATCCAGCTGAGCTATGGAACCATTTGTTTTAAAACTTTATGGTAAAGTTTCTGTCGGGGTGGCAGGATTCGAACCTGCGGCCTCCTGCTCCCAAAGCAGGCGCGATAACCGGGCTACGCTACACCCCGAAGGCAAAATTTAAGCGGAGAGACAGGGACTCGAACCCTGGCGACGGTTACCCGTCGACAGATTAGCAATCTGCTCCATTACCGCTCTGGCACCTCTCCAAGCTCAAGAAACGTGTTCTGTTTTGCGGTTGCAAATGTAAGACAACATTCCATATCTCACAACTATTTCTGCGCTTTTTTTAATCTTTTTTCAATCTTTTTTTTAAACCACTTCACAATCAAACGAATAGAATTAACAAAAAATTGATATTAAATTTAAAATCCAATGAAACTGATACATATTGATACAAAATTTGAATTTATTTAAATAAAGAGTAAATTTGCTTGATTAACTAATATTAAACAGAAAATGAACAAAAGAGTTGTTATCGTTTCTGCCGTTAGAACACCTATCGGAAGTTTCATGGGAGGGTTATCTACCGTACCCGCACCAAAATTAGGTGCTGCCGCTATAAAAGGCGCACTTCAAAAAATTAACCTAGACCCAAAATTAGTTGATGAAGTTTTTATGGGCAACGTTGTTCAGGCAGGAGTCGGACAAGCCCCAGCTCGTCAGGCTGCGCTTTTTGCCGGTTTGTCTGAAGAAGTTGCTGCTACAACTGTAAACAAAGTTTGTGCTTCCGGAATGAAAGCTGTAATGTTCGCTGCTCAGGCTATTGCTTGTGGTGATGCCGAAATTGTAGTAGCCGGAGGAATGGAAAACATGAGCTTGATTCCGCATTACGTTCAAATGCGTAACGGAACTAAATTTGGTCCGGCATCTATGCTTGACGGAATGCAAAAAGATGGTTTGACAGATGCTTACGATAACAACGCAATGGGAGTTTGCGCTGACTTATGTGCGTCTGAATACAACATCAGCCGTGAAGACCAAGACAATTTTGCTATTCAATCGTATGAAAGAAGTGCAAAAGCCTGGGATGCCGGAAAATTCGATAATGAAATCGTTCCTGTCGAAGTACCACAAAGACGTGGTGAACCAATCATCTTTTCTAAAGATGAGGAATATACTAATGTAAAATTAGACAAAATCCCTTCATTAGCAGCTGTTTTTACAAAAGACGGAACGGTTACTGCCGCAAATGCTTCTACAATTAATGATGGCGCTGCTGCTTTAGTTTTAATGTCTGAAGAAAAAGCAACTGCATTAGGATTAAAACCTCTAGCGTATATCAAAGGTTACGCAGATGCTGCCCAAGAACCAAAATGGTTTACAACGAGTCCGGCAAAAGCATTACCAAAAGCATTAAACAAAGCTGGAATCGCTATTGGAGATGTTGATTATTTCGAGTTCAACGAAGCTTTCGCTGTTGTTGGATTAGCCAATTCAAAAATCCTTGATCTTGATAATGATAAAGTAAACGTAAATGGCGGTGCTGTTTCATTAGGACATCCTCTAGGTTGTTCGGGAGCCAGAATCATCGTAACTTTACTGAATGTTTTGGAACAAAACAATGCTAAAACCGGAGCTGCTGCAATTTGCAATGGCGGTGGTGGGGCATCTGCAATTGTTATCGAAAGAGCTTAAATAATAACACAATAGATTGGGAGTTATTGCTTTAAGTAACTCCCAATTTTCAACTTATAAATTACCCTAAATGTTCGGAATTTGCAATCTCGCCATAGTACCCGTTCGATCTGAACCAAGTGACAGAAGTGAAATCGTTACACAACTTTTGTTTGGCGAGCACATCGAAATTTTAGAGCGTCAAAATCAATGGGCCCGAATAAAAATTCAGTTTGATGATTATGAAGGCTGGGTAGATTCAAAACAATATCAGGTAATTTCTGAAGCCAATTATAATCAGTTAAGCAAAGAGGCGATTATTCTAAATGCTGATTTGATTGATTACATCACAGCTCCGGACAATTTATTATTGCCAATTCCGCTTGGCGCTTCCCTAACCTTTTTAAATAATAGCGAAATCAATACCTCAAACTTTGATTTCGAAGGAACAAAAACCAGTGGTGTAAAACCTAAAAGCGCTTTAATAAATACTGCTTTTATGTATTTGAACGCTCCGTATCTTTGGGGCGGAAAAACACCTTTTGGAATCGACTGTTCCGGTTTCACACAAATGGTTTATAAACTAAACGGCTATAAAATTCATCGCGATGCCTCACAACAAGCACTTGACGGAGAACCTCTAAGTTTTATTGAAGAAAGCGAAGCTGGAGATTTAGCCTTTTTCGACAACGACGAAGGAAATATCATTCATGTCGGAATCATTATGGACAATAATTACATCATTCACGCCAGTGGAAAAGTTCGCATTGACCGTTTAGACCACTTAGGAATTTACAATCCCGAATTGAATAAACACACGCACAAACTAAGAGTTATCAAGAAGATTATTTAATTTTTCAACTAACAAAAAAATGAAATTTTTTGATTTTCTACTAAAAGCAAAAGATAACAAATCAAAAGATTTTATAACTCCTAGTTTTTCAAGCTCAGTTGAAAAAGCAATACAACTCATTGGTTCTTTAGAGAGAAATTTCGAAAATGATGAATTATTAGAATTTTTACGTGGAATTTGTAAAAATGAATTCGAAGCAGAAGAGATACATATTTTTCTTCCAATAGCTTTTGTTCGATTATGTTTTCCAAAAATAAATTGGCATGAAACATATAACGAAATTAACTCAACTAAAAAAGAAACTAAAAGAGAGTTTAAAAACACAGAATCTTATCAAATAATTCTCCAGGTTTCTAATAAATACTTCCAAAATCCATCTAAAGAAACCGTAATGAAAATTGCAGGAAGAAGTGCCGAATTTCATGCAATGAACGAATTACTTCTTGACAATAAAGATTCAAAAGTCGAAGATATAAAATTTACAGAAACTACAGTTATTAGATAGAAACATACATTCACAAATTAAAAATCATTCTAATCCTTTAATCTGTGGCAAAAAGAAAAAATAATCCGTGATAATTCGTGTTTTCGCTTGCGAATCAGCGTCATCCGCTTGCCAATTTATCACGCACTAATACGTATCGTCTTCCTAAACTCCGAAGGACTATTCCCTCTTTGCTTTTTAAAGAATTTATTAAAGTGGCTTTCATCCGTAAAACCAAATTCATAAGCAATTTCATTAATTCGTTTATCACTGAATTGCAAACGATGTTCGATCAGTTTGGTTTTGTAATTGCTGATATATTGTTGCATCGTTTCACTCGCATGCTTCTTAAAATAACGACCTAAATAAGTATTCGAAATTCCAAAATACTCGCTTAGGGATTCCGCTTTTATTTTCTCCGGATAATAAATATTATTCTGAATATATTGCAGAATATCCATCGCTTTTCCTTCAGTGCCAACATTTACCTGTTCCGGTAAATACTTCGCAATATTTCTTGCGACAATAATAATCAGTGTGTTCACCAATTGCTGAATCAATTCCTGATTGTAAACATCTTTATCCTGATGTTCACGACAGATCGCTTCGATCATCACTTTAACCAAACATTTATCAGCCTGATTCTTCAAAATACAGCCCGGCTGATGATTTGCATTCTGTAAGATATATTCTAAACGCTGAATATTTTCATTCTGTAAACTGGAGTTCTTCAAATAAATATCATTGAATCTCAAAAAGAAAAACTTCGTTTTCGTCTCAATAGTAAAATTATGACAATCTTCTGGTGTTAATAAAAACATATGTCCCGCATCATATTCAAAAATATTTTTATTGATGCACTGTGAACCCGTTCCGCCCAAAATATAAACCAATTCAAAGAAATTATGACGATCTCCTACATCCGGATATTCATCCAGAGTTTCAAAGGAAACGGTAAACGGCTCGTATAAATTTTCTTTTTTCATGAGGTATAAATTATTTGAAGTTGCAAATTTACATAAAAAAGACAAATATATACAAGTTATCGCTCTTAAAAATGGTATAATTTTGCCAAGTGAAATTTAAGATTTAAAAATACAACATTATGGAATATAGAAAATTAGGCAATACCGAACTTGAATTATCAACTATTACACACGGCGCATTTGCCATTGGCGGAAACATGTGGGGCGGAAACGAAAAAGCAGATTCAATCGCTTCCATTCAGGCTTCAATCGACCACGGCGTGACCACAATCGACACCGCTCCTTTTTACGGATTTGGTTTAAGCGAGGAAATGATTGGCGAAGCTATAAAATCTCGTGATCGTTCAAAAGTTCAGTTATTAACCAAATTTGGTTTGGTTTGGGACGGAAGCAATAACGGAAAAGGCGATTTCTTTTTCGATGCCGATGACAACGGAAAGAAAATCCCGGTTTACAAATACGCTTCAAAAGGCAACATTATTAAGGAAGTTGAAGAAAGCTTAAAACGTCTTCAAACGGATTATATCGATTTATTGCAAATTCACTGGCCAGATTCGACAACGCCAATTCACGAAACGATGGAAACGCTTGAAACTTTGATCAAACAAGGAAAAATCAGAGCAGCCGGAGTTAGTAATTATAGTCCTTTACAAATTCAGGAAGCACAAAAAACAATTCAATTAGCATCAAACCAGGTTCCGTTTAGTATGCTAAATCGCAAAATCGAAACCGATTTGATTCCGTTAACAATCGCAGAAAACATCGGAATAATTGCTTACAGTCCGATGGAAAGAGGTTTATTAACCGGAAAATATTTCACTGACAGCAAACTAAAAGATAACGATCACAGAAACGGTTATTTCTGGCAGTTTGATCTTCAAAAAGTAAAAACTTTGGTCGAAGAATTGAGTTCACTGGCCAATGCAAAACACATTTCGATCTCGCAATTGGTTCTGCGCTGGACGACTTTACAAAAGGGAATCACAATTGTTTTGGCCGGAGCAAGAAATGCAGAACAAGCAATTTCAAACGCAAAAGCAATGGATTTTGATTTATCTGGTTCAGAATTAGATTTCGTTAATCAGGCAATTTCAAAAGTAAAATAATAAGACGATTATGGGTGTGACCCCGCAGAAAAAGCGGGGTCACACCCACGAATTCATAAGAACATTAAAGACATGAAAAAAATATTTATCATCAACGGAAGTCAAAATTTCGCTCATTCAGGCGGAAAATTTAACCAAACCGTTACCGACTGGACAATCGAATACTTAACAAACAGCAAGCAATTCGAAATTAAAACAACCGACATCAAACAAGATTTTGATCTTGATGAAGAAGTCGAAAAATTCGTTTGGGCAGATGTAGTCGTTTATCACACACCTGTTTGGTGGTTTCAACTACCAAACCTTTTCAAAAAATACATTGACGATGTTTTCACAGCCGGACACAACAAAGGAATTTACAGAAACGACGGAAGAACCAGAAGCAATCCGGACATTAATTACGGAACTGGTGGGCAATTACACGGACGCAAATATATGCTTACCACAAGTTGGAATGCACCTGCAACCGCCTTCACACTTCCGGGAGAATTTTTCGAAGAAACATCTGTAGATGAGGGAGCTATGTTTGGTTTCCATAAAATGAATAAATTTGTAGGTATGGAAAAACTAGACAGTTTTCATTTCCACGACGTTGAAAAAGGTGCCACTGCCGAAAACATTGATATCTTTAAGAAAAACTATACCAATCACTTAGAGCAAACTTTTAAAACCTTATAATCATGATCTCTATTACCGCAATTATCAAAAGTAAAAAGGAAAACATCGAACAAGTTCGAAACATGGTTCATCATTTAGTTACCGAAACCAGAAAAGAAGCTGCATGCGTGCGTTACGACCTGCATACAACCGAGAATGTTTTTATAATTTGGGAAGAATGGCAAGACCAGCCTGGCCTTGATTTTCACAACAATCAACCGTATTTACAGGATTTTATCAAACAAAGTGAAGACTTGGTCGCCTCTCCTATTCAGGTTTATAAAACAACACAATCATTATAAAAAGTTACAATAATTAAGTGCCAAAAAGTTAACTTGCGTTTATCTTTAACTAGTTAAATATGTGTAATTATCATCTTGCCGAAATTAATATTGCCAAAATGAAAGGAGTCAACATTAACGATCCGATTATGAAAGAATTTGTAGACAATCTGGATCTTGTCAATACGTTAGCCGAAAACAGCGAAGGTTTTGTCTGGAGATTGAAAGATGACAGTTACAATGCCACAAACCTGAATCCGTATAATGATGAACAGATTATTGTCAATGTTTCGGTTTGGGAAAATATTGAAACTTTGGAACATTATATGTACAAAACCTTTCATAGCGAGTTTTTAAGACGTCGAAAAGAATGGTTTCTAAAATTTGGAAAAGCAGCCACAGCAATGTGGTGGATCCCAAAAGGGCATATTCCAACGCTTGAAGAAGCCGTAGAAAAATTAGATTATTTACAGCAAAACGGCCCTTCGCATTTGGTTTTTGATTTAAGGAATAAGTTTCCTGAGCCAGAATTAGAAAATAAAGTATAAATTAGTTTTAACCACAAATTACAAAATTTTCACTAATTAAATTTTTGTTTATAATTTGCGACAATTTTGTAATTTGTGGTAAACCAATTTTATTTAATTCCACCAAAAGCACCAAAACACATATTCTTGTGTAAAATTTCAACACTTGTAAAACCAACTTTCTTCATCAAATCCAATTGATAATTCATCGATCTTGGTGTATCTTCTTTTTCTACATAATCCAATACTTTCTGACGGTATTCTGCTCCGCCAATTCCTTCCAAATAATCGCCATAACGTTGCCAGGTATATTCATTTAATAAGTCCGTATCTTGTGTAATCAAGTCCGAAATCATGAAGCCTCCTCCTGGTTTTAATAACTTAAATATTTTAGTAAAAGTCGTTTCCCAATCCTGATCATCTCTTAAATGATGCAAAACCGCTCCGGCCAAAATAATATCAAAATGATTTTCGGGTAAGTCAACTTCACGAATATCGCCTTGCTTCACTTCTACTCTACCAATGGTTGCTGCCGAAACTCTTTCAAAAGCTCGATCCAACATTGGTAAACTCAAATCGACTAAAGTGCAATTTAAATTGGGTAACTTAGATAACATTTTTAAAGTATAATTCCCAGCGCCACAGCCAATATCCAAAACATTTATGGCATTTGGAACAATCCTTTTAGACGCTTCTGTAATTAATTCTAAAGAAATGGTAGCGTCGATTGTGGCTACTTGTCCGGTTTCTAAATTTGAAAATCGTTCGACATCATTATCAAAACGTTCTCTGATCTCTTCAATAGTTGATTTTTTCATAGTTTTTGTTTTAAGGTTTTCTCGCAGATTTAGCAGATTATCATAAATCAAAATCATTTAAATCTTTTAATCTGTGTATAAAAAATACCTGCTAAATCTCCAGAATCTGCGAGAAACATTTTTTTTATCAAAAGTATTCTTTTGATATATACTTCAAAAATACTTATTTTGTCAATTATTAATACTTAATAGGTATTTATGGAATTACGTCACTTGAAATATTTTTTGGCTGTAGCCGAAGAATTAAACTTTACCAAAGCGTCAGAGAAACTATTTATCTCGCAACCGCCTTTGAGCCGTCAGATCATGGAATTGGAAGAAGAACTCCAGGCGCGCTTATTCAACAGAAACAACAAAAAAGTAGAACTAACCGAAGCTGGAAAATATTTTGAAAAAGAAGTAAAGGAACTTTTTCAGAATTTGGAGCGTATATCGCTTAAAACAAAAAAAATAGCGGAGAATGTTTCTGGCGAATTCAGAATCGCGTATATCAGTTCGATTTATTCTTCTGTGATTTCAGATTTAATCAAACATTTGAAAGAACAATTTCCTTATGTGAATTTCAAATTATTTGAAGTATCAACTACTAAACAAATTTCCGCTTTAGAACAAGGAAAAATCGACTTGGGAATTATTCGGTCTCCTATAAAATCTCCTAAAATAAAAACGCAATTATGGTTTCAGGATGGATTCTCAGTAGTTTATAATAAGAGTTTGATTCAAATTAAATCTGAAGAAGGAATCCCGAAACTAAAAGACGAAACTTTTGTGTTTTTCAATAAAGATTATGCGCCACATTATCATGAAGTTCTTTTGGAGCTTTGTTCTTTTTATGGCTTTGAACCGCAAGTTGTTCACGAATCGAACAACATCAATTCGATTGTACAATTAGTCAAAAATGGTTTGGGAGTTTCTATTGTTCCATCGAACATTGCGAAGAATAATCAGGATCCAGAAATTGGCTTTATCGAATTGAAAAAAGTCAATTTATTTACTGATGTTTCACTAATAACTTCAAAAGAAGACGAATCCGAAATCACAAAATCTGCAGTTGAGTTTTTATTGAAAAAAGGATAGCCACGAATTCACGAATTTTTATTTTTTAAAATCTATGCGCAAACTAAAAAAGAAATTCGTGAATTCGTGGCGAAAAAACGTTACAATTTAGCACATCAATCTATGAGTTTAAAAGAGAACTTTTAAATACCTTAGCAAATTATAATTCTCGTTAAAAAATCAATAAAAATGGCTGAGCAATCTTCAATTATATGCCCAAATTGCGGGACACCAATCGATGTAAATGATGTATTAAAACATCAGTTGGAAGATAGTATCCGTAAAGAATTTCAACAAAAAGCCAATGCTCAAACCAGAGAATTGGAATTAAAAAATGAACAATTCGAAAAAGCCAAAGCCGACTTTGAAGCCAAAAAGAAACAGGAAAATGAACTTTTTGCTGAACGTTTAGAACGCGAGAAAAAGACAGCTGAAAAAGAGATTACCGAAAAGCTAAAAACCAAACTCGAAGAAGAAAATAAAGATCGTTTGACCTTAATGGAAAAGGAACTTTCCGAGAAATCCGAGAAGCTTCGTGAACTGAATAAAATGACAGGCGAAATTGCAAAACTCCAACGTGAAAAACTGGAAATGAAAGAAGCCATCGAAGCCGAAGCTCAAAAACAATTGAACGCTACTTTGGTTTTAGAACGTGATAAAATCCGTAAACAGGAAGAAGAAAAAAACGAGCTTAAAATAAAAGAATACCAGAAACAATCTGACGATCAGAAAAAGCTAATCGAAGAAATGAAACGCAAGCAGGAACAAGGTTCTATGCAGTTACAAGGTGAAGTAATGGAATTAGCAATCGAAGAATGGCTGGCGAATAATTTCCCGCTTGACAGTATTGATGAAGTTAAAAAAGGTGCCAACGGTGCCGACTGCCTTCAAATTGTAAATACACGCGAACTGCAAAATTGTGGTTCTATTTATTACGAAAGTAAACGCACCAAAGCTTTTCAACCTTCATGGATTGAGAAATTCAAAAATGATATTCGAACTAAAAGAGCCAATATTGGCGTTTTAGTAACCGAAGTGATGCCAGCCGGAATGGACCGAATGGGAATGCGCGACGGCATCTGGATTTGTACTTATGAAGAATTTAAAGGTTTGAGTGCCGTTTTGCGTCAGTCTTTGATTCAGGTAAGTCAGGCAGTTCAGGCACAGGAAAACAAAGGCGATAAAATGTCGATGTTATATGATTTTTTAACGAGCAACGAATTCCGTTTGCAGATTGAAGGAATCGTAGAAGGCTTTACACAAATGCAAGGCGATCTTGATGCTGAAAAAAGAGCAATGCAAAGAATCTGGAAACAGCGTGAAAAACAAATCGAAAAAGTGGTTCATAATACTTTAGGAATGTACGGCTCCATTCGTGGTATTGCCGGAAACGCGGTTCAGACGGTTCGTGCTTTAGAACTGGATTTTATTGAAGAAGACGAAGAAAACTCTAAGGAATTATTAGAATAACAATGCGAATATAGAACGCGGATGATATGGATTCGCTAAAGCGAAGACGCGGATTTATACGGATTTTTATTTTTTTCGTCCCGTATTGTCATTCCGAGGAAAGAGGAATGACAAAAAAAACAAACCATCTTAACCCTGATGGGAAGGAAAATCCTTTTGTGCCGGGGTTCGGCACAAAAGATTGGAAGAACAGCAGGAAACATCTCCCAAAAACTAATCAACCTTTCTAAATACCAACAATTTCCCTGAAGGATTTGAAAGTGTCAATCTATTATCTCCAATTGA
The DNA here is from genome assembly GCF_041946075.1 of Flavobacterium sp. LAR06. Taxonomy (NCBI): domain Bacteria; kingdom Pseudomonadati; phylum Bacteroidota; class Flavobacteriia; order Flavobacteriales; family Flavobacteriaceae; genus Flavobacterium; species Flavobacterium sp. LAR06. Next base: position 205,149 of record NZ_JAUTYT010000007.1, on the reverse strand, counting down.
ATAAGTGGTCGTGCTTTGAAGCGCTTTGGTAAATTCGCTTTCTTTATTACCCGGCGCGCAGGCCATTAAAGTCGAAATTACTTTGGTAAATCTTAAAACATCTTTTTCATAGAATAGAGTTCCAGAAATTGAATTACAGCCTCCAAAACCCATAAAAGTATTTTCTTGTGCATGAATTTCGATTCTTGGTAATTCTCTTTGATAATCGGCTATGAAAACTTTATAACCATTTAATTCTTCCAAAACCCAAATATCATGCAGGCGGTAATCGGTGATATATTTTCCGCAGCCTTCTACTTTTTTAGACTCCAGCTCTGCATTATTTTTAATTTCAACTGACACCTTATAAGGCGAAATCGCTCCCGACATTGAATCCTGACAATCTACTTGCTGAATCGTCACTGTCGCCGTTGCCTTTTCATTACTCAATTTATACATTTTAACATTAGCATCCATTGCTTTTATCGGTTCAACCGATGAAAAAATGATTTTCTCTTTACCAGGAATCAGCGACGTAAAAATAGTTTGCTCCTTTCCTAGTGTTATTCCCCAGAACGGTTCATTTCCAGTTGCTTTAAAATAGATGGTCATATCGGCTTCCTGAGAGTTTGTTGCTGAAGCTGTTTCTTTTGAACCTGTTGATGTTGCTTTACAACTTACTATCAAAGAAGATAAAACCAAGAATACAAATATATTTTTCATGAGATTGCTATTTAAAATGAATTGAATTTTAAGAACCAAATTCAAAAATTGAATTGAATTTACGACAATTTTCTGAAATCCTTATTTAGAATCCTTTCAAATTTAAGAAAATCTGTATCAAAATCACAAATTTCACGAAGATGAAAAACCGTCTGAAATCCGCACTACTTAAGAGATTACGATAAAATACTTATTACTTCTCATTATTTTTCTAACAAAAAATCAAATTATATACGTATTTGTATAAGTATAAATACTTATATTTGCTTAGTAATACTTAATTAAAGAAATCATGATTAGAGTAATAGTAGTTGGAAACGGCATGGTTGGTTACAAATTTTGCGAAAAATTCATTGCAAAATCAGGACAGGAAAAGTATCAGATTACCGTTTTTGGTGAAGAACCAAGACGTGCTTACGACCGTGTTCACTTAAGTGAATACTTTGGAGGAAAAACCGCAGATGATCTATCAATGTCAACTAGCGAATGGTACACAGAAAACAATATTATTCTAAACACTTCTGAATTAATTACAGATATTAATCGTGAAGAAAAAACAATACATACACATTTAGAAAAAACGCATACGTACGATTACTTAGTTCTTGCAACGGGATCTTCGGCATTTGTTCCGCCAATTGACGGCGTTGAAAAAGAAGGCGTTTTTGTATACAGAACGATCGAGGATTTAGATGCCATAATGGGGTACGCCAAAAAAATAAAACAAAAAGGTGCTACAGAAGCTGCCGTTTTAGGAGGCGGTTTATTAGGTCTTGAAGCTGCAAAAGCGGTTCGAGATTTAGGACTGAATCCGCATGTGGTTGAATTTGCTCCGCGCTTGATGCCAAGACAATTGGACAAAGGCGCCAGCGACATGTTACAATCTAAAATTGAAGAATTAAATATTGGCATCCATTTAAACAAAGCCACACAATATATTGATGGAAAGGAATGCATAACGGGAATGATGTTTGCCAACGATGAATTGTTAAAAGTTGATATGTTGGTTATATCTGCAGGAATTAAACCTCGCGACGAATTAGCTCGCGTTTCAGGACTTGAAGTTGGCTTAAGAGGCGGTGTTGTGGTAAACAATCAGATGCAAACATCAGATCCTTCTATTTATGCGATTGGCGAAGTGGCTTTATACAATCAAAACATTTACGGACTTGTTGCGCCAGGTTACGAAATGGCTGATGTAGCTGCTGAGCAAATCTTAAATGGTTCTAAAACCATGAGAGAAACCATCGATATGTCGACACAATTGAAGTTAATTGGTGTTGAAGTTGCGAGTTTTGGTGATCCTTTTATCGAAAATGATGATGTAACGGCCATTATTTATGAGAATAAATTATCTGGCGTTTACAAAAGAATCAACGTTACTAAGGATTCTAAAACTTTATTGGGCGGAATTTTAGTTGGAGATTCCAGCGATTACAATTCACTTTTTCAGATTTACAGCAATGCAATGGCTTTGCCTAAAAATCCGGAAGATTTGATTTTAGGATCAAGAGACGGTTCTGAAGGTTCAAGTTTAGGAAGCGTTTTAGACTTGCCAGATACCGCTGTAATCTGCTCTTGCGAAAACGTAACGAAAGGTTCTATCTGTTGTTCCCTTTTAGATGAAACCTGCTCTAGTTTTTCAGATGTTGTAAAACATACCAAGGCAACTTCGGGTTGTGGAGGCTGTAAACCAATGGTTTCTGATTTGGTAAAAGCCACTCAAAAATCACTTGGTAAAGAAGTAAAAGAGGTTATCTGCGAGCATTTTAATTATAACCGTCAGGAATTATTTGATTTGGTAAAAATCAATAAATATGAGAATTTCTACGATGTAATTGATCATCATGGAAAGGGTGACGGCTGTGAAGTTTGCAAACCAGTTATAGCTTCGATTTTCTCTAGTATTTACAACGATACTGCTAACAAACACGTAACCACGCAAGATACTAACGATAGATTTTTGGCTAACATTCAACGAAACGGAACTTATTCAGTTGTTCCTAGAGTTGCCGGTGGAGAAATTACTGCTGAGAAATTAATCGTTATTGGAGAAGTTGCCAAACAATTCGATTTATATACTAAAATCACGGGTGCTCAACGTGTAGACTTATTCGGAGCACATTTGAATGATCTTCCAAAAATCTGGAAAATCTTAATTGATAATGGTTTTGAAAGTGGTCACGCTTACGGAAAATCACTTCGCGCCGTTAAAAGCTGTGTCGGAAACGCATGGTGCCGTTACGGAATGGACGACAGCGCCGGATTTGCTATAGAACTTGAAAACAGATATAAAGGAATTCGTTCTCCTCACAAACTAAAAGGCGGTGTTTCAGCCTGTATTCGTGAATGTGCGGAAGCCCGTGGAAAAGATTTCGGATTGATTGCTGTTGAAGGCGGATGGAATTTATACATCGCCGGAAATGGTGGAGCCAATCCAAAACACGCCGTTTTATTAGCTGAAAAAATTGATAAAGAAACGGTTATCAAATATATGGATCGCTTTTTAATGTATTACATCCGTACGGCTGGTCCGCTAATTAGAACCTCAACCTGGCTGGAAAAATTAGACGGCGGTTTAGAGTATCTGAAAGAAGTAATTATTGAAGATAGTCTAGGCATCTGCGAAACCTTAGAAGCCGAAATGCAAACATTAGTAAACACTTTTGAATGTGAATGGAAACAAGTATTAGAAAAACCAAGATTATTAAAACGTTTCAATCATTTTGTAAACTCTGACGATAAAGATGATAATATTGTTTTTGTTCCGTTAAGAGATCAAAAAGCGCCAAAAGCGTGGTCGTAAAACTTTATAAATAATTTTTAAACACATAGAAACATAGATTTTAGAAGAATATAAAAAAGGCGTTTTCACTTACATATAAACACATAATTATGTGTGAGAAACTAGTTTCTTTTTGCAATCTTTTTTAATAAACAAACACCTATGTTTTCTATGTGTTTAAAAACAGCTCCAAAAAAAAGAAAAAAAATATCACAAACGTTTGCTGTCCTCTTACCCTCTTTTTTACTGCGCCATCAAAAACTCTCTTGATTGTAAAAAGAGGGATAAGAAACAGGAACAAAAAAATGCTCAAAATGGAAGAAATCTTAAGTCAATACGAAACAGTACATCCAAACGATGCTACAATTTGGTTCAAAGCCGGAAAAGTAGAAGATTTTCCAACCAATCGCGGAGGCTGTATCAAATACAAAAACAAGCAAATCGCTATTTTTAATTTTACACGCCGCAACGAATGGTATGCTTGTCAAAATGCCTGTCCACATAAAATGGAAATGGTTTTGGCCAGAGCAATGACGGGATCTGCAGATGATATTCCGAAAATTGCCTGCCCAATGCACAAAAAAACCTTTTCATTGGTTGACGGCTCTAATTTAAATGGTGATGATGATTTAAAAATTGCAACGTATCCGATTAAAGTCATTGAAGACGAAGTGTTTGTTGGGTTTGTAGACTAGACTTTTAAGAGGCAAGAAACAAGAAGCAAGATTTGAAAAACTTTATCATCTTGCTTCTTGCTTCTTTCATCTCACTTTCGGCTTTCTACTTTTATACTTATTTACGTATATTTGAAATCTATTATCTGACCAAAAAATGACTACACCTTTTCAAAAAGCAAGCGAATGGATTGATGCCGAAAACGCTCAGGATCCAAATATAGAAATCGATCAAAACAACGAATATCCTAAAGAATTACTCTATTCTAACAGGATGTACGAAAGGCTGATGCAATTTGAGTCTGAAGCTTCAGAAGAAGTTCAGATCGCTTCAAAAGCACAACACATTTGTCGATGGAAAGTCGCACGCGAATCGTACCCAATGGATCGTGTGGGATACTTGAGATGGAGAGAAGAATTGAAAAAATTTCATGCTAAACTTACTGCCGAAATATTAGAAAAAGCAGGATATAATCAGGATTTTATTGATCGTGTTTCTTTTTTAATCGAAAAAAAATTGCTTAAAAAAGATGCCGAAACACAATTGCTTGAAGATGTAATTTGTCTGGTCTTTTTAGAATATTATTTAGATCCTTTTGTACACAAACACGATGCCGAAAAACTAAAAAATATCATCAAAAAAACCTGGGATAAAATGTCGGACAAAGGACATCAGGAAGCCTTAAAAATTAATTATTCTGAAGAAAATCTAAACTTAATAAAAGCTTCTTTAGAATTGTAATTTATTATGAAAAAAAGCAATCAGGAAACTGCAGATAAAATTACTTTCAAAAATTTACGCCGTCTGTATTTTTTTGCACTCTGGACTATTGCTGTAACCATAATTATAAGTCAGGTTTTAGTTCAATACAACTTAAAACAACAACTTAGCGATTCTAAAATCATTAACATTTCCGGGAAGCAGAGAATGCTGAGCCAGAAGATTGTAAAAGAAGTTTTGATTTTACATTATGTTTCTGATACCACTTCTCAAAAACAAATTGCCCATCTAAAAAAAGTTTTATCACTTTGGAAAAACAACCAGAATTCACTCGAAAATGGAAGTGATAGCCTGGCTTTTCCGAAAGAAAAAAGCGAAACGCTTGATAAATTATATCTTGAAATAAAACCTAGTTTCAATAATATTGTTAAAACTACCGATTTGTTTCTGCTGAATTTAGAGCAAAAAAACAACTTAGCAACGAATCAAAAACTGGTTGAAACTATTCTGAAAAACGAAGGCCTTTTTCTTTCAAAAATGAATCAGATTGTAAGTCAGTATGATCTTGAAGCACACGAAAAAGTTACAGAACAACGCAGAATCGAATACTGGATTTTTGCCTTTACCTTATTTGTTTTGCTGCTGGAGTTTTTCTTCATCTTCAAACCAACCAACAAAAAAATCGAGCGACTAATTGCTAAACTTTTATCTTCTGAAAAGAAAGCTTTAAAACTCGCGTACGACACCGAGATTATCAGCGAAATAAAAGAAAACTCGGTAAAAGAATTAAAATCTCTGAATTATGCCATGGAAAATACACTGCTCTATTGCCGTATTGCGCCTGATGGTTCGATTATTCATATTGGAGAAAAATTTGCCAAGCTTTTAAACTACACCAAATTCTCTTCCAATAAAAAATTCTCTGAAGTTTTAACTACTGATGAAAAAGAGCAATTAAATATTGACCGCATTATTTTCGAAAAACAGCGTAGTGGCTGGCAAGGTGAAATTAACATTATCAATAAGGAAGCGCAAAATATCTGGTTAGATTTATCAATGGTTCCGGTAACTATAAAAAAGGACGAATTAGAACTTCTAATTGTTTGTTTCAATATTACGGAGCGCAAAAAAGCACAGCGTGAAGTCGAACGCTTGAACATTGAAAATAGTACGGAGAAAATCAACCAGCAAAAGGTTATTTCGAGTAAAATTGTTGAAAATCAGGAAAACGAACAAAACCGAATTGCCAAAGAAATTCACGACGGAATTGGCCAAATGTTAACTGGTTTAAAATTCAGTTTAGAAAGTATCAATTTGGATGACAAGGAAAAATCGGCTCAAAAAATTGAATACTTAAAGAAATTATCGCTTGATATTATCAAAGGAGTTCGCACCGCAACTTTCAATTTAATGCCTCCGGAATTAAGCGATCACGGTATTGTTTCCTCTTTAGCAAAACTAACTCAGGAATTATCAAAATTAACCGGAAAAGAAATCCTTTTTTATAACAAAACCGATTTTAGTCAGCGTTTGGATTCCTTAATTGAAATCAACATTTATCGCCTTACTCAGGAAGCCATCAATAATGCCATTAAATACGCTGAATCATCGCATATTATTGTACAGCTTTCGCACAGCAATACTTTACTAAGCATTATTGTAGATGACAATGGTAAAGGTTTTGATGTAGCTGCTGTCGATAAAAAACGAAATAGTGAATCCGGAATGGGAATGTTGTTTATGCAGGAAAGAATCCAATACATTAACGGACGCGTTTTCTTTAAATCGATTCCGGGTGAAGGGACCAGGATTACTTTTAATATTCCGATTTGAGTAATTATATAATTTGTCAATTAGATAATTTTCCGTTGTATCTTTCAATCACACACGAAATTCCGTAATCAAAATCTCCAATCTTTGTCGAGCCACGAGTGTGATCTCTCCTTCGTCGAGATGACAAGACTGAGCAAAAAATAACCAATTAACAACGTTATTTTCACATAATCCAATTATCTAATTACCACATTTTCTAATTATCTAATTTAAAAATTCAAAAATTACGTATATTAGCATCTTCTTTATAGATGAATATACGTAAAAATTCAGAATCAAAATTAAGTAAAATATGAGTGCTACTATTCGAGTTGTCCTGGCAGATGATCATGTATTTGTAAGAGATGGAATAAAATCTTTACTGGAAAACGAAGCAAACATCGAAGTTGTGGGCGAAGCTATTGACGGTGCCGATGCTCTTGAAGTGGTTGCGGACAGTAAACCCGATTTACTTATAGTAGATATTCGTATGCCCAACTTAACCGGTATTGAGGTAGTAGAAAAACTTAGAAGCGAAAATAATGAGGTAAAAATCATTATGCTTTCTATGCACGAATCTGAAGAATACGTATTGAAATCGATTAAAGCCGGAGCTGACGGTTATTTATTGAAAGGATCAAGCAAAGAAGAATTCTTAAAAGCCCTCCATACTGTTGCTGCTGGCGGAAAATATTTCAGTGGAGATATCTCATCAATACTTATTGGACAACTAACCAACTCTTCTGCTTCATTAGAACCTAAACAAAACTTAGGTGAAGAAATGATGATTACAAAAAGAGAAAAAGAAATCCTTACGCTTTTATTATCCGGTAAAGGAAACAAAGAAATTGCTGAAGCTCTTGATATTAGTAAGCGTACTGCCGAAGTGCATCGTTTTAACCTGATGAAAAAACTGAAAGTAAAAAACCTGATGGAACTTTCTAATAAGGCGACTGAGTATTCTTTATTATAAAAACTACGTATAATTACGTAATTATTTTTTAAAAACTGCGTTTTAGCAGTTTTTAACTACGTTATAATACTTATTTTTGTTTAAAAATATAAGTACTATGAAAAATACAAACTCACTATCGCAATCACACAAAATTTTATTTTTAAATACCCTGGCTTTCACTGTGTGTTTCGCCTGTTGGACTTTAAATGGTGTTTTAGTAACCTTTTTAGTTGATAATGGTATTTTTCACTGGAGCGTTGTTCAGGTTGGCTGGCTGCTGGGAATTCCGATTCTGACCGGATCTATTATGCGTCTGCCAATTGGTATTTTGACGGATAAATTTGGCGGGAAATATGTTTTTTCGCTTTTACTCCTACTCTGCTCGATTCCGTTGTTTTTACTGCCTCTTGCAGATAGCTTTATAACATTCGCCTTATTAAGTTTTTTATTCGGAATGGTCGGAACCAGTTTCGCTGTCGGAATTGGATATACTTCAATCTGGTATCCAAAAGAATGGCAGGGACGTGCTTTGGGAATATTCGGAATGGGAAATGCCGGCGCTGCCATCACTACCTTTTTAGCGCCTTCACTATTAAATCATTTCTCGATAGAAGATCCGCAAAACGGCTGGAAAATACTTCCTTTAATATATGGTGTCGCATTGGTTGTAATTGGAGTTGCTTTCTTAATTTTCGCTAAAAACAAAAAAATAGAAAACAATACCAAAAGCGTTTCTCAAATGCTTCGGTCTTTAAAATCTGCCAGGGTTTGGCGATTTGGAGCTTATTACTTTCTAGTTTTCGGATGTTTCGTGGCTTACTCACAATGGTTGTTACCGAATTTCATGAACGTGTATCAAACGAGTTTGGTTATGGGTGGTTTGTTTGCAACACTCTTCAGTTTACCTTCTGGTGTAATCAGAGCCTTTGGGGGTTACTTATCCGATAAATTTGGAGCACGAAAAGTTATGTATTGGGTTTTAAGTTCTTCTGTGGTTATAAGCGCTTTATTAATGGTTCCGAAAATGGAAATCACCACTACAGGACCGGGAGTTTTGGCTACCAAAAAAGGGACTATAACGGAGGTTTCAAACGATAAAATTAAAGTTGGAGATACTGATTTTGCTGTTGCTCAGAAAAACGAAACTGATGCTGAAAACGCCATTTTCCCAACCAAAACTTCCTGGCAGCAAGTTGTAGTGTCACAAAACCAAACAGTGAAGAAAAAAGAGCTTTTAGCAAAAGGAATTACGGTAATTAAATTTGATGCCAATATGTGGGTTTTCTTGGTTTTGGTTATTCTAATCGGGATTTCGTGGGGAATTGGAAAAGCAGCGGTTTACAAACATATTCCGGAATATTTCCCGACTGAAGTGGGTGTTGTTGGCGGAATGGTTGGAATGATTGGTGGATTAGGCGGTTTCTTCGGACCTATTATTTTTGGATACCTATTAACGGCAACCGGAATCTGGTCTAGTTCATGGATCTTTATCCTTGTATTCTCTGCTATTTGTTTGATTTGGATGCATTATACCATCACTAAAATTATGAACGAAAAACAACCTATTTTATCCCGTGTTATTGATCGAAACTAACCTCTTGTCGCCTCTTAAAACATGATCTTTGTCAGTTAAAAAGTAAAAATGGAGCGCACGTGCAGGCCGACAAGTATTAGCCTACGATAATCAACGAATTATGGCCGAAATGGATTGGGCACAACAAGGACAAAGTCATGATGCGTTAGTGGTTTCTTTTCGTCCTAAAAATCATCAATTAGATTTAGGAGCAGCTTATAATTCAACCGCAGAAAACATTATTCAGCTGGTCATACAAACAATTGGGCGTGGATGATGGTTTCTGTGAATCCCCGAATTTTTAGCTGGAAAAAATAATTTTTCTTCAAAATTAGCTTAGATATTTTACCCTTTTCCTATTTCGGAAAGGGTCTTTTTTTTTTATCTTAATAAAATGTTATTATTTGCTTTAATTAATTATATTTGAATCGATTATGAACCCCAATTCTATCCAAATGAAACAATTTTTAAAACTATCTATGTTGACATTTTTTGTCACGCACACTGGCATTGGTCAAAAATTCAATGACACTTTAATTTCAAAAAACTCAGAAATTAATTTTGCTAAAACACAAAAAAGAGGAATTAAAAAAAACAACATTATTTATTATGTTGAAAACGACCTACAAACCATATCTGCTTATAAAGGAAGCAAATTGAAATGGCAAACCAATGTAATTTCTATTTGCGGAAAACCAAAAAATGGGAATCCTGAAATAAGATATGTAGGATATAATACAGACAAGCTACTTATCGTTATGGGAAAACACAATTTTGCCGAAATTGACATTAATAGTGGTTTCACAAAACTTGTTGGTTAAGATTAAAAATACAAAGCGATATTTAATCTCATTTTCTAAAATATACATTTTTAATTTACCCTTTTTCAGTTTTGAAAAAGGGTATTTTTTTTGATTTACATAAATTATTTTGCCGTTTTAATTGATATATTTGGTATATGAAGAGAATTATAAAACTAATATTCATAGTAGTAGTCATTCTTTTTTCTAGCTGTGAAAAAAAAATGACTGATTTAGAATTTGAGAAAAAAGTGATGACCGAAATCTTCCCAAGTTTAATCGATTCAACTTGTATTGATATAAGATTATATACAAATTTTCCGCCAGAATATGGAGAATCAATATATGATAAAACTGGTCATTATATTGGCGTTGACAGCACAAAAGCTACGAAAGAACAGAAGCAAAAATTGTTAGAATGGGAAATCAATACAGAAAAAATTAAGAAAGATACTTCTAAAATTATTGTTGCATTTGATCCCGTTATAAAAGACAGCCATGAAGACCTCAATAAAGATTTTCAAAAACACTTTAAAACGCAGATCGTCAAATCAAAAGACAAAAACAGTGAATATTTGTTTGAATTTGAAAACATTAAACTTCATAATAAATTTGAACTTAAAAATATTTCTCAATTTCCAAAAGAAAGAGGTCTACTTTGGATAACCAAATACGATTTTGTTTTTTCTGGAGCAGTTTTCTTTTCTAGAATAAAATTTGATAAGAATAAAAAATTTGGAATTTTCGACGGTGGCTTTGCTTGTGGTGGACGTTGCGGACAAGGTTATCGAATCTACATAAAGAAAGTCAACAATAAATGGATAATTGATAAAATTGAGAATACTTGGGTTTCATAAATTAAACCTAAAATAGTTTATTCAAAATCTTCAACAAATGAAACTCATTACCTGGAATTGCAACATGGCGTTCAGAAAAAAGGCAGCATTCATTCTGCCTTATAATCCTGATATTGCGGTAATTTCTGAGTGTGAAAATCCTGAAAAACTCAAATTTCCTGCTGATTCGAAACCACCAACCGACATTCTTTGGCATGGTACAAATCCGCATAAAGGAGTTGGTGTTTTTTCTTATGGCGATTATAGATTTCAATTGCTCGATTGTCATAATCCGAGTTTCAAAAATATTCTCCCGATTGCCGTTACTGGCGGAGCAATTGATTTTACTTTGTTTGCCGTTTGGGCCAATAATCCTGAAGATAAAGACGGACAATACGTCACTCAGGTTTGGAAAGCCATTAATTATTACGAAGATTTAATTCGGGAAACCAAAACGATTTTAATTGGTGATTTCAACAGCAATACCATTTGGGACAAACCACGTCGGGAAGGAAACCATACTACAGTGGTAAACAAACTCGAAGCAAAGAAAATTTATAGTACCTATCATAAATATTTCAACCAAATTCAGGGTAAAGAAGAACATCCTACTTTGTATCTTTATCGTCATGAAAATAAACCTTATCATCTTGATTATTGTTTTGCTTCAAATGATTTTATAGAAGTGCTGGACCATGTCGAAGTTGGAACTTATCACGACTGGACGATGCACAGTGACCACAAGCCTTTAATTATTAACTTTAATCTATAAATAATGAATGACACCTGGACGGAAAGATGGAACGACCGCTACAGCAACGCAGCATTTGCATATGGCGAAGAACCCAATAATTTCTTTAAAGAACAAATCGAAAAATTAAACGTCGGAACGATTCTTTTTCCTGCTGAAGGCGAAGGCCGTAATGCTGTTTACGCAGCCAAATTAGACTGGAAAGTTGCTGCTTTTGATATCAGCGAAGAAGGAAAAAACAAAGCTTTAAAACTCGCTGAAGCCAACAATGTAAAAATTGATTATAAAGTTGGGGAATTAGAAACGCTGAATTATCAACCGGAGCAATTTGATGCCATCGCTCTAATTTACGCTCATTTTCCAGCTGAAATCAAATCTCATCTTCATAAAACACTTGAAACTTATTTACGAAAAGGCGGAGTTATTATTTTTGAAGCTTTCAGCAAAAAACACTTAGAATATCTGGAAATTAATGATAAAGTAGGCGGCCCAAAAGACATTGAATCCTTATTTTCGATTGAAGAAATAAAAGCTGATTTCCCAAACTATGAAATCATTCAATTAGAAGAAACAGAAATCGAACTGAACGAAGGATTGTTCCATAATGGACAAGGTTCTGTAATTCGATTTGTTGGAAAGAAAAAATAAATCATAATGTTGAGACGCAAATATTTGCGTCTCAACAGAACATCTCAACTAAATTCTCTTTAATTTTTATATTTCATTCCCATATCTTCAATAGAGAATTTGTCTGTCAATAAATGCAATAATTTATCTCTCAAAGCAATATACTCAGGCATTTTTACGATTTCAATTTTGTTTCTCGGCCTTGGCAAATGCACTTCTACAATTTCTCTGATGGTTGATGCCGGACCATTATTCAACACCACAATTCTATCCGATAAAAACAACGCTTCTTCGATATCATGCGTAATCATAATGATTGTTTTTTCTCTGTTGTCTAAGTTCCATAATTTCAAAACTTCTAATTGCATCGATCCTTTTGTTAAGGCATCTAAAGCTCCAAAAGGTTCATCTAAAAGCAATACTCCCGGATTAATCGCAAAAGCTCTCGCAATGGCAACACGTTGTTTCATTCCACCCGAAAGTTGTCCCGGTAATTTATCTTTATGCTCAAATAAATTAACCATTTTAAGGTTCTGAATCACAATCTCGTGTTTCTCTTTTTTAGAACAATTCATAACCGAATCAACAGCCTGAAAAATGTTCTGCTCCACTGTTAACCAGGGTAAAAGTGAATAATTCTGAAAAACGATTCCGCGATCCGGTCCCGGCCCTTTTATCTTTTGATTGGCTAATTCAACTGAACCGCCAGTTGGCGTTAGCATTCCGCCAATAGCATTCATAATAGTCGATTTTCCACAACCTGAATGCCCGATAATCGAAATGATTTCTCCTTTCTGAATGGATAAATTAATATCACGAACAGCAATGTATTTCCCTTTTGGAGTTGGAAATGATATCTCTAAATTTTTGATTTCTAAATAACTCATGTGTGTAATTTTAGATTGTTGATTTTAGATTTTAGATTTCGGAGGGTTTCAAGTTTCAGGTTTCAAGTTGCCTGCCTTTGTCCCTTTGAACCTGTGCTCCTTTGCTCCTTTTAACTAAGCTTTATAAGAAACTTTATTTTCTATAAACGTGAAGAACTTATCGAATATCAACCCCACTATTCCAATAATAATGATGGCTGAAATTACTTTTTCTAAACTTAAAGCGTTCCAGCTGTCCCAAACGAAAAAACCAATTCCTGCGCCGCCAGAAAGCATTTCTCCTGCCACAATTACCAACCATGCAACGCTGATGCTTAAACGCAATCCGGTGATAATATGAGGCAAACTAAACGGAATTAAAATCTTAGTCAGATAACGCATTTTAGAAAAACCGAATGCTTTTGCTACATTTTTATGGTCTTGTGGAATCGAGGCAATTCCGAAAGAAGTATTAATTAAGGTTGACCATAACGAGGTAATGAAAACGATAAATATCGTGGCCATACCGGTATCCTTAAAAACTACCAATCCAATTGGAAACCATGCCAAAGGTGAAACCGGTTTTAAAAGCTGTACGATTGGATACATAATTTGTTTGCAAATTGTACTGGCTCCCATCAAAATCCCAATTGGAATTGCTACTACTGAACCTAATAAAAAGCCCAATAAAACCGTTTTTATCGAATTGAATAATTGCAGTCCGATTCCTTTATCATTCGGTCCGTAATCGTAAAACGGATCACTCAGCATTTCTTTCAAAACTGTAAAAGTTGCCAAAGGTCCAGGAAGGGCATCTTTCGTATATAAACTCAACAAACTCCAAAAACCAATAAATAAAGCAATTCCGATTCCTGCAAATGCAGTTGATTTTAGTTTGATTGCAATTGAATTTAAAATCAATTTTAATTTCTCATTTCTTACCGTATCAATCGAGGTATTTTCCATCAAAACTTCTGTTTGATCCGCGATATCGTTTAGCGTTAAAGTATCTTTATTAGACATGATATTCTGATTTAAATTAAAAATTATTTTTTAACCACTTTTAAGTAAGCCGCCGGATTTGAAGGATCAAAAATCGTTTTATCCATTGTTAGCGAGAAAGGTTTCATGTCATCATTTGGCACTTTTACTTTCATGCTTTTCGCCACTTCTTCGTATAAATCCTGTAGAATCAATTTATCAGCAATCGCTTTATAGTTTGGTGCTTCTTTCAAATAACCAAATCGAACATATTGCGCCATAGCCCAAATCGCGTATGATTTTCTAGGGTAATTCACCAAACCGCCTTTGTAAAACAACATATAATCTTTGGCATAAACTTCCGTTCCCTGGTTGCAGCCCAAATCGTAATTCCCCATTAATCTATTTTCGATAACATCTGCGGGAGCGTTTACATAAGGGGCTTTTCCAATTATTCCAGCCGCTTTTTTACGATTTGCAGGATTGTCTAACCAAATACAGGCTTCTAAAACGGCTTTCATCACTTTTACAAGATCGGTTCTTCTTTTCTCGCTGAATTCTTTATTCACAACCAAAGCTTTTTCAGGATGATCTTTCCAGATATCTTGCGAAGCGACTTGCGTAAAACCAATTCCCTGCTTCACTGCAACACCACCCCAGGGCTCTCCTACACAATAACCATCCATATTTCCTACTTTCATATTAGCTACCATTTGTGGAGGCGGGATCGTAATAATTTTAGATGTTTTTTGATTTACGCCGGCAATAGCCATCCAGTTTCTCAACCATAAATCGTGTGTTCCTCCTGGAAAAGTCATGGCAAAAGTCACTTCTTTTTCTGCCTTAAGCTTAGCAGCCACTACGGGTGCGATTTTACTCATTTGTTTGAAACCTACTTTTCCACAAAAATCATTTGAAAGTGTAATCGCCTGCCCGTTCACATTCAACATCATGGCAATTTTCATTTCAGAACCTGCTTTTCCTCCTACCCCAGTATAAACCGAAAACGGCATTGAATACAGACAGTGCGCTCCGTCTAATTCACCGGTTAAAATCTTATCACGAACATTGGCCCATGACGATTCTTTGGTCACCACTACTTCGACTCCATACTTTTTAAATAATCCTAATTCTTTTGCCATTACAATTGGCGAACAATCAGTTAGCGGAATAAATCCAAGTTTTACTGGATCATTCTGAGCTGATACTTCCGAAAAAGAAACGGCTAAAACGAGTATTAAAGTCAGTACTATTCTTTTAAAAACTTCAGTAGTATTTATCTGTATTTTTTTCATTTTTAAGAAATTTAAAAGTTATTTATTTTTATTTTTTAGCTAGAAAATTAGGCTTGATATTTAGCATTACATAAGCAAACTGAGGGCTTAAATCGGCGTTGGCAACATTTTTAACTGCTGCAGAAGCCATAGAATTCGTAGCTTTCATGAAAGAATAACCTGCTTCGATATTGATGATTTTGGTTAGGTTGTATTTTACAAGTAAATCCAATTCGGTTCCTAAATAAGAGTTTAGTTTTCCGCCAGCTCCGTTAGATAAAGTGTTAGCCGATTCAAAACCATGGATATCTAATGCGAAACTTAGATTGTCTTTGGCATTGTATTTTATTTTGAAGAAGTAATCCAGTAAACCTTGTTTTCCAAAACCGTTTGCAGCATAAAAATAATCCATGCTTCCCCAGAATTTATGAGGCGTTCCGTAAAGCGGATCAAATCGATTGTCTTTTGAATCAGCTGTAACAGTTTTTGTTCCGTCATCACCCGATAAAAAATCAACTCCAGGTCCGATAAACAATTTTCTTCCTACTTGTAAGGTTGATGTAATCGAAAACAAATTGGCATTTAAGGATCTTCCATCTTTGTTTTTTCCACCTTGATAGTAGTAACTTCCCATCAAATTTAATTTTCTCGTCACATTGGTGTTGAAATAAACCCCTGTCGTATTTCGGCTCCAAACTCCCGTTCCATTCACTTTTGTAGTTACTGCTGGCGTTCCTGCAGTCACTAAAGTATATTTATTGAAATCATCTTTGAAGAATAAAAAAGAGAGGTCACCAAAGAAGATTTTTTTTCCAACATAAGCATATTGAAATGATTTGTACATTGTTCCAATTCCGTTAGTTCCTGCACCGTAAGCCGGATTTGTACCATTGTAAATTGTTCCCGCATTATTTTCTTTGTTCTGATTGAAAGCAGCTCCAACATCAGCAATCCAGCCTTTATTGGCGAACTTGAAAACGATCGCATCATGACGTCTTCCTTGTTGTAACCAATCTAAACTCCCTAAGACTTTTTGATCGTCATAAGAGATTTCCTGACGACCCGCTTTTATTGAAAGATTCTGAATCGTACTTACCGTATCATTCAAAAAAATCTCTGCCCAGGCTTCGTGCAATATAATTCCGTTATTAGCTTCTGTTGTCGTTCTGTTGATAGAGGAAGCATCTTGTCCCCAAACGCGAACGTCCTGTAAAGCGGTAAAAATTTTAAATCTATATCCGGAATATCCTGCGTTTAATCTTGTTCTCTGACTTGTAAATATAGCGGCCTTATCGCCTTCTTGTTGTAAAGTTCCTTGTCCGGCACGCATTTCAACACGGTCTCTTAACTGACCTGTAAGTGTAAATTGCGCTTGTGCTTCGTAGCTTCCGAACATCGTAAGCACAAAACCTACCAGTAAAGATTTTGAAAGTTTTGATGAAAAATTAATCTTGTGGTTTTTTAATATCGGATTGGTTAATTTGCTCATAATAATTTGTTTTGATTTGTATGAAGCAAATTTATATACGTACAAATACTTAAGTACAATACTTATACCATATCAAAACATTTTTTTTAACCAATAAAAACCGTTTGAAAGTCAATTTGTTTTCTGCGTTTTCGCATGAAGTTGCGATTAAGTCCAATAAAATAAGAGGTTTTGGGGATTACGTAATTTAACTTAATTAGATAAGTACTGGGATTGTGAAAGAAGAAAATAGAAAATAGAAGAAAGAAGTAAGAAGTAAGAGGCAAGAATATGGAATATAGAGAAAAGAAGAATGGGGTTGTATTTAGTATCGGAGCAAACCTGAAACCTGAAACCTGAAACTTGAAACAAAAAGAACCTGAAGCTAAAAGTATTTATGTTCCATGATTTCTGATTGGAGTTTTGGAATGGCCAGAATGCCTATTCTTTTGCCTACGGTTTTTATTAGTGATTCTTTTTTGAGGCTTGAAAGCACTCTAATCACTTGCTCTTCAGTAGTACCGGCGAAGTCTGCTATTTCTTTTCTTGAGAGTTCGATGTCTATTAAACCGTTTATTTGGCCGAATTTTCTGTGGATGTATAATAGCAAATCTACAACACGCTCACGTACGTTCATATGGGCGATTTTGCGAATGTTGTTTTCGCTTTTATTGAGTTCATCTGCATAAAACAACATTAAGGCGTACGTAAATTCGGGAACATTTTGCAGAATTTCCATCATGGTTTCATTGCTGAAATTACATAGTACGGTATCTTCTAAAGCATAAGCACCAATAAGATAACGTTTACTGGTTCCGAAACCACGAAAGCCAATTGTGTCTCCATTTTTAGTAAGACGAACAATTTGCTCGCGGCCGTTAATTCCGGTTTTAACCGTTTTTACTTTTCCTTTACAAATGAAATAAAGTCCCTGAATTGGAGCTCCTTCGATGATAAACTGCTGCGTTTTTTTACAAACAAAACTATGTTTCTTCTGAACATATTGTTTCATTTGCTCAAGATGCAGATGTTTTTTAATAAAACAGTTTTCGTTGGAGCAGGAATAACAAATGGCTTGCTCGTCTTTCATGAGTCCTAAATTTTAATCGATTTAAAAACTAATTTGTTGTTCCTCATTTATTTTCATCAAAAATAGAAAAATAATTTCAAAAAATACGTATTTATACGTAAAAATACTTATTTTTGTCTAAGTCAAATACGTGAGGCATTTAGGACTGGGCATAATTACTATAGTTGTATTTAAAAAAGAAGCTGTAATGCAAAATACCAAAATCAAAACTACCTGTTCATATTGTGGCGTCGGCTGCGGAATTATCGTCACCAATGACGCCAAAAATGGTGTGATGGTAACGGGCGATAAAGACCATCCGGTAAATAAAGGAATGTTGTGTTCTAAAGGAATGAACTTGCATTACGTAGTCAATGATACTTCTGACCGAATTTTATATCCGGAAATGCGCGGCAGCAAATCCTATCCACTGGAACGCGTAAGCTGGGACACGGCTCTTGATCGCGCCGCAGCGGTTTTTACATCTATCATAAAAAAACACGGACCAGACAGCGTTGGGTTTTATATTTCTGGCCAATGTTTAACAGAGGAATATTATTTGGTCAATAAGTTGGTAAAAGGTTTTTTGAAAACCAATAATATCGATACCAATTCGAGACTTTGCATGAGTTCTGCGGTTGTGGGTTATAAAAAGACTTTTGGTGAAGATTCTGTTCCAATTTCTTATGACGATATCGAACTGGCAGATACGTTCCTGATTACCGGTGCAAATCCGGCCTGGTGTCATCCTATTTTATTTAGAAGAATTGAAAAACACAAAGAGAATAATCCGAAAATAAAAATTATTGTTGTTGATCCGCGACGAACAGATACGGCCGCTTTTTCTGATTTACATTTACAGATTCTTCCTGGAACTGATATTATTTTATACCACGCTATTGCCAAACGTATAATCGAGAAAGGATTTGTAGATCATGATTTTGTAAAGAATCACGCTGAAAATTTCAAACAATATAAAGACTTAGTTTTAGGCACTTCGCTTGAAAAAGCGTCTAAACTATGCGGAATTTCCGTAAACGATATCAAACTTGCCGCAGATATTATCGGAAAAGCAAAAGGTTTTATTTCGCTTTGGGCAATGGGATTAAATCAAAGTGCTGTGGGTGTTGATAAAAATACCGCTTTACTAAACTTATCTTTATTGACAGGACAAATTGGAAAACCAGGTTCTGGTCCCTTTTCCTTAACCGGACAACCCAATGCAATGGGCGGACGCGAAGTGGGCGGAATGGCAACACTTCTGGCAGCACACAAAGACATTGCAAATCCGGAACATCGCAAAGAAGTAGCTGACTTTTGGGGAGTTGACGAAATCTCAGACAAACCGGGATTAACAGCAACCGAAATGTTTGAAGCTTTGGAATCTGGAAAAATGAAAGCCGTTTGGATTATTTGTACCAATCCGATGGTGAGTTTACCCAATTCCCGTCGTATTGAAAAAGCGTTGAAGAATGCCAAATTTGTGGTGGTTCAGGATATTTCACATAATGCCGATACGTCTAAATATGCCGACCTTTTATTGCCTGCCGCCGGTTGGTTAGAAAAAGAAGGTACCATGACGAATTCAGAGCGTCGTATATCTTATTTACCAAAAGGAATCAATGCTCCCGGAGAAGCACTTCCGGATATTGAAATCTTAATTCGCTTCGCTAAAAAAATGAATTTCAACGGTTTCAATTTTAATAGCGCCGAAGAAGTGTATAAAGAACATTGCGCGCTGACAAAAAATACCAATATTGATATTTCATTTTTAAATTATCATCGTTTAAGAACCGAAGGCACTTTTCAATGGCCCGTTCCTGATTATGGACATCCGGGGACTCCTCGCCTTTTTACAGATAAAAAGTTTTATACCCCATCAAAAAAAGCAATTTTCAATTTACCAACGGCTATTGAAAATACTTCGGAACAACCAAGTCCACAATTTCCATTTATCTTAACTACGGGAAGGGTGCGCGACCAATGGCATACAATGACTAAAACAGGTAAAGTATCTCGATTGATGACACATACACCAAGTCCGGTTTTAGAAATAAACCCAATTGATGCTTACAAAAACGACATCAAAAATGGTGATATTGTGATCGTTTCCAGTAAAAACGGAGAAGTTAGAGTCAAAGCAAAAGTAACCGATTCAATCCGGGAAAAAGTAGTTTTCCTGCCAATGCATTGGGGAAAACAACTTGATAATGATTTGAACCGAACCAATAATTTAACCAATACAGTGGTTGATCCTGTTTCAAAAGAACCTGATTTTAAATATACCACGGTTGCCATTACCAAATATGTAAAACCTTTCCAGAAAATTGCAATTGTTGGTGCCGGAGCTGCGGCTTTCCGATTTATTCAAAATTATCGCGAATTCAATTCAACCGATGAAATTATCGTTTTTTCGAATGAAGTAAATCCGTTCTACAATCGCGTTTTACTACCGGAATACATGACTGGCGAATTTAGCTGGCAACAATTATTAAAAGTAAAAGATGGTGAAGCTTTAAATAAATTAAAAATCACCATGAAAGCGGGCGTGGCTATTGATAAAGTAAATGCTTCCGCTAAAACCATAGTCGATAGTCTGGGTGAAACGCACACTTTTGATTCTTTGATTTTAGCAACAGGAAGCCGTCCTTTCATTCCTGAAAATGCACAACTTCATTTACCTGGACGTTTTACAGTTCGACGCAAAGAAGATGCTGACCGACTAAAAGCTTATTTAGATAATACCAATTTACCTCCAGAAGAGCAACATGTAGTTATTATTGGCGGTGGTTTATTAGGATTGGAATTAGCAGCTGCCTTAAAACATAAAAAAGTAAAAATCACTATAATTCAAAGAGCTTCTCGTTTGATGGAACGTCAGTTGGATTTGATTTCCAGTAAATTATTGGCAGAAGAAGTTCAGCTTCGTGATATCCAGATTTATTTCGATAATGAAGTTAGCACCGTTTTTGAAACCGAAAATCCAAACGAACTTGAAATTGCCCTTAAAAGTGGCAGAATAATTACGGCAAATACTATCGTTTATACTATCGGTACCATTCCAAATATCGAAATTGCCCGCGAAACAGGACTTGCCTGCGGTCGTGGTGTAAAGGTAAATCAGTATTTACAATCTTCAAATCCGGATATTTATGCGATTGGAGAAATTGCAGAATTTGATAATAAACTGTTCGGAATCACATCTGCTGCTGAAGAACAGGCTGATATTTTAGCTAATTATTTAGCCGGTGATATCAGCAGTTATTACAAAGGTTCTGTTTTAATGAACATTCTGAAACTGGAAGATATTAATCTGTGCAGTATCGGAGATATTGAAATTCCGGAAAACGATGATTCCTACGAAGAAATTGTTTTTGCCGATCTAAAACAGCGATATTACAAAAAATGCATCGTTAAAAATGATTTGCTTGTCGGAGCCATTTTGATGGGAGACAAAAATGAATTTGCCGAGTTCAAAACGATGATCGAAAGCAAAATCGAATTATCAGATAAACGAAATTCATTGTTAAGAGGAAGTTCAAATGCCAAACCGGTTTTAGGAAAACTAGTGTGTTCCTGCAGTCAGGTTGGCGCAGGAAACATTGAAGAAACCATTAAAGGCGGTGTCAACAATTTCACCGACTTATGTAAAAACACCGGAGCCGGATTAGGCTGCGGAAGTTGTAAAACAGAGGTAAAAGAGATTTTAGCGAAATGTAAAGTATAGTTTCTTTTGTTTCAGGTTTCACGTTTCAAGTTGTTGGAACTTAAAGAAACTTGAAACTAAAAAAACTTAAAACTTGAAACAATTAAAGACATGGAATTGACAAGATTAATAGTAAAAGGAGGCGTTATTTCGCCGGGAGAATTACGTGAAGTAGTCAACATGGCAATGGATCATGGTTTGGATTCGATTTCATTTGGTTCAAGACAGGATATCATTTTTCCAAAAGGATTAAATCTTTCCAGCAAAGAAAAAATCGGGAAACATCATTTTGTTTTTCCGAATGAAAAAAGCGGTAACAACATTGTTTCCTCTTATGTTTCAACTGATATTTTCAGAAATACCAATTGGCTCACGGGAAACAAATTCTTATATATTTTAGAGCAATTTAAAGACCAGCCAAAACTAAAAGTCAATATTAATGACCCTAAGCAACAGTTAGTTCCGTTGTTTACGGGCCATTTAAATTTTATCGCTTCAGAGCATGAAGATTATTGGTATTTATACATTCGCTTGCCAAAATGGGAACGTATGGAAGTCTATCCTGTTCTGATTTACAGTTGGGATGTTGCTACTTTTTACTACGAAATCGAAAAAATAGTTTCTGAGGAATCATATGGAATTGATATGATTTTCAGCTTAGTAAGCGAAGCTCTAGACACTAATAACAGAACAATTGACAAGCCACTAAATGTGCCGTTTTATCCCTTTCCATACTACGAAGGAATGAACCGAATGGGAATTGATCAATATTGGTTGGGTTTATATTGGAGAAATAATTTATACGATTTAGATTTCCTAAAAGAAATGTGTGATTTATGCTTTGATTGCAAAATCGGAAAAATATGTATTACGCCTTGGAAATCGTTTATTGTAAAAGGAATTCCGAAGGATCGAAAATTGGAATGGGAGAAATTTCTCGGCAAAAAAGGAATCAACGTCCGACATTCTTTATTAGAATTAAACTGGCATTTACCGGTTGCGATGGAATGGGCTTTGAACCTAAAAACCTTCTTGGTTCGAACGCTTGATCAGTTTGACATCAGTACCTACGGATTGACTTTTGGCATCTCCGAGTACAATCGTGATGGTCATTATTTTACCTCAATCGTAGTTGAAAAAAATGAATTACCAGCGGCTTTAGAATCGATTAAAATCCGTGATACTTATAATGTTTTGTTTGCAAAGAATTTTGATCCAAATACACGCGAATATATCGTTCATTCACAAGATATTGACAAATTAGAATTGCCAACTATCCTGATTGAATTAAGTCGAAAATACTTTGAAGAATTAGGGAATTCAATTCCGGAATCAACAGAAAACACACAGAAAAAAGAGAAACCTCAATTGGACATTTACCAATGCCAGGAATGTTTGACACTTTATAATTCGGAATACGGTGATGCAAGTCAGGGAATTCCAAAAGGGATTTTATTTACCGATTTGGCTGAAAGTTATTGCTGTTCTTTATGTGAAGCACCTAAGAGTAATTTTAAGATTTTGGAGGTTGTGGAAAATTAATGCTTTAGAAATTAAATTCTTAAGGGAAATCTTAACATAAACGTATTCAAATATTACTTAAATTTAGCTTAACTAAAATTTATATCCAGATTGATTATTTAAATCATCATGATTATCATCTAGTTAAGATCTATTTTACTAATAAAACATACCGTTATGATAAAAAGAACAACCAGAACAGCCGTAAAAAATACCGCAACACCAGCAACAGAACCTATAAATGAAACTACTGAAAATACGCCAGAAGTTAAACCAGCAACACAAGCCCCCGCACCAAAAGCTGCAACTCCAAAAGCTCCGGTTAAAAGAGCGCCAAGAACTGCAGCTAAAACTCCGGCAGCCACTGTAAAAGCAACAGCTCAAACTCCGGTAAAACCAGCTTCTAATGCGACTCCAAAAGCAGTAGTTAAAAGAACAACAACTTCTACACCAAAAACAGCAGAAGTAACGCCGGAAATCATTGAAATTAGAACCATTGAAAAACCTCAGGATCATCAGGCCATCTTAAATATTGATGAAATTGCCGTAGAAATTGTAAAGAATAAATCGAAAGACAAAAAGATTAAAAGCAAGCTAAAAGAGAAAAAAGAAAAGGCTAAAAAAAGAGAAAAAGCGATAAAAGCGGTTATAAAAAAACTCGAAAAAGCCAAAAAAGCAAAGCTAAAAGCTGAAGCTAAAAAGAAAGAAAAAAAGGAAAAGGAGAAGATTAAAAAAGCCAAGGCAAAAGCTAAAAAGGCAGAAAAAGAAAAAGCTAAAAAAAGCAAATCAAAGGATAAAAAGAAGAAAAAATAATTATTTGAAGAAGGTTTGACTTGATTAAAGTTGAACCTTTTTTTGTGATTGAGATTTACCTAAGCGTCTCGCTTGTCATCCCGAGGAACGAGGGACCACACTAGAAATTCCGTACAGAAATTCGCCAATCTTTGTCGAGTTACGCGTGTGATCCCTCGTTCCTCGGGATGACAAGATTGTGTACAGAATTGGAAGTAAAAAAAATTACCCCCCAATCGCAATCATACTACGATTATCAAAATGCAGCGCAGGATCATCCATTTCAGACACAGTAACCATTCCTGCCCTAACCTTCTTTTTATTTTTAATGGATTCTGAAATCAAATCGGTAATCGATTCGCCATTTCTAAAAGCCGTCAACAAATCAGTTTCTGAATTAGAGAAAAGGCAGTTTTTGATTTTTCCATTTGCTGTCAGGCGGATTCGGTTGCAGCCATCACAAAACGGATTCGTAATGGAACTTATAATTCCGAAATCGCCTTGAAAATCTTTTATTTTATAAGTTCTTGCCGTGAAGTTTTTTTCGTCTTCTAATTTTTGAATGTCCTCTGATGAAAATACATTATTTACTTCTGATAAAATCTCATTTTGCGATACCATTTTGCTTCTGTCCCACTCGTTTCCCGCAAAAGGCATAAACTCTATGAAGCGAACTGAAATCGGTAAAAACTGCGTTAACTGAACAAAATCTGCAATTTCATTTTCATTGAAACCCTTCATCAAAACCACATTTACTTTTACATAAAAATCGTTATTCAAAAGCAAATGCAAATTATCAATAACTTTTTCAAACTGATTTCTAAGCGTTATAGTATGAAATTTAGACGAAACCAAAGTATCTAAACTCAAATTGATTTTTTTGATGTTAGCTTCTTTCAAAGCATCAATATGGCGATCGATTAAAATACCATTTGTAGTAATCGAAAGCGACGTTTTTAAAATCGATAATTTTGAGATAATCTCCGGAAAATCTTTTCTTAATAAAGGTTCTCCACCCGTTAAGCGTATTTTATCTACCCCATTTTCTACGAAGATTTGGGCCAATGAAAAAATCTCTTCAGCCGTCATTAAGCTGGCTTTTGGAGACAAGGCGATTCCGTCAGCAGGCATGCAGTACGTACAACGCAAATTGCATTTCTCCAGTAACGAAATACGCAAATAATTGTGTTTTCGCCCAAAATCATCCGTTAAAATGGCTTTAGAGGGTGTCATGATTTTTTCCTTTTAAAATATGAAAAACATGCATTACATACGGAAAAACAGCATCCATTGATTCTCTGGCTCCGTTGGTTGATCCCGGCAAAGCCAAAACCAAACTTTTTCCTAATGTTCCTGCCACGGTTCTTGATAACATGGCATATGGCATTCTTTGTTGTCCGTAATTGCGAATCGCTTCTTCAATTCCCGGTATTCTGCTTTCCAATAACGGTGATAATGCTTCAGGTGTTACATCTCTTGGCGATAATCCCGTTCCTCCGGTAAAAATAACCAACTGATTTTCTTCGGCGAAAGCCTTAGTTCTTTCCTGAATAATATCAATTTCATCCGGAATAATTTCGTAATGCGCTGTTTCAACTCCGTAAGATTCCAGTTTTTCAACTATGATTTTACCTGAACGATCTTCCTTATCACCGGCAAAAATAGAGTCGGAACAAACAAAAACTGCCGCTTTTATTACGTTTGGAAATTTATTTTTGAAAGAAGATTTTCCGCCTTCTTTATTAACTAATTTAATAGTCGAAATTTCGATTTCTTTATCAATAGGTTTCAGCATGTCGTACATCGTCAATGCTACAATCGACGCACCGTGCATAGCTTCAACCTCAACACCTGTTTTGTAAACCGTTTTTACATTGAAGATAATCTGAATGGTCAAACCTTCAATTTTATATTCCACCGAAGTAAATTCAATTGGAATAGGATGACAATCCGGAATGGACAAATGAGTGTTTTTAACTGCAAATAATCCGGCCGTTTTTGCCATTTCAAGCACATTCCCTTTCGGAACCAAATTATTAACCACAGCATCAATCGTTTCCTGCTTGCTAACTTTGAGAATTGCTGTAGCCGTTGCAGTTCTTAAAGTATTTATTTTATGCGTAATATCAACCATTAGTATTTTGTTTCCAGGTGAATGTATCGTTTTCAAACATCTCTTTACCAAAAATCGGTACATCTGTTTTGATCCAGTTTACGATGGCTTCTGTTGCTTCATAAACTTGTTTTCTGCGCGTTGCCGAAACAAATACAAACAAACAAATTTCGCCTGCTTTCACAACACCTAAACTGTGATAAATGTGCATACAGGTTAAATCGAATTTAGCAAAAGCTTTTTCACGAATTGCGTGCAAAGCTTCGTTTGCCATATCGGTATAAGCTGAATAATCAATGGCAACAACAGTATTGTCGTGAATAACATCCGCGCGAACTTGTCCCAAAAAAATATTATGTGCTCCAATCGTGTGTTTCACTTGATGTTTAGCGATAGATTCGGCTATGAAATCAGGAGCAATTGGTCCTTCTACAAATACATTTTTACTCATTGTTTTATATTTTACCACACTTTATGTGGATTATGTTCCCGCAGATCTCGCAGATTTAATATTTGAAATCTTTAACCAAAACTAATCTGCCAGATCTGCGAGAGAAATAAAATTTTTAAATTCTTTTAATCTGTGACTATATTGTTATTTTTTCTTTTACTATTTGGCTTAAAGCCAAAGCTCCTCCGGCTATACTTTTTACACTCTTGAAATTCTTTCTTTGAAGCAATTCAGCTGCGATTTTACTTCTGATTCCGGATTGGCAATAAACATAAATGGTTTGATTTGGATTCAGTTTTTCTATTTCGCTTTCTAAATTCATGAGCGCAATCTGAATTCCATTTTTGAAATTAATTTTAGGAAGTTCCTCTTCATTTCTAATATCCAAAAACAAAACCTCATCATTATCTATTTCATCTAAAATTGCTGAAGCGGAAATTTCTTCTATTTGATTTTCAGTTACTTTGTATTTTTCTTCAAAAGCCTTTTTATCAAGTTTAGCAATTGTATTCTTCTCAAAGTCATACTTTTGCTGTTCGTTATTTAAAATACTATAAACCAATATTTTACCACTCAACACCTCTCCTATTTCTAGAATCATTTTGAGTACTTCATTTGCCTGAAGCATCCCTATAATTCCAACTGAAATTCCGATTACTCCCGCATCTTCACAATTTAGAGATTGACTGTTTTCATCCGGATATAAACAGCTGTATGTTGGTCCGTTTTGATAATTAAATACCGAAACCTGTCCCTGAAATCTAAAAATAGATCCGTAAACCATTGGTTTATTTGTAACGATACAAGCGTCGTTTATTAGATATTTTATCGAAAGATTATCTGTCGCATCAACTACAATATCATATTTTTCAAATAAGGCAATCGCGTTTTTTCCTGAAAGTTTCTCAGCAATCGCATTAACTTTCACTAATGGATTTAATTCGGAAACCATTGCTTTAGCTTCATCAACTTTATAATTTCCAACAGTCGAAGTTTTATAGATAACCTGACGCTGTAAATTAGAAACTTCAATAACATCATCATCCACAATTCCGATTTCGCCTACGCCAGCCGCAGCCAGATAAGGCAAAATAGCAGCGCCCAAACCGCCTGCACCAATTATCAAAACTTTTGCTTTTGATAATTGGTGCTGGCCAGCTTCTCCAATTTCCGGTAGAATTATTTGTCGGTTATAACGTGTTGAATCTTTCATAAAACTATTTTATCCCCCAGCAAACGGAGGCAACAATGCAACAATGTCACTTGCTTTTAAAGCAAAATTCGTTGCTTTTGGTATTATTTTTTGATTTACTGCAACGCTAAAAGTAAGTGAATCGAACTGATATTTCTCCTCTAAACCCTGCAATAATTGTTGCAGTGAAACTTCAGAAAAAGGGATTTTTTCGAATTCACATTTGGTCTTTTCAGCCACAGCTCCAAAATATTTAACTTCAATCATTATTCTAAATTTAAATTCTGAAAAATAAATTCGTCATCAAAATGCTCTTGAAAATAAGATGTCAATTTTGAAGTATTTTTTACCACTTCTCCAATCACAATAATGGCTGGTGAAGAAATCTTCTTTTCTGATACCAATTTAGTAATTGAACTGATAGTTCCAACTACTTTTTGCTCTGTATTTTTTGTTCCGTTTTGAATGATGGCTATTGGCAAATCATCACTTCGGTTTTCTTTATAAATCGAAATTATTTCATCGAGTTTATGCATGCCCATCAAAATCACCACAGTTGCAGCCGACTTTGAAGCCAAATATATGTCTTTCGATAATTTGTGATCTGAAGTTGTTCCTGTAATTACCCAGAAACTTTCTGCAATTTGGCGTTGTGTCAAACTAATGCCAACCGAAGCCGGAACTCCTAATGCAGATGAAATTCCAGGAACAATAGCAGTTTCTAAACCAAATTGGGTTACATAATCAATTTCTTCGCTTCCCCTTCCAAAAATAAAAGGATCGCCGCCTTTCAGTCGCACGACATGACCGTAACGATTTCCCATCGAAACAATTAATTCGTTAATTTGATCCTGCGTATAAGCATGACATCCTAATCGTTTTCCAACAAAAACAATTTCTGCGTTCGTAGCGTATTGCAATAATTCTTCGTTTACTAATGCATCGTATAAAACAACATCAGCACCTTCTAACGCTTTTATCGCTTTTAATGTAATCAATTCAACATCTCCAGGACCTGCTCCTACAATTGTTAATTTTGGTGTTTTTGAGTTTCGCATAACTTCTAACTTAAATTGATATTCAGGTCGTTTAATTCGTCAACCGAATTAATGTTTGTTAAATGAAAGTTTTCACTTTCGTCAATATTGAGAATTTGATGCGGAATTTTCGCCAGCAAATCCATCATTTTTAATTCATCGTTATCAATTGCGCTTTTGATAACGGACAATACTTTTTTAGAATAAATCCCGATCAACGGATGTAATCTGCTTTCTGAAGCAAAAACGGTAATTTCAGCTTCGTTATTATGTTTTGAAATTAGTTCTGATAATAACTCTGTTGATATTAAAGGAATATCACAACTTAAAATCAAATTAAATTCGGTTTCAGAATTCATCAATGCCGTATATATTCCTCCCAATGGTCCCTTATCTAAAATGATATCGGGTATTTTTTGATACGGCAAATAATCGTATTCTTTAGTTGCTGTTATTAATTTTACTTGCTTTGTAATAGGCAAAATCGCCTGAATAATATGTTCAATAAATGGTTTTCCCTGAAACAGCACTAATCCTTTTTCTGACTGCATTCGGGAACTTTTTCCTCCACAAAGAATAAATACTGTTAGTGTTTTCATGACTTTTTTTATTTCAGGTTGAAATGAGAAAAAATTTTACCGCAAAGAGCGCTAAGTTTTTTTTTATTACTTATTGACTTTAAATAAGTTCGCAAAGCTTAAATTGCACAAAGCTTTGCGAACTTTGCTATTTCTATAAACCGCTTTGTAAACCTTGCGTACTTTGCGGTTAATTTTAACTATTAAGGAAAAATCAATTTAATGCTTGCCATTAAAATCACTGTTCCTAAAACAATTTTTAATGTTTTATTGGAGAAATAACCACTACCATAATATCCACCCAAAACACCACCTACAACGGCAATCGGGACCAAGTAAAAACTTTCTGTCGGAACTGTTTTTCCTCCTAAAAAGAAGCCCATAATTCCGGCCAATGAATTCACAAAAATGAACAAACTCGAAATCGCTGCCGATTCTTTAATCGAAGCCCATCCCAAAAACAATAAAATCGGACTCAATATAATTCCACCGCCAATACCCAACATTCCAGATAATAATCCGATAACAAAACCAATTGCCAGGGCAAAAGGTAAATTAATCTGAACCGCTTCTTTTTCTTTAAAATTGAATATTCCGAACAATCTTAGCGCTGCAAAAACCAATACAATTCCCAAAATAATTTTATAAACTGTATTATCTAAAGTGATAAAACCACCAATAAATGCAGCTGGTATTGAAGCTATTGCAAACGGATAAAACAATTTCGGTTTAAAATAATTCATTCGATAATAAAAGAAAAACGAAATACTCGAAACAAATAAATTTAATAATAAAGCCGATGGTTTCATAACTGAAATCGGAAAAGCAAAAATCGTCATCAAAGCCAAATAACCTGAAGCTCCACCATGTCCAACACTGGAATATAAAAATGCAATCACAATTAATGCGAAGCTGAAAAGGAGGATATTTTCGGAACTAAGGAGATTCATAATTTTTGTTTCAGTTTTTTTTGTTTGCTTCGTCAGTTCAGCTAAAGCCTCGTGTCAGGTTTCAAATTAGGCTATATGTTTAAAATTACACACTGCTATTTAAGCTTGAAATTCTTTATTCTTTATTCTTTATTCTTTATTCTTTATTCTTTATTCTTAAAATCTTCTAATTAATCGGCAATAAAGTTACTAATTGTCCTTTTTTAAGCGCTTCAACATCATCCGGAACAATCAATAAACTATTTGCAATTGCAAACGTATTTAGCATTGATGAAGCTTGGCCATCTAAAATTGTTACATTGGTTTCATCATAAAGTGCTTTTAAAAATAGTGTTTTTCCAGTTGTATTGGTTATCGGCTCATTTAACTTGCGAACTAATTTTGGCAAATGAATATCTGAGAATCCCATTCGGTTTTTAATTGCAGGATAAACATATATATAAAAATTTGTCAATGATGAAGCCGGGTTTCCAGGCAAAGCAAATACTAAAGAATCCTTTTTAGATCCAAAAAACATTGGTTTCCCTGGTTTTTGGCTGATTTTATAAAAAAGCTCTTCTACTCCATTTGCTAATAAGGCATCTTTTACAAAATCATAATCTCCAACAGAAATTCCACCAGAAATTAAAACTACATCATATTTTTCAAGAATTCCTTTTAATGCTTTTTTTGTGGCTTTAAGGTTGTCTTTTACCTTATAGACTTTTGTCTTATTGATTCCGATTGTTTGAAGCGCGGCTTCCAGCATAATCGAATTACTTTCGTATATTTTACCCTTCGGTAATTTTTTACCTGGTTTTACCAATTCGTTTCCGGTTACTAAAATAGCCACTTTCGGCTTTTTATAAACTGTTATTTCCGTAATTCCCAAGCAAGCTAAAAATCCAATTGCAGCAGGCGTTATTAAAGTATTGGCTTCAAAAACAACTTCTTCTTTTGCAATTTGTTCTCCTTTATTACGAATATTAGAAAATTGCGGTGGCATAGCAGCAATTAAAATCGAATCCTTATTTGCTAAAACATGCTCTTGCATTACCACTGTATCTGCGTTTTTTGGAACAAAAGCTCCGGTAAAAATACGTACAGCTTCATTTTCATTCAGTTTTATATTGGAATGATCTCCAGCCTGCGAAGTACTTATTACATCATATTGATGTTTTTCGCTGTGAATGAAGGCATAACCATCCATAGCCGATTGGCGAAAAGGCGGCATATCAATTGGAGAATATAATGTTTCTGCCAGGATATAACCCAGTGCTTTACGAACCGGAATTATTTGAACCGGCATATTCGAACTGTTTTCAGCCACTATCGCTAAAGCTTCACTTACTTTTATCATTTTAAAAATATAAAACTACGTATAAATACTTATTACAAATATAAGTATTTTTCCATAGGATGAGTTAAAAATTTTAATTTATTTTAATATCTATAAAATTAGTCTAATTTATTCAAAATCAACTTCAAAAATGAAGCTAGTTTTTGCATAAAAACTTGTAGCGGAATATAAAATAGTCTTTTTTAGACGTTTTCATTTCCATTCTTTACTCTTTTGAGAGCTTTAAAACTTAAAAAAAGATATAAAATACTTACTTTTTCAGGTTTACGAACTATCGTTTTTTAACATTTTACACATTAAGAAAATTACACACAAAATGCTAACAATCAATAATTTACATACTTTAAAAGAATTAAAACAATAGACTTTTCCAACTAATTTCAAAAAAAACTTTAGAAATTTTTGGTTTTTATTAGATTAAAATTAACTTTGTCTATAGGATTAGTAGAGTTTAAAATCATATTTAAAACCAAAAAAACTATATTTTGAAAACAACCGCAAGCATATCGCATTTTAATCTTCCAAAAAAATATACTTATAACACTTTTTGTTATATGTGCTTCTGTTGCTAAATCTCAGCATTTTTTTTCGTTAACCGATGATTTTCTTATTCATTCTAAATCGGAACCAAAAACGAATCGTTTTAAAATTCACCAAAAGAATTCTTACTGAAATTACAATAATCTATTTGATACATCTCTGTATTAATCTGATTCTTGAAACTATATCTATAAATCAAAAAATAATTAATAACTAAATAAACTAAAAATGAAAAAGATGCATCGCTACTGTATATAAATAAAAAAAGCCATTTCTGCGGCAACAGAAATGGCGAGGCTTAAAGAATATTTATCGCTAAATCAAGAACACATTTATAGGTGCTGAAAAATCAGTGCCCAAGGAGTCTTGTTAATTACTTAAACCAGTACAAAGAAATGAAAAATAATTTAAAAATATACTCACTACTATTTCTCCTGCTTCTGACGGCAGGGATTAATGCTCAAAATACGACGCCATTAATTCAGTCAAAATTAGATGGAACTATTGTTGATGACGTTACAAATCAACCCATTATTGGAGCTTCCGTTATTATTAAAGGAACAACTCACGGAGTGCAGACAGATGCAGAAGGAAAGTTTTATTTTCAAACCGGTCAGAAATTACCTTATACTTTAATCATAAGTTATATTGGATACAAAAAAACCGAAGTTATTGTTGATAAAAATCCGGTAACGATAGGCATTAAAGAAGAACGCCAGGAACTAGATGAATTAGTAGTTGTAGGATACGGTTCTCAAAAGCGAAAAGACATTACAGGTTCTGTAGCTTCGGTTCCAAAAGCCAATCTTTCGCAGGTTACCTCATCGGCAGATAACTTATTGCGTGGTGCCATTCCAGGCGTGGTAGTTACACAAAGTTCTGGTCGTCCCGGCTCGTCGTCCAGTGTGCGTATTAGAGGAGGAAACTCAATTACGGCGGGTAATGAGCCGCTGTATGTTTTAGATGGAATCTTAATTTACAATGACAATAACAACAGTACTGCCGGAGTAACAAATGCCGGAGCAACTCTCAATGTATTATCAACTATTAATCCCGCGGATATCGAATCGATTGAAGTCTTAAAAGATGCTTCTGCGACAGCTATTTACGGATCACGTGGAGCTAATGGAGTTGTAATTATCACCACAAAAAAAGGAACAAAAGGTCAGGATATTATTTCTTACCAGGGCTATTTTGGATTTCAAAATGTTTCTAAAAAACTAGATTTAATGAATGCCAGCCAATGGGCTAGCTTACGTAATGATGTTCAGGCAAGTGTTGGTCAGGCGCCTTCTTTTTCAGCTGATCAAATAGAAGCGTTTAAAACTTCAGGAAGTTATGACTGGCAAGATGCTGTTTTTAGAACTGCTGCACCAATACAAAATCATCAATTATCTTTTTCAGGCGGAGATGAGAAATCACGCTACTCCATTTCAGCAGGTTACTTTCAACAGGAAGGAATTGTAATCGCTTCCGATTTTAAACGAATCTCTCTTCGTGCTAATTACGAAAGAAATTATTCTCAGAATTTTAAATTTGGAGTAAATGCAAACTATAGTAATTCGATATCCAATGGTATCGGTACTAATGGTGGTTCTTCTGCAGGAAGACAGCCAAACCCGTTAGTTGTAGCCTTGTATCAGCCTCCGGTAGTGCCAATCAAAAACCCTGATGGAAGTTATAATTTAACCGATAATCCTTACGCTACAGCTGTTAACGGTATTGTTCCTAATCCAATTAATGACTTAGAAAATACTATTAACGAAACTAAAATCAACAGAATTTTGGCGAGTTTATTTGGTGAATATAAGATTACTAAAAAACTTACTGCAAAAGTGGCTGTGAGCGGAGATGTCCTTGATACCAAACAAAACTATTATGCTCCATCAACTACCACTACCGGAGCCGGAACTAAAGGTTTAGCTTCTGTTGGAAACAGATTAGTAAGTTCTGTTTTGAATGAAAACACTTTAAACTACAACACTAATTTTGGCGAAAATCACAAGTTCTCTGTTTTAGGAGGATACACACTTCAATACACAAAAGGAGAAGTTGTAAATGCTGGTGCCAATACTTTTGTAAATGATGCCAATACGTACAATGCTTTACAAGATGGTGTTCCGGTAAAACCTTATAGTGATGCTTTTGAAAGTGTTTTAAAATCATGGTTAGCCAGAGTAAACTACTCGTATAAAGGAAAATACAACTTTACGCTTTCAGGACGTGCAGACGGTTCTTCAAGATTTGGTTCAGAATCGCTTTGGGGTTACTTCCCATCGGCAGGATTTTCATGGAATATTACGGATGAAGAATTTGCGAACAACATCAAAGGTGTAACAGAAGCCAAACTGAGAATAACAGCAGGAACAACCGGAAATCAGGAAATTGGAAACTACCTTTCTTTAGCGCAAATGGGTTCTGTAAATTATGCTTTTGGAGGAACATTGCAAACAGGTTTAGCTCCTACCCGATTGGCCAATCCGGATTTGAAATGGGAAAAAACAAATCAATATAATATAGGTTTGGACTTATCCTTACTGGATAGAAAAATCAATTTTGTTTTTGATGTTTATTACAAGAAAACTAATGATTTGCTGATCAATGTGCCAATTCCGTTGACTTCTGGTTATGCAACCGTTCTACAGAATATTGGTGGAGTTGAAAATAAAGGTCTTGAAATTGGTTTGATTACTGAAAACATCAAAACAGATCATTTCTCATGGAATTCTAATTTCGTATTCTCTACCAACAAAAACAAAGTCGTTTCTATTGGAAATGGAGTTAATCAGTTTTTCCCGGTAGTTCCAAACGGTTCGTTATTGCAACAACAGCCTGTAACCGTAAAAGTTGGTTTGCCTTTAGGAACTTTCTGGGGATACAGAACGAATGGAATTTTCCAGACTCAGGAAGAAGTTAACACACAACCAAAAATAAACAGTCTAGCCAACACAAAAGTTGGAGACAGAAGATATGTTGATACCAATGGAGACGGTGTAATTACGGCTCTTGATAAAGGAAATCTTGGAAGTTCTCAACCAAAATTTGTTGGAAGTTTCAGCAACACGATTTCGTACCACGATTTTGATTTGAATTTCTCTTTTCAGGGCGCTTCTGGCGGAAAAATATTCAATGCACTGAATCAGCAATTAGAAATTTCAACTCTTGGAACAAATGCCAATGTTACGCTTGAAGATCGTTGGACACCAACAAACCCAAGTAATGAAATTCCGAGAGCAACAAGTTCTCCTCTTGGAATTGTTTCAGAACGTTATGTTGAAGATGCTTCTTTCTTAAGATTAAAACTGATCACATTAGGCTATACTTTACCTAAGAGTATTTCAACAAGATTAAAAGCAAAGAGTATTAAATTCTACGTTTCTGCAGAGAACTTAATTACATGGACAAAATACACTGGCTATGATCCAGAGGTAAGTTCATACGAACAAAACAACTTATACCCGGGAATTGACTTTGGTTCTTATCCAAACTCTAAAACATTCATTTCGGGACTGAACATAACTTTCTAAGTAAAAAAATAAACGATGAAAAAGATATTTATAACATTCCTATTAAGTGCCGGTCTATTTGTATCGTGCGCAGATTTAGAGGTAACACCAACCTCTTTTGTAACCGAAGATAATTACTTCAAAACACAAGACGACGCTGTTGCAAGTGTAACTGCCATTTATGCTTCTTTAAGCCTTGATCCGGGAGAGCAAAGTTTATTCGGAAGAAATCTTTATTTCCTAACCGATATGGGATCTGATTATGCGGCGGCAGGAGTTTCTGCAACTAATCCTCAGGTAAGGGCAATGAGCAGTTTAACGCACGATGCCACTAATGACCGTGTTCAGGTGGCCTGGCGCCAAATTTATGCAGGAATCAACAGGGCGAATGTATCGATTGATAATATCCCAAAGGTTGCTGGTACGGAAGCGGTTAAGACGAGATTGATTAACGAAGCTAAATTCATCAGAGGATTATTATACTTTCAGGCAGTTCGTATTTGGGGAGGCGTCCCAATTGTTTTACACGAGCCAACTTCTATTGAATTGGAAAGCTTAAAAGCCAAGAGAGCTTCTGTTGAAGAAGTTTATACTCAAATTATATCCGATTTAAAAGATGCTGAAAGTTTGCCAGCAACTTATCCTGCAACTGATGCCGGACGCGCAACTTCTGGAGCCGCAAAAGCAATTTTAGCCAAAGTCTATCTAACCAGAAAAGACTGGCCAAATGCGATTGCAAAATCAAGAGAAGTAATTAATGGAGGATACGGATATGCCCTTTTTGAAAATTTCGCAGACATTTTTAATAAAGCAAAAAAGAATGGCAAAGAACATATTTTTTCTGTTCAGTTTGAAAAAAACCAAGCAGGAAACGGTTCAAGCGGAAGTACTTTTCAATCTACAGCTTTTACAGGATTTACTGCAACAGAACCCGCTGATATTATCTCGGATGTAGCTTTGTTTTATGATATTTATGCTCCTGAAGATACTAGAAGAGATGTGAGTTATGCCAAACAATTAATAAATCCGGCAACAGGAACGCTGTATACTTTTCCGAAGCCACTCTTCAAAAAGTATCTGGATTTAACCAATTTAGCAACTCCGGGCAACGTAGCAATCAATTTCCCCCTTATTCGTTATGCCGACATTTTATTGTCTTTAGCGGAAGCGATAAACGAGCAGGGAGCACCAACTCCGGAAGCTTATGAATTGATTAATCAGGTGAGAAGAAGAGCTTACGGAAAAGATATCAATACGCCAGATCCAACAGTAGATTTAGCTGGGTTAACGCAAACCTCTTTTAGAGCTGCTATTCAGGAAGAGCGCAAAAAAGAATTTGTGCAGGAAGGACAAAGATGGTTCGACTTAGTACGCTGGGGAACTTTGGTTACGGAAGTAAAAAAGGTAACCGCTAAAAACTCTGTTTCAGAAAGAAATAATCTATACCCGATTCCGCAAAGCGAAAGAAGCATCAATCCGGATGGTTTACCACAAAATCCTGGATATTAACAATTAACCACAATTAAAACTATAAATTATGAAAGAATTTAAAAATAACATTTCAATCAAAAGTCCTAAAAAAGGACTCTTGATTACGGCATTGCTGGCAGTACAATTTGGCTTTGCCCAAACAAAACCAGAAGAATTTAAAGGTGTAATCGGAAAAACCTTAGCCGATTCTAAAGAATATTGGCCAGAGCCCGTAAAAGCACCTAAAGGGGCACCAAACGTAATCTGGATTTTGTTGGATGATGTAGGATTTGGGGCTTCGACAGCTTTTGGAGGTTTGATTCAAACGCCAACTTTTGATGCTTTAGCAAATAATGGTTTACGTTATACTAACTTTCATACAACTGCGATTTGTGCCCCTACCCGTGCGGCGCTTTTAACTGGAAGAAATTCAGGAAGAGTTCATGTAAGCGGTTTTTCACATACTATTTTATCCGCCGGTTTCCCTGGTTGGGACGGAAGAATTCCTTCTGACAAAGGAACGATTGCAGAAATCTTACGCGAAAACGGTTATAACACTTTTGCTGTTGGTAAATACGGTGTGACTCCAGATGAAGAAGCAACAGATGCAGGACCATTTGACAGATGGCCAACCGGAAAAGGTTTCGATCATTTCTACGGATTCTTAGGTTCACAAACCGATCAATACAATCCAGATTTAGTTGAAGATCAAGCTCATGTTAAACCAGATGGACGTCACTTAAACGAATTGATCACAGACAAAGCAATTAGTTATATCAAAACGCAGCAAAAAGCAGCACCCGGAAAGCCTTTCTTTTTGTATTATGCACCCGGAGCTGCTCACGCACCCCATCAGGTGGCGACAAAATGGAGCGATCCATACAAAGGAAAATTTGACAAAGGCTGGGATGCTTACCGTGAAGAAGTTATTTCAAACCAAAAGAAACTGGGTGTAATTCCGGCTAATGCAGTTTTACCAGAACGTAATCCGTTAATTACAGACTGGAAAAAACTAACTCCGGATCAAAAGAAAGTTTATGCCCGTTTTATGGAAGTTTATGCAGGATTCCTGACCTATACTGATTATGAAGTGGGGAGAGTTGTTAATTATCTAAAAGAAACCAATCAGTTAGACAATACCGTAATTTTCGTGGCTATTGGAGATAATGGAGCCAGTAAAGAAGGTACGACAGAAGGCACAATCAATCAAAGTTTGTTCTCGCAAGGAACATCTGATGAAGAAAACCTGAAGAAAAACTTAGCTAACATTGACGAAATCGGAACGGCAAAAGGTTTAAATACCAACTTCCCTTTAGGATGGGCACAAGCAACAAACGTTCCTTTCAAAAACTGGAAACAAGATGCACAATCTGAAGGAGGAACTCATAATCCGCTTATTGTTTTTTATCCAAACGGAATTAAAGACAAAGGTGGTATCAGAAATCAATACAGCCATGTAACCGATTTGCTTCCTACCACTCTTGATATTACAGGAATAAAAGCGCCGGAATACATCAAGAATGTAAAACAGGATATTATTCAGGGTTCTTCTTTTTATGCTTCTTTGGATAATGCTAAAGCAGAATCATTACACAAAGTTCAGTATTACTACATTTTTGGAAACAGAGCGATTTATAAAGATGGTTGGAAAGCCGGAGCTGCACATTTACCAGATTCCTTTGCTGTTAAAAAGTCTTTTGGGAAAAATGAAAAACCAGCTCCAAGTAATTTTGATGCAGATGTTTGGGAATTATACAATCTAAAAGAAGACTTTAACGAGCGTAATAATCTGGCACAAAAATATCCAGAGAAATTGGCCGAACTTAAAAAACTGTTTGATGAACAGGCCAAAGAAAATAACGTTTATCCGTTAATCGACTGGCAAGATGTATACAACAGAAGAATACACAATACTGGTGCCGATAAAGGTAAAACGGTTCAGGATTTAATTAAACAAGCAACAAAACCAGGAAGCGCAGGAAGTTCTAATTAATAAAATTTTATCCTGCAAGTTTTAGAAACTTGCAGGATAAAATTCAATTTGCAAAGAATAAAGAACGCAAAAATAGAATTAAAACAACTTATATAACAAAATCTTACAAAATAATTAAATTTAACTCTACTAATTAGATAGAATTAATAGTTTTATTTTTTATTTTTACACCAATCTAGTGGTGGATTTTAAAAACAGGTTTAAAAAGATTTTATAAAGCACTTAAGTAATAAAAAAAAGAAGCAATGAAACGAGTAGACTATGAAATTATAGGAAAAAAAATCATCGTGGGAGCGATTGTTTTTTTAGTTCCGCTAGTCATATTGGCGGGAGGTTTAGCATTAATTAATCAATTTTTAAAATAAGAAATCATGGCAATAGTTCAAAAAGAAAAACTAACAAGAGATTTAAGTATTAGTCTTTTAATATACAGTTTGCCTGTATTGGCAATTTTCCTTTATTTCAAAATAACGAATGGCGTTGTAGCAGAATCGCATATTACATTGCCATCGTATTTAGAATTTATACAACCGGCTTTCCAAAATATCCGTACTTGGGGACTAACCGTTTTCATGTTGGTTTTAGGTGCAGTCGAATTTACAGCAGGTTTGTACGATGATGAATGGACAGGACAAGAACGCAAAGTAGATATCATTTGTTTCTTAGCGCCTAAATTGCTTTTACCACCCGTAATTGCCTTTTTCAGTTTAACCGCTTTGCCTTATTTAATTCCAAATCTGGCCAATTCACTTTCATGGGTTCCTTTTTGGGGTGGATTTTTCCTGATTGCAATTGCTGACGATTTAACGCAATATTGGTATCATAGATTGCACCATCAGGTTCCGTTTTTATGGCGTTTTCATAGAACACATCACTCTGCTCCATATATGGGAATGGCGATGGCTTCAAGACAAAACTTTATTTATACACTTTTCTTCTCTCAAATTTATTTGACTGCTACTTTAACGTATTTAGGTTTAGGATTGCCTGCCTTATTTGTTTTGGTTATCAAAAGCATTATTACTTTGGGAGCACACTCAAGTCTAAAATGGGATAAACCCTTTTATAAATACAGAGCATTGCACCCGATTGCTTGGGTTTTAGAGCGTTTTATTTCGACTCCGGCAACGCATCACGCGCATCACGCAGATACAAGCGGAGACGGTGTTGGGCACTTTAAAGGAAATTTCGGAAACATGTTTTTCATTTGGGATGTGATTTTCGGAACCGGTTTAATCACTCGTAAATACCCGGAATCGTACGGAACAAAATCATACAAACAAGAAGAATGGTATGCACAGTTTTTATGGCCAATATTCAAATCTAAAAAAGAAGGAAGCCCTCTTGCCGAAGGTGTAGTTGCATTTCCATTAAAAGCCAAACCAGAAAACGTTACACCGAGTCCGGTTTATTACGAACAGGTTCAGTCTTAAAAACTAAAATTAGTTTTCTAAAATTAAATGTAGCAGTGCAATCAAAATTAAACTTTGAAAGCACTGCTGATTTTTATTGCCCCGGAAAATTCTAAATCTCAAATCATGACAAACAAAATATTCAAAAGTAGTTTTACAGTCTTATTTTTTCTTTTTACCACAAGTGGTTTTTCGCAAGATAAAAGCTCCAGTAGTATTGTATTACTGGATGCCTTTTATGCGAAAATTAAAAGTCAAAAAAATCCACAAATAATTGATGCCAGAGGTGCTGATGAATTTGCATTAAACCATATTGAAGGTGCTGCAAACTTCAATCTTAAATCAGAAGATTATGAAAAACAGGTTGCGGCTCTAAATCCGTCAAAACCTGTATTTATTTATTCAATTGCCGCCTACAGAAGCGGACTTTTATCAACCGAATTAATAAAAAGAGGCTTTTCTGAAGTGTATATTTTAGAAGGCGGAATTGCTAGCTGGATTGGTGGCGGAAAACCTTTTTATACCAATTTAAAAAGCAAATTAACATTGCCGGAATACAAAAAAATCATTGCTGATAATACTTATGTTTTGGTTGACATTGGTTCAAAATATTGCGCGACCTGCAGAACAGTAAAACCAATTTTAGAAAATCTCAGAACACAATATGGCGAAAAACTAAAAATTGTTCAAATTGAGCTGGAAGAAAGTCCGCAAGTTATAGCAGACTTAAAAACGGTAAAGGTCTTCCCTACTTTGATCTTATATCAAGATGGAAAAATTGTTTTCAAAAAAGACGGTTTGGGTGACTTGAAGAATGATTTAGATGTTGCTTTGGCTTCTAAATAACAATAAAACTATGGGCTTAATTAGAAGAATTACATACAGCCTTAC
Source organism: Flavobacterium sp. LAR06 (assembly GCF_041946075.1). Classification (NCBI taxonomy): domain Bacteria; kingdom Pseudomonadati; phylum Bacteroidota; class Flavobacteriia; order Flavobacteriales; family Flavobacteriaceae; genus Flavobacterium; species Flavobacterium sp. LAR06. The sequence continues at coordinate 163,764 of NZ_JAUTYT010000007.1, read as the reverse complement.
AAAACTGGGAAAAAGGTTTGGTTAAACCTTTATAGCCCAATTTAATACATTATGAATTTGACTTTGGCAAACAAAAATACTTTGTCGATTTGTAAAACCTATATTCCTGCAAGGTTTTCAAAACCTAATAGGTTTAATTTATTTAACCAACTAACAATACCTACAAGGTTTTGGAAACCTTGCAGGAAATAAATATAAAATGTCTACCCAAACAAAACAATTTACTATCCACGAAGATTGGACCGTCGTTATTCTTGGGTTCCTGATCATCGGAATTTCGCTTTTTCTTTTCCTTCCAGAAGTTCCTCTTTTTAAATGGTCAAACGGAATAGAATTGTCAAAGGATGTCTTTGATTTTGAAAATCTGAAAATCCTTGGAATCCAATTTCTATATCTGATTTCAATTGGAACTTTAGGCGCTTTTTTAATTGGAAAATCGGTTAAATATTTTTTACTGGTTTTTCCACTAGTCTATTTCTTAACTGCAATTGCCCTCATAATTGCAGGAAATACTGAAATAAAAGCGTTAAATTTAGAAGCCGTAATTTTCAGTTTGATAATTGGTTTGGCAATTGGCAACTTTTTCAAACTTCCAGAATGGTTTCGTTCTGCCCTTTCTACAGAAGTTTTCGTAAAAATAGGATTGGTTTTTATTGGGAACCAGCGTAATTTTTTCCGATATTCTTAAAGCCGGTTCATTGGGATTAATTCAGGCTTTAGTTGTTGTTTTATCGGTTTGGTATTTTGCTTTTTGGCTTTGCCGAAAATTAAAAGTAGATGACGAATTGACGATGATGATTTCGAGTGCTGTTTCGATCTGTGGTGTCTCTGCTGCAATTGCAACATCTGGCGCGATAAAAGGCGATTCAAAGAAACTGTCTTATGTTATTTCGATTGTTTTGGTAACTGCTATTCCCATGATGATTTCCATGCCGATAATTGCCAAATATTTCAATTTTCCGGAAGAAGTTACCGGAGCCTGGCTTGGAGGAAGTATTGACACTTCGGGCGCTGTTGTGGCTTCCGGAACTTTGGTAGGGGAAACAGCTTTAAAAATTAGCACTATTGTCAAGTTTTCTCAAAATGTATTATTAGGATTAGCGGCTTTTGCAATCTCCGTTTATTGGACGTATACGCATAATAATTCGGCGGAAGCCAAAACTTCAAAACCTACATTAAAAGTGATTTGGGAACGTTTTCCAAAATTTGTAATTGGTTTTATTCTGGCATCAATAGTATTTTCTTTTTTTCTTACGTCAGAAGTTCGGGACGGAGTAAAAGACAGTTTAAAAAATTTACAGGGAATCTGGTTTGCGTTGGCATTTACGAGCATCGGCATAGAAACCAATTTTAAGGATCTCTTTCAAAATAATAGTAAAAAACCACTATACGCCTTTCTTATTGCGCAATTATTCAATGTTCTTGTTACACTACTAATATCCTTTTTACTTTTTAGCAAATAATTCGATTACCACTATAAGTCTGAATACCGACTTATTAAATTTAAAATAAAATGAAAAAATTATCTCTTACATTCAGCCTTTTCCTTTCTTCAGTTATGCTGATTCAGTCCCAAAACAAAACGACCTCAACTGCTTCAAAACCCAATATTATCCTGATTATGGTCGATGATATGGGTTATTCTGATTTAGGAAATTATGGTTCTGAAATTAAAACACCAAATTTGGATAAATTGGCCACCGAAGGTTTACGCTTACGCGAATTTTATAACAACTCGATTTGCGCGCCAACCCGAGGTTCACTTTTGACTGGTCAATATCAGCACAAAGCCGGAATGGGTTTCTTTGATGTTAATTTAGGATTGCCGGCTTATCAGGGTTATTTAAATAAAGAATCATTGACTTTAGGAGAAGTTTTCCGTTCCGGAGGTTACAGCACTATTTTATCCGGAAAATGGCACGTTGGATCTGAAGATCAGGCGCAATGGCCGAATCAGCGCGGTTTTGACAAATTTTATGGCATCTTAAAAGGGGCATCCAACTATTTTGATACCAAAGGTTTGCCATTCGGAAAAACGCCTTATCCAGTAAAATTGATTCGTAATAATGAAGAACTGCATCCAAAAGATGATTCGTATTATTTCACAGACGAAATTGGGAATAATGCGGTCACTTTCCTAGACGAGCAAAACAAAGAAAACAAACCTTTCTTTTTGTATTTAGCCTTTACAGCACCACACTGGCCGTTGCAGGCAAAACCGGTTGATATTGCCAAATACAGAGGGAAATTTGACGAAGGCTGGGATGTATTAAGAGAAAAAAGAATTGAGAAACTAAAAGCAAACGGCATTTTACCAGCCGATCAAACGGTTGCACCAAGAGATCCTGAAGTTCCGGAATGGAGTAAACTGACGTACGACGAGAAACAATTCTGGAAAGCAAAAATGGAAGTTTATGCAGCAATGGTCGACAACATGGATCAGAATGTGGGGAAAGTTTTAGAGAAATTAAAAGCCCTTAAAAAAGACAAAAACACGCTTATCATTTTCATTTCTGACAATGGTGCCCAAGGCGGATTTAACACGTATAATCCGCTTGCGAGAGGCTTGGTCCGAAATGAAGGGCCAGTTGGAACCTCCGGATCATTTGATTATCAGGAACAAAACTGGGCTTATTTATCGAACACGCCATTACAGCAATACAAAAACAATATGCACGAAGGTGGTTTCAGTTCGCCCTTTATTGCCTGGTTTCCATCAAAAATAAAAGCAGGCCGAATTGATAAAGGAACCGGTCACATTATCGACCTTGCTCCTACTTTTTATGAATTGGCCGGAATTGAATATCCAAAAGAATACAATGGAGTTAATTCAAATCCGTTAGCAGGAAAAAGTTTATTACCCGTATTATTTGACAATGTTTCTGAGGTAAACAGAGGCGCACCATTATTCTGGGAAAGAGCAGGAAACAGAGCCGTCCGCGATGGCAAATGGAAATTAGTTTCGACATATCCGTCGTATGAATGGGAACTTTACAACATTGAAACGGACCGTGGTGAAACAACCAATGTGGCGCAACAAAATGCTGGAATTGTCAACAAACTTTCTGCTTCTTATTTTGAATGGGCAGACAGAACCGGAGTTGTCGAATACAGCAAATTTAAATTGAAACCAGAGGTAATGCCCGGTGGTGCGTTATTAAAAAAATAACTGCTTTTTTTAATATTTTGAGTTGTTTTCACCAAAAGCGATTGTTCTTCATGACAATCGCTTATTTGTTAACGTTTAATAAAAAAATAAGTTTTATTCTTTAAAAATAAAAAAATAGGTAAATTTAATTCCAAAAAATGTTAAATTACATAAATTTAAATACCATATACAGCAATAGCTATTAAATATTAAATAATTTATTGGCATTATTTTTTCAAAAATCCATTTATTCTCTTCTAAAAGTTACAAATATTACAAAAACATACCTTAATGTTATATTTTACATCGTTGATATTAGTCTTATTAACATATTTTTAAGATATTTGATAAAACTAATCCTAAATATTTGAAAAATGAGAATTAAGTTAAAGCATTTTTTATGGTTCATATTGATACTATTCGTGCAAATAGCAACCGCGCAGGAAGGATATATTTCCGGTAAGGTCACAGATAAAAAGGGAATTCCGATTCCTGGCGTAAATATTATTTTGAAAGGTACAAGTGCAAGTACACAAACTGATTTTGATGGAAATTTTAAAATAGCAGCTAAAAAAGGTGATATTTTAACCCTAAGTTATGTAAGTTTTGCCACTATAAATGTAGCAGCTTCAAATGACATGAAAATTGAATTAGTTGAAACTCAAAACGAATTGGAAGCCGTACTTGTTGTGGGTTATGGTACTCAAACCAAAAGAAGATCAACAGACAATATCGCACGAGTAACTGCAAAAGATATTCAGCAAGTACCTGTTGCCAACGTACAAAACGCATTAGTTGGTAAACTTGCAGGTGTACAAATTACGCAAACCAATGGTAAAGTTGATGGGGGAATGGATATTAGAGTTCGTGGTGCAGTAAGCATAAGTGCAGGTACACAGCCTCTATATGTATTAGACGGAATTCCGTTAATTACTTCAGACGAATCAACAAATGGCGCTGCGACAAACCCCTTAATTACACTAAGTCCAAATGAGATCGAATCTATTGATGTATTAAAAGATGCATCCTCAGCAGCGATTTATGGAGCCCGAGGTGCTAATGGGGTTGTAATCATTACTACCAAAAAGGGAAAAGATGGAAAAGGTACTTTTTCATTTAATATGTCTCAGGGTGTTAGTGAGGCTACTCATAAAAAATCATGGCTGAATACCGATCAATATATTGAATTATTTACAGAAGCTTCTATTAATGGGACAGGAGATGCCGCAGAAGCTGAAAGTACATTTGATTTTCTAGCACAGGGAACAGATTGGAGAAACCGAGAAGTAAATACAGACTGGCAAGATCTTGCTTTTCAGACTGGTCTTGCTACCGATGTTGATTTTTCAGTTTCTGGCGGTGATGCTAAAACAAAATATTTCTTTTCTGGTGCTTATAATAATACAACCGGGATTATTGACAGTAACGAATTAGAAAGAATTACAGCAAGATCAAATATATCTCATAAAATTTCTGATAATTTTACTATGGGAATGAATCTAAGCTTTTCAAGATCTACAATAGATCGTGTACAAGATGATAATTCTTTTACTACGCCACTTCAGGCTGTAGCACAGTCACCATTATCACCAGCACGTTTAGAAGATGGTACAGCAAATCCAAACACATTATATGCTAATTATTTATTAGCTGCAGATAATTCATTTTGGAAAACGATTATGAGAAGAGTCACAGGTAAAGTTTTTGCCGAATATCAAATTATTCCATCTCTAAAAATAAATTCTGATTTTGCATACGATCTTTTAGGTCAGACTGAAGATTACTGGCAAGGTAAAAATGCACCTTTTATGGCAACAGACGGAGAAGCATATGCAACCTCTGTAAACAACGAAACCTACATATGGAGTAACTATCTTACTTATGACGCCGTTTTCGCAGAAAAACATAGTGTAAATGCAGTTGCAGGTATGGAATTCCAAAAATACGAACGCAGATACCAATCGGTTACAAGTATTTATTTTCCAGATGATTCTTTTCAAACTGTGGACGGAGGGGCAGAAGTTAATGCCGGAGAAGGAAATGAGACAGCTAGTACTTTTGTCTCTCAATTTTTGAGAGTAAATTATGCTTTTGATAATAAATATCTTTTTAAAGCAAGTATTCGCCGAGACGGTTCTTCACGTTTTGGAAAAAATGAAAGATATGGAGTTTTCCCTGCATTCTCTGCCGGATGGATTATCTCTGAAGAAAATTTCTTAAAAGATAATACTGTTTTGTCTTTCTTAAAATTAAAAGGAAGCTGGGGAGAAGTAGGAAATGCTGATATTGGAAACTTTGCTTCCCGCCAATTATATGGTCCTAGACCGTACAACTTAAAATCTGGTCTTTCATTTGTTCAGGCTGGAAATCCCGATTTAACATGGGAAAAATCGACTCAAACAGACGTGGGTATTGAATGGGGCTTATTCAATAAATTTAGTTTTGAAGTTGATTATTACGAGAAAAGCCCAGATGGATTGCTATTTGATGTACCAAAACCACTTAGTGGAGGAGGTCCAACAAGTATTACTCAAAACATTGGTAAAGTAAAAAGCAGTGGTTTTGAGGTAACAGTAAATACTAAAAACATTGAGAACCAAAATTTAAGATGGACTACCAGCTTTAATATTACAACAAACAAATCTGAGGTATTAGAAATGCCTAATGGTCAAGATATTGTTTCCACCTTTACAATAAACAGAGTTGGTGAAAACATTTCATCTTTTTATTTAGTTGAATATGCTGGTGTTGATTCTGCAAACGGAGATGCACTATATTACAAGAACACTGTAAATGCAGATGGTTCACTAGACAGAACCACTACTAATGATTACAGCGAAGCAAAAAGAATTATCGCAGGAAATCCGTTCCCAGAATTAATGGCTGGTTTAACTAATACAATCAACTATAAGAATATTGATTTTTCATTTACCTTTCAGGGAGAATGGGGAGCCAGCATTTATAATTCGGCTGGAAAATACCAGTCTGTAGCCGCCGATTACTTTGATAATCAAACTACAGATCAATTAAACCGTTGGCAAAATCCTGGCGACATCACAAATGTACCACAAGCAAGATTATATGGAAGTAACGGAACTGGTGAATCTACAAGATTCCTTGATAAAACTGATTTTGTTCGTCTAAGAAACTTAACAATTGGTTATACTTTACCAAAAACTACATTAAAGGACGCAGGAATAAGCAGTGTACGTTTTTACGCAACAGGTGTAAATCTATTAACCTTTACCAATTACAATGGTTATGATCCTGAAGCCAGAAGAGATGATACAGGTATCGGAGAAGAATTTTACTCTGCTCCTCCCGCTAGAACAATTGCTTTAGGCGTAAATATTAATTTTTAAAAACGACACAAATGAAACCATATAAATTTATCATATTTATACTGTTTACAGCTTTTTTAACAAGCTGTGAAGATGAATTACAAATCGAACCAAGACAAAATCAAGATTCCGAAGTCACCTTAGGTACTGAAACTGGTATCGTAAATATTTTAAACGGAGCGTACGCCATTGCCGCAGATGCAGATGTATTTGGAGGACGAAGCTTAGTTTCTGCTGATTTAATGGCACAAACAGGTTTAACCAGTACTACTGATTTTAGATGGAGAGGAAGTTATGGTGAATTCCGACAAATGTATACTAAATCAGTTCTGGTGGATAATGCTTTTGTTCGACAAATCTATGCTCGTAATTACGAAATCATTAATGCCGCTAATACTGTAATTGAAAATATTGACAAGGTAGCAGATGCTGATAAGAGAACCAGAATGATAGCTGAGGCTAACTTTTTGAAAAGTTTAGCATACTTTGATTTAGTTCGTTTCTTCGGATTGCCATATGAAGCCGGTAAACAAAACACACAGCTTGGAGTTATTATCAGACCTAATGCGATTTATGATTTTAATGCCGATCTTTCAAAAGAAAGAAGTACAGTCGAAGAAGTTTACACCCTGATCATTCAGCAATTGAATGCTGCTTATAACGGACTTCCTGAAGAGAACAGCTTTTATCCAGACAAATATGCTGCCAAAGCATTATTAGCCAGAGTCTATTTACAGCAGCAAAATTATGCAGCAGCCCGAGATGCAGCAAATGAAGTAATAGAAAATAGCGGAAGAGCATTATCAACCAGCTATGCAAATGCTTTTAATCATGATGAAAATCAAATTGAAGATATATTCGCCATTCAGATTACAAAACAAACAGGTGAAAACGAAATTGTTGTAATGTATGCCTCTGAAGGAAATGGAGGGCGTGGCGGTGATGTCGAAATTAGAAATACTTATATCAATAAATTTACAGATCCCAATGATGATCGAGCAAATTTTAACTATATAAATCCAGATAACGACAGACTACTGACTTCAAAATACACTAACCAATACGGAGATGTAGGGATAATTCGTTTAGCTGAAATGTATTTAATCAGAGCTGAGACTAACTTTAGATTAGGAACTTCTGTTGGAGATACTGCTCTAAATGATATCAATTTAATAAGAACAAGAGCGCATGCTGCAAATTTCACAGCTTTAACTCTTGCGACTATTTTAAGAGAACGCGAATTAGAGCTAGCTATGGAAGGTTTTGCAATTCATGACTTAAAAAGAACAAAAGGTTCTATCGATGTAAATGCAGACGGATCAGAATTGATTCCTTACGACGATCCAACTTTAGTTTTCCCAATTCCACTAAGAGAAATGGATGCTAATAAACTAATTACTCAAAACCCAGGTTACGGAAGTTAATTTTAAACCACACCATAAAAACAAAAAAACCATCCCTGCTAAAGGATGGCTTTTTTTATGTAATTTTATAAATAAGGTTGAAAATTAATATAAAATCTATTTTATTTTTAGATGATGAAAGTAAAATTTTACGATGCCATAGCAATTTGTCTGGATGCAGCTGGCATAGACAATGTGAACGGATCTGAATAACCTGAAAAAAAGGTATCTAATATTTCCTGAAAAACAGGATGTGCATTTGCAGCCTGAGAAAAAAGTGTCATAGACGAACGTAATTTTTTAGCGTCTAATTCTCCAAGTATAGCCTCAATAGATCTTGTTTTAAAATTTAATAAAAGCTGTGAGATCTCAATCAAATGTTTTGATAAAATGGGATGATTAAGAAACTCTTCTGCTTCTGTAAGACCATTGAGAGCATAATAATTAGCAATGGTACTTTTTCCTAAACCTTTTATTTGAGGAAAAATAAACCACATCCAGTGCGTCTCTTTTTTTCCCTTTTTAATTTCAGAAAAAGCAGTAAGATAAAGTTTGTTTTGCGCGTCTAAAAAACGTGTTATATCAGTATTTGAATAAGCCATTTGTGAAATTGAATTTAAGTTATAATTCAGTTATTGGTTTTCTGTTTATCTTCTTTCGAGCCTAATAAAAAATGTTTTATTAGTAATTTTCTTTTTCCATTTTGAAGACATCCAAAACTACTTCTCATACTCATTTAAAAATTATATAATTATTTTCACTTGTTACATAATTTTACTGCAATAAAAAAGCTGCAGAAATATCTGCAGCTTATGTTTCTTATTTTGGATTCTAAATTTAATCTCTAAAATCATTCAGGGATTTCTCGATAATTTCAAGACATTCCTGAATTTGAGCTTCTGTCATGACCAATGGCGGCGCCAATCTAATTTTATTTCCGTGAGTAGGTTTTGCCAATAATCCATTGTCTCTGAATCTTAAACAAATTTCCCAGGCTAAATCAGAATCTTCTCCGCAATTAATTACGATGGCATTCAATAAACCTTTTCCACGAACCAGTGTGATCAGATTATTTCTTTCCGCAATTTCGTTTAATCCCTTTCTTAAAATGACTCCCAAACGTTCTGCATTTTCTGCCAGTTTTTCCTCTTTAATTACTTCTAAAGCGGCAATAGCAACTGCTGCTGCAACAGGATTTCCTCCAAAAGTAGAACCGTGTTGTCCTGGTTTAATCACGTTCATGATTTCGTTGTTACACAAAACCGCTGAAACCGGATAAACCCCGCCAGAAATCGCTTTTCCTAAAATTAAAATATCAGGCTGAACATTTTCATGATGAACCGCCAATAATTTTCCAGTACGCGCAATTCCAGTCTGAACTTCATCTGCAATAAACAAAACATTATGTTTCTCACACAAAGCTTTTGCTTTCGCTAAATAACCTTCCGAAGGTACATATACTCCTGCCTCTCCCTGAATTGGTTCAACTAAGAATCCGGCAATATTTTTTGATGATGCTAAAGCTTTTTCAAGAGCTTCAAGATTATCATATTCAATTTTTATAAATCCATCTGTAAACGGGCCAAAGTTTTTACGGGCAGCTTCATCATTAGAAAAGGAAATAATAGTCGTGGTTCTTCCATGGAAATTATTTTCACACACAATAATCTGTGCCTGATTTTCGGGAATTCCTTTTACTTCATACGCCCATTTTCTACAAACTTTCAAAGCCGTTTCAACAGCTTCTGCTCCAGTATTCATTGGCAGTACTTTATCAAAACCAAAATACTTCGTTACGTATTCTTCATAATTTCCTAATTGGTCATTATAAAAAGCTCGTGAAGTTAAAGTCAGTTTTTGAGCCTGATCAACCATTGCTTTTACAATTTTAGGATGACAGTGCCCTTGATTTACTGCAGAATAAGCAGATAAAAAATCATAATATTTCTTTCCGTCTACATCCCAAACATATACACCTTCTCCTCTTTCCAGTACAACTGGAAGCGGATGATAATTATGAGCTCCGTATTTATTTTCTTTTTCAATCAAAATTTCTGATTTTGACGAAAGGGTATTTTCAGTATGAATCATGATCTGTCTTTTTTAGAGTTACAAAAGTATTTAAAAATATTAATTTAAGCTATTTAAAATCAATATTTGACTTTAATTTTAACCAAATAAGTCAAAATGCATAATTTATTACATAAAAAAGCAAAATATGATTTTACTGTAAATTCTCTCTGATAACCTTTTATTAAAAAAAATAATTACTTTTATGAAAGTAAAAAGTAAACTCAATTTAAAAGAATGGAAACATTAGACGAATTTGATATCAATATAATTAAGGAATTGGAAAAAGACGGAAGAATGGCTTTTTCTGCAATTGCGGCTAATTTGAAAATATCAAACACGATGGTGCATCAACGTATCAACAGAATGATAGAACAAGGGGTAATTGGCGGTATAAAACCAATTATACAAGAAAAAAAGATTGGATATGATTGGGCTTCTTTTACCGGAATAACACTAAATAAAGATTCTGATTCTGATCGAATTATTGAAGCTTTAAAAGATATTCCTGAAATCACAGAATGTTATTATGTAACAGGTTCCTTCACGCTTTATATTAAAATTATTGCAAAGAATCACGAGCATATGCGAAGAATTCTTTACGAAAAAATCGATAGCATTCCAGGCATCGCCAAAACGGATTCGATTATTGAATTGGGCTGTGCTTTTAAACGAAATATCACTTTATAAGAAAATCGATTTAACGCCTTAATCCATGAAAAATAAATTTCCTTTTAAATTTTCGTCGAATCAGTTTATTGCATTCCTTTTTCTTTTTGTTTTTAATTTTCTGCATGCACAAACACCAAAAGGAAAATTATTTATTATTGGCGGCGGAGATCGTTCTGACGCTTTAATGAAACAAGTTTTGGCTGTAGCCGAATTATCAAAAAAAGATTATATCGTGGTTTTACCAATGTCCAGTGAAGAACCGGACAGTTCCTTTATCTTTTTTAAAAAACAGATGGCAAAACTCACATCAAACCCAATTGTGATGTTGAACTTTAATGCAGCAACAGCTCAAAATAAAGTTCTTACCGATTCGGTTCAAAAAGCAAAACTGATTTTTATAAGTGGAGGTGATCAAAGTCGGTTTATGAATGTGGTACAAAATACACCACTCAAAACAGCCATTCAAAAAGCTTACGAAAACGGAAGTACTATTTCCGGAACAAGCGCCGGCGCAGCTGTAATGTCTGAAAAAATGATTACCGGAAATCAGAAACTGCAAAAAGAGTATTCAGGAACTTTTGATAACATTCGCTATGATAATTTAGAAACTTCAGAAGGTTTGGGATTATTAAAAACGGCTGTTATTGATCAGCATTTTTTAAAGAGAAACCGCTATAATCGTTTGCTTTCTGCTTTGGTTGAATTTCCTGCTTTAACTGGAATCGGAATTGATGAAGCAACTGCAATTATCGTTCGAAACAATCAAATTGAAGTGGCTGGAGAAAGCGAAGTTATTGTCGTTAGAAATCCGAAAGGCATTATAAAATCTAAAAACAACAACCTGATTTCAATTGAAAAATTAGAAATGAGCATTTATACTGCCGGGCAAAAATTTAATATCAAATAAGCATGTTCAATTATTCCAAAATAATAAAACTTACTTTTTTAAGTGGCTGCATCAGTTTTCAGATTTCGGCACAAAAAATCAATTCAAAAGAAATCAACCGATTAGAAAAACTAGCACAACAAACGACTATAATTCGAGACAATTGGGGCATTCCACACATTTATGGAAAAACCGATGCTGATGCTGTTTTTGGTTTGCTTTACGCACAATGCGAAGACGATTTCAAGAGAATCGAAATGAATTATATTGAAAAATTGGGGCGTCTTTCAGAAATTAAAGGGCAAGCTGTTTTATATAATGATTTAGAGATTAAACTTTTGATTGATGTTGAGGAAGCCAAAGCTGATTATAAAAAAGCACCATCCTGGCTCAAAAAACTATTGAACAGTTATGCTGATGCGATCAACTTTTACCTCTATAAACATCCCGAAGTAAAACCGGCACTTTTAACTCATTTTGAACCTTGGTTTCCACTACTTTGGACAGACGGAAGTATTGGCGCTATTAGCACTGCAGATCTTTCTACGGCCGAACTACAAGCTTTTTATTCTGGAAATAATGATAAAGTGGCTTATGTAGAAAGAGAGAAATATGTTCAGACTGGTTCAAATGGTTTCGCCTTTGCACCATCAAAAACAGCCCATGGAAATGCTATTTTATACATTAATCCACACACCACTTTTTACTTCAGACCAGAAGTTCAGATTACCAGCGAAGAAGGCCTGAATGTTTACGGAGCAGTAACCTGGGGACAATTCTTCATCTATCAGGGATTCAATGAAAATTGTGGTTGGATGCATACCTCTTCAAACGTAGATGTTGCGGATATGTATGCGGAAAAAATCACCAATAAAAACGGTAAACTATTTTATGAATTCGACAAAAAGCTTTTGCCTGTTATCGAAAAAGAAATCACGATTAATTATACTGAAAACGGAAAATTAATTCCGAAGAAATTCAAAACTTATTCCACTAATAATGGTCCGATTATGACTAAACGCGATGGGAAATGGATCAGTTTAAAATCGAATAATCGTTCGATGAAGAGTCTGATTCAGAGTTGGGTAAGAACAAAATCTAAAAATTTTGATGATTATAAAAAGGCAATGGATTTAAAAGCCAACACCTCCAACAATACGGTCTATGCAGATAGTAAAGGAAATATTGCCTATTGGCACGGTAATTTTATTCCGATAAGAGATAAGAATCTGAATTGGTCAAAGGTTATTGACGGTTCCATTTCATCAACACAATGGAAAGGTCTACATAAAGTTGACGAAACCGTTCACTTATACAATCCGACAAACGGCTGGCTTCAAAATTGCAATTCTACACCCTATTCTGTTGCAGGAGAAAATAGTCCGAAAGAAGAAAATTATGTGCCGTATATGGCTCCGGACGGTGAGAATTTTAGAGGAAAAAATGCGGTTCGAATTTTCAGTAAAGGGGATAATTATACTTTAGACAAAGTAATAGCAGATGGTTATGATTCGAAATTATCCATTTTTGAAATTTTGATTCCGGGTCTGGTGAATGTTTTTAAAAAAAATATAAAAACAGATTATCCTGATTATAATGAATTATCAGAAGCAATTTCGATTTTAAAAAACTGGGATTATTATGCCAATGAAAACTCGGTGGCTACTACTTTAGCTGTCGAATGGGCTTATAAATTAGATCCAATCATTCAAAAAGCTTATATAGATGAAGGCGAATTAGATCAAGTTGAGAATACCCAATATTTTGCTAAAAATGCTACAGCTGATCAGCTCATTCCACAATTACAAGCTGTCATTAAAGAATTAAAATCTAATTGGGGAAAGTGGCAGGTAACTTGGGGAGAAATCAATCGTTTTCAACGTTCAAGCGGCGCTATCGATTTAAAATATAATGATGATAAACCTAGTTTACCAATTGGTTTTGGCCCAGGATCCTGGGGGAGTTTGCCTTCGTTCAAAAGCAATTATCAAAACGGTTCTAAAAAACGTTATGGTTATAACGGAAATAGTTTTGTCTGCGCCGTAGAATTTGGGCCAAAAATAAAAGCCAAGTCATTATTGGCGGGAGGAAACAGCGGTAATGAAAATTCAAAACATTTTACAGACCAAACTGAAATGTATCAAAAAGGGCAATTTAAAGACATCTTATTTTATAAAGAAGACGTTGTTAAAAATGCCGAAAAAATCTATCACCCCGGTGAATAATCAAATTTAAACATATCTGTTAAATAACCTTGGAAGAAATAGCTTTCGAGGTTTTTTTGTAACATAATATTTCTGATATTTGTTAAAAATTGTAAGAAATGAAAAATTTAATCGCACTTATTTTTGCAACCCTAATCTTTTCGGGCAACATGAACGCACAATTAAAACCAGTAAAATACGCTGACGGCGATCAAAAATTAAATGGCTTATCCATAAAAGCTGCTAAAAAAAGCAGTAACAATCCAGGGATTTTACTTTTACCGGCCTGGCTCGGAATTGACACTGCCTCAAAAGGAATTGCAGAGAATCTATCAAAAATAGGCTATACTGTTTTTATTGCTGATATTTATGGAGAAGGAAATTACCCAAAAAATACTGCGGAAGCAGGAAAACAAGCTGGTTTCTATAAAACGAATTACGAAGCTTATCAAAAAAGAATCAATCTTGCGTTACAGGAATTAATCAAGTCCGGAGCAAATGCAGATAATATTGTCGTTATTGGATATTGTTTTGGAGGGACTGGAGTTTTGGAAGCTGCACGTGGTCATTTGAATGTAAAAGGAGTAGCTTCATTTCACGGAGGTTTAGGCAAAGATGCTGCGCGACCTGCAACACCAATTACTGCTAAAGTTCTAGTTTGTCACGGTGCTGATGATCCTTTTGTTTCTAAAGAAGAAGTTGCCGCTTTTCAACAGGAAATGCGCGATTCAAAAGCCGATTGGCAAATGATTTATTATGCAGATTCTGTTCACTCTTTCACTAATCCTGAAGCAGGAAATGACAATTCTAAAGGAGCCGCCTACAATGCTGTAGCTGCTAAGCGATCATTTGAACATTTGCAATTGTTTCTTGATGAAGTACTGAAAAAATAAAAACCATAACTAAACCAATCAAAATCCACAAATTAACCAATGTCACATAGTCCGATTAGAAAAGATAAAACCTGTCTTAATTGCAGGCACGTTGTCGAGCAAAAGTTTTGCCCAAACTGCGGTCAGGAAAACACAGATTCACGAAAAACATTTCATCATTTATTTATTCATTTTTTTGAAGATTTAACGCATTATGAAAATGCATTTTGGAAGACCATTAAAAATCTTCTTTTTAAACCTGCCACTTTAACTAAAGAATATTTGTCGGGAAAAAGATTATCCTATCTGGCCCCTGTACGTCTCTATATTTTTATCAGTTTCATCACCTTCCTTTTGATTGCCATGTTCCCTAACAAGGTAACTGAGAATCTTACCAAAGGTGAAAATGAAATTAGTTCAAATTTTGAAAAATCCAGCAAAGATAAAACTGAAAATTTGAACGATAAAAACTACCTTGAATCAAAAACAATGAAACAAGTCAATAAAAATTACTTTCAATTAAAAACAATGAAAGAAATTGACTCTATTCAAAAGTATGGAAAAGAGAGCGAAAAACTTTCTGAATTTTCATATTGGATTTACGAAAAAGCTGTGCATGTTACTGAACATAATACAAAAAAGGAAATTATCGAAAAATTCATCGAGTCTTTTATTCATAATATCCCCAAAATTCTGTTCATTATAATGCCTTTCTTTGCCTTCTTTTTATGGATTTTTCATAGCAAAAAGAAATGGTACTATTTTGATCACGGTATTTTCACCTTACATTATTTCTCCTTTTTACTTTTAATATTTCTCCTTTTATTTATAATCACAAGAATAATTGGCTTTTTTGGAGAAAACGGTCCGCTTACTTTCGTTGGTAATATTATTAATTTCGTTGGAATTGTCTGGATGTCTTATTATTTTTATCCGGCACATCATCGTTTTTATGGCGAAACCAGAATAGTTTCATTTGTTAAAAGTTTTATCTTATTTTTTATAAACTTCTTTTTTATCCTATTTTTACTCACTTTTTATGTGCTATATATATTTATCAACTTACACTAAACTAATCAATGAAAAAAATTGCAATTTTATTACTAATTGCTTCAGCATTTTCATGTAAAAATGTACAGTCTGTTGCTTCTAAAGACAACTCAGACCCAACCAAATACATGAATGCGATTAAAGCAAAGGACTTAAAAAAAATGCTTTATGTTATTGCTTCTGATGAAATGGAAGGCCGCGAAACAGGTTCGAAAGGACAAAAGAAAGCCGGACTTTACATGATTGAGCAATACAAAAAAAATAAGGTCTCGTTCCCAAAAGGTGCTACAGATTATTACCAACACATTCCTGCTGCATTTTTAAATGCAAAACGAAATCAAAATTTACCGGACTCTGAAAATATCTGGGCCTATATTGAAGGCTCTGAAAAACCAGATGAAGTTCTGGTAATTTCAGCGCATTACGATCATATTGGAATTAAAAATGGAGAAATCTACAATGGAGCTGATGATGATGGTTCCGGAACAGTTGCAGTAATAGAAATGGCAAAAGCATTTGCAAAAGCAAAAAAAGAAGGACATGGACCAAAACGTTCTATCTTGTTTCTACATGTAACTGGCGAAGAACATGGTTTACACGGTTCGCGTTACTATTCTGAAAACCCTTTGTTTCCAATTGCAAACACTATTAGCGACATCAACATTGACATGATTGGACGTCGTGATATTGAACATGCTAAAAGCAACAATTATGTTTATGTAATTGGTGCCGACAGACTTTCATCGGATTTACATAATGCAGTTGTAGCCGAAAACAACAAATACACCAAATTAGATTTAGATTTTAAATTTAACGACCCTAAAGATCCAAACCATTTTTATGAGCGTTCTGACCATTATAACTTCGCAAAACACGGTATTCCTGCCGTTTTCTTCTTCAATGGAGTTCACGAAGATTACCACGGTAAAGGTGACGAGCCGGAAAAAATTGAATACGACGCTTTAACAAAAAGAACACAATTGGCATTTGTTGTAGCCTGGGATTTAGCCAATAGAGAAAATAGACCGGTAGTTGATAAAAAATAAGTTGCTGGGATTCTGAGATACCAAGCTTCTAAGTTTTAGAAAAACAAAAAGGGATGAGTTTTGAAACTCATCCCTTTTTTTATATCATTTAGTTTAATCTCAAAGAAAAAGCCTTAGTATCTTAGAATCTTAGCAACTTAGAACCTTCCTCTTAGTCATTCATAGAAATCAAAAACTCTTCGTTATTTCTGGTTTTCTTGAAACGATCGTTTACAAAATCCATAGATTCTACCGGGTTCATATCAGATAGATATTTTCGCATAATCCACATTCTTTGTAATGTTTTTTCGTCTAGCAACAAATCGTCACGACGTGTACTTGAAGACGTAAGATCGATCGCAGGGAAAATACGTTTGTTGGCAATTTTACGATCCAATTGAAGTTCCATGTTACCGGTTCCTTTAAATTCTTCAAAGATAACCTCATCCATTTTAGAACCTGTTTCAGTCAATGCTGTCGCGATGATACTTAATGATCCACCGTTTTCAACATTTCTTGCTGCTCCAAAGAAACGTTTTGGTTTTTGTAATGCATTTGCATCAACACCTCCACTTAATACTTTTCCAGAAGCTGGCTGAACTGTGTTGTAAGCTCTTGCCAAACGTGTGATCGAATCTAATAAGATTACAACATCATGCCCGCATTCTACTAAACGTTTTGCTTTTTCTAAAACAATATTAGCAATTTTTACGTGCTCTTGCGGCTCTCTGTCAAAAGTTGAAGCAATAACTTCTCCACGAACACTTCTTTGCATATCTGTAACCTCTTCAGGACGCTCATCAATCAAAAGAACGATTAGGTAAACTTCAGGATGGTTAGCTGCAATCGCATTTGCAATATCTTTTAATAACATTGTTTTACCGGTTTTCGGTTGCGCGACTATCATACCACGCTGACCTTTTCCTATTGGAGAAAATAAATCGATAATACGGGTTGAAATAGAACTTCCTTTTTCAGCTAATTTAAACTTTTCAGAAGGAAAAACTGGAGTCAGGTGTTCAAAAGAAACTCTATCACGAACTACCTGCGGATCGTGACCATTAATTTTTAGTACACGAACTAAAGGAAAAAACTTCTCGCCTTCTTTTGGAGGACGAACCACTCCTTTTACAGTATCTCCGGTTTTAAGACCAAATAATCTGATTTGTGAAGTTGATAAATAAATATCATCCGGAGAGGCTAAATAATTATAATCAGATGAACGTAAGAAACCATAACCATCAGGCATCATTTCAAGAACACCTTCACTTTCGATAATTCCGTCAAATTCAAAATCTGAATCTCTGAAATTATTTTTTTTATTTTTATGATTTGGATTTTGGTTTCCGTTATTCCCGTTCCCGTTCCCATTTTGGTTTGGATTCTGATTTGGGTTCGGATTTTGATTTTTATTCTGATTTGGATTGATCTTTTTTATCGGAGCAGTTCCTTCAACTTTTTCCGCAACTGACGCTTGAGATATAGCTTCTGTTTCAATTTCTGTATCAGTTTGTTCAGAAGCAACTTCTTTTTCCTTTTGTAAAGCGACCTTTTTCTCGTAAGCTGATTTATTAAATTTTACGATTTTTGGTCCTTTTTTCTCTACTGGTGCAGATTCTGCAGTTTCCTGAACTTTTGGAGCCGGCTGAATTTTTGCATTTGGTTTTGAAATTTTAGGTGTTACGACCTTTTCAGGTGTCTCCTCTATCTTTTCAGCTGTTTCCTCTACCTTATCAAACTCTAGAACAGGAGCACTTTTATTAGGTGCAACTTTTTTAGTCGGAACAATTCTTGCTCTTTTAGGTTTATCATCTTCTATTTCTGCCTGAGGCGCAACATTGACAGGCGGCTTTTCAGTCGCTTCCTGATGTGCTAAAATCTGACTGATTAAAGCCTCTTTTTTAACGCCATTAAACTTTATAGTTTTAGCTAACTTAGCTATTTCTTGAAGCTCAGAAAGCTTCATTTCTTTTAATGCAGAAATATCAAACATGAATATTCTATGAATTTAATTATTTTAAAGGAAATACTGTAAAAAGAATAGGTAGATAATTGTTTTCAATTGACCGCAGTATGAAGTGCTTACGGTATTATGATGCAATAATACGAATAAAATTTAATCATACAATAGTATTTTAAAAAAAGAAAATATATTTTTGTAAAACAATTTTAGACCATGATACAAAGAATTCAAACTGTTTATTTACTTCTTACCTTTGTTGTAACAGGGGTTTTAATGTTTTTTATTCCGCTTTGGACATTAAACACTGGAAAAGCATTCTATTTTATGCAGGACCAGTTTTACACCATTCTATTAGGTCTAAGTACAATGCTTACTATTGTTAGTATTATTTCATTCAAAAAAAGACAAAATCAGTTTGTGATGAACAGACTGAACATAATATTAAATTTAATTTTATTAGGATTATTTGTATATCGCTCTCTAAATTTATCTGGAGAGACAGCAGTAAATGCTGTTTCAGTGAAAGGTATTGGGATGTTTCTACCGATTGTTGCTATCGTGTTATTAGTTTTAGCTAATAAGGCCATCAAGAAGGATGAAGATCTCGTAAAATCTGTAGACCGTTTGAGGTAAACCTATAAACTTAATTTTTTTGTGCGAAGAGAACCCGAATTATATTCGGGTTTTTTTGTGGCTTAAAATGACATACTATTGCTTTATTGAGACAATACAGCAGATACCTTCTTTCTAATTTTGCTTTTTCATTTTCCAAAAACAATGATAACAAACAAAATAAGAATTCATCTTGCCGATGACCATCAGGCTCTTATCGATGGTCTTACCAATTTATTACAAACTGTTCCAAATTTTGAAGTTGTCGGAAATTCATTGAGTGGCACTACTTTCTATAATGATGTTCTTCAAAATAATGCTGATAAATTGCTTCTTTTTTACATGACAACGTCAACTCACTTTTATCATCAGCAGGATTGCATTTGAATGTCTTCACTCCCCAAAACAATATTAATTCGGAAGAAATTCAGAAAACAAAAGCAATTCTGGCAGAAGTCCATGATCTTTTGCGTGACATATCTCACGATCTTGTTCCCGCTCTCTTAGTTCTTTTTGGACTCCTTTATGCCCTCGAAGATTTATGCGAAAGAAATTCTAATTCGAATATTGTTTTTGAATTTCCAAGTACAATTCCGACAGAAAAAGATATGTTGAAAAATTCCAAATGAAGCTTTATTTTATTGTTTCTGAGCTTTTCAGTAATATTATAAAACATAGCGAAGCAAAAAAACTACAATTTCTTTAATCGAAAAAAACTATCAATTAGTTATTTTAATTCATGATAATGGAAAAGGCTTTACAACTAAAAAAGCAAAAGATGCAGAAGGTTTCGGCCTTAACAGAATCAGAGCCCGGATTAAAAAATTCAAAGGAAGTTTTACTATAGATTCAAAACCCAATGAAGGAACAAAGATTAGAATTAAAATTCCGCTTCCCCATTAAGTGAAAAGATTATTTTTTCCCTATTTCAATAATCTCCAAGTCTTTAATTTTATCATCTTCAATCACAAAACGTAGCATGGTTCGCATTTGATGAAATCCGCTTTTCCCACATGCACCGGGATTCATATGTAGCAAATTGTTCTTTTTATCAAACATTACTTTTAAAATGTGCGAATGTCCACAAATAAATAATTTAGGAGGATTCAACGTCAATTCTTCTCTAATCGCCGGATTATATTTTCCCGGATAACCTCCAATATGCGTAATCCAAACTGAAACATTCTCACATAAAAAGCGATTGTGCAACGGAAATTCCAATCGCGCTTGTGACCCATCAATATTACCATAAACGCAACGCAAGGGTTTTAGCTTTTTTATTGTATCGGTAACATGCAAATCTCCAATATCTCCGGCATGCCAAACTTCATCGGCCTGAGCCACATATTTTAAAATAGTCTCGTCAATATGACTGTGAGTATCGGAAAGGAGAAGGATTTTTGTCAATGTAAAGAGGCTAAGATTCTAAGCTGCTAAGGTACTGAGATTTTTTTTAAAGTGGCTATCCCGAAGCTTCGGGACTAAGTTTTTTTTATAAAAAATCCGATTTGCTTTCACAAATCGGATTTTTAAACTTGATGCTAGATATGCTACGTTTCATGTTTCATGTTTCACATTTTACATTTTACATCTTACTATAAACAATTATTAATTCTTAGAATTTTTACCATCTTTCGAATCTTTTGTATCCATCATTTCCATTAGTTTTAATCCTAACAAACCGCTGATTGAACCATCAGATCCGCCATTTCCGGAAATTAATACATCTGGAATTACTTTGATATTTCCTTTACCAATTTCCTCGGTAACTTTATATCTTGTAAAGTTGTCTCCACCCATTGCGCTTACTTGCAATTGATACGATTCTGCAGTTGACTTACCAATTGCCATGATTTTTTCTGCTTCAGCCAAACCTGTTTTCGAGATTCTTTCTGCTTCTGCGCTTGCATTCAATTTGGTTGCTTCAGCCTGTGCTCCTGCTCTTGCTTTTGTTGCTTCGGCTTCTGCATTAGCACGCATTTTTGTAGCTTCTGCTTCAGCATTTACATTCAGTTTTAAACTGGTTGCGTCTCCTTCTGCTTTTTTAACCGTTGCATCAGCCGTTCTTTGCGCAATTTCAACACTTTGCGAAGCTCGAACAATTTCTTTTTGCATATCCGCAATCGCAGTTTCTTTCTCCATTCCCTGACGCTGCTCTTGGGCCATTCTTTGGGTTTGATATGTTTTTTGTTCTTCTTCAGCCAATTTTCTATCCGTTAGTGTTTTCATCAATGAATCTGGCGGAACGATATCTCCAATCAAAGTATCAACTGCATTTACATTATATTCGTCAAGAACTAATTTAATATGATTTTTAGCCGATTCCTGACGCTCTTTTCTTGTTGTTAAGAAAGAAATCACATCGCTGTCCTGAGCTGAGTTCCTAAAATAGTTACCAATTGTAGGCTCTAAAACCTGGGAAACCAGGTTGTTCATACTACCAAAACGTGCAATTACTTTGGGTGCTTCAGCGGCAGGAACGTGAATAATCTGCGCCACATCTAAATTAAATGGGAAACCATCTTTTGAACGCACGGTAATCGTAGAAAGGTTTTTATCCAAATCATGTGATTCACTTCTTGCATTGGCCCAGTTCAAAACCAAGTTCGTTGTCGGAACGGCTTCTAATTTTGTTGTGTATTTATTCAATGCATATTTTCCCGGACCAAGAGGCTCCATCCAAACACCGCGTTGTCCTTTTGAAACAATATTTCCGTGTTTAAAGGTATCACCGGTAACATCCTGACCATCTTCTCCTATATAAGAAATCACAACTCCAACATACCCTATTGGAACATCCGTCATCGGATTTTGTTCAATCAGGATTCCCCACGTATTAATATAGTAAGATCCGGCTAACATAACCTGAGGCTGCAAACCACGATTTCCACCATGTTCTAAGAACTTGTCAAAATCTTGAAAGTTGTTATGATTATCAACAAACTTACCCGCAATTTGTCCCTGCGGAATTGGTTCTCCGTCCAAAGCGGTTACAATACCAATCATGTTCTCATAAATCTTGATTTGATCCGCAATAACGATTTCGAATAAAAACGTATTAATACGATACGAACCTGTTGTAATAAAAGCAGTCTGACGTCCTTTTTGTCCGCCGTTATTCAGGAACGAAGTCGCATCTTGAAAATTGTCGCTTTCTACTTTTCGGGCAAGAATTCGTCCAGTTGGAATCTCTTTTCCGTCTTTACTTAAAACCAACCCAATTTTCCCTTCCGGGATAATTGTAAATCCGGTCATATCGATTGAATATTGCCAGATCCACATTCCCCAGTACAAACCCGGGGCAAGTGTTTGTGCCTGATAACCAGCTTCTCCTTTTGTCGCAATAATACGACCATCAGGAAGCGACCTATCCGCTCCAAACAAAACGAATTTTTTGGTCACAAGACCAATTTTATCCTCCGGAACCATTACCATTCCAAAGAAAACGCGCAAAATAAATTTGTAAAAAATAATGGAGAATAAGATTAAAAGAATCCACCAATAAGAAGTAATTTCATTCATAATTTTTGATATTTAGACTACAAACATAGGAGAAATATTTCCTGTTAAAATAAAATATTTTCAAAATTAACGTTTGGCTATTTTCATCAAAAAAAATTAAAAAAAGCTTCAATTAAATCGTTGGAATTGTCAATTTCTGACACGATTTTTTGTTGTGTAAACTATGATTGGTATTTTGGGTTTTAACAGTTCTTTCGAGTTTCTGAGTTGCTAAGATTTTAAGCTGCTAAGTATTTTTGAAATCGTTAAACACAAAACTAAAAAAAGTGAATGTTTTAAAAAATCTTAGAGTCTTAGCAACTTAGAATCTTAGCATCTTCAAAAAAACCTTTGTACCTTTGCAGCTCAGAACCTCTGCACCTTAAAATGAGATATTTTATTCAATTTGCTTATAACGGAACACATTACCATGGCTGGCAATTTCAGCCGAATGCTTCTTCTGTTCAGGAAACTTTAAACAAAGCACTTTCAGTTTTATTGAATGCTCCTATAAATGTTATGGGCGCCGGGCGAACGGATACCGGAGTTCATGCTGAGGAAATGTACGGTCATTTTGATTTTGAAAGACCTCTTGATATTCCGAATTTGATACATAAACTGAATTCTTATTTACCAAAAGACATTGCCATTTTTGACATTATTTTAGTTCATGACGATGCTCATTGCCGATTTGACGCAACCAAAAGAACGTATGAATATCATATCAACACTGTTAAAAATCCGTTTTTGGAGGAATTGAGTTGGTATTTTAATCAAAAATTAGATGTAGCTTTGATGAATGAAGCGGCAAAAACTTTACTGAATCATACCGATTTTCAATGTTTTTCAAAAGTGAATACCGATGTCAACACATTTGATTGCACGATTTTTGAGGCTCAGTGGAAACAAGAAAAAAGTAAATTAATTTTTACGATTTCTGCGAATCGTTTTTTAAGAAATATGGTTCGTTCTATCGTTGGAACTTTGGTAAATATTGGATTGCATAAAATTTCTTTGGAAGATTTTGAAAACATTATCGCCAGTAAAAGCAGAGAAAAAGCTGGTTTTTCGGCACCGGCACACGGATTATATTTAACCGAAATTAAATACGATTATTTATAGCAATAAGCTATAGGCCTTAAGCTATAAGCCTATTGCCTAAAGCCTACAGCTTAAAGCATAGAAAAATAAATGAAAGCAAAAGCATTCGATACCGGATTATTCAAACGAATTTTAACCTATACAAAGCCTTACAAATGGCGCTATTACGGCGTTATTATTTTTGCAGTCTCACTTTCGATTTTTGCAGCACTTCGCCCCTATTTATTAAAACAAACGGTCGACGGCTATATTAAGACGCATGATAAACACGGTTTATTGATGTACATTATATTGATGGGAATTGTGCTATTGATGGAAGTTTTCTCTCAATTTTACTTTGTTTACTGGGCCAACTGGCTTGGTCAGGACATTGTAAAAGATATTCGTACTAAACTTTTCAAACACATTTTGAGTTTCAGAATGAAATATTTTGATTTGGTTCCGGTTGGACAATTGGTAACCAGATCAGTATCAGATATTGAATCGATTGCCCGTATTTTCAGCCAGGGATTGTTTATGATTATCAGTGACATGATGAAAATGCTGGTGGTCTTGATTTTCATGTTTTATATGAACTGGAAACTGACATGGATTGTAATCGTCGCCATGCCAATTCTGGTTTATATTACCCGAATTTTTCAGCGTAAAATGCAGGTTGCTTTTGAGGAAGTTCGTACGCAGATTGCCAATATGAATTCATTCGTACAAGAACGCGTTACGGGAATGAAAATCGTTCAGCTTTTTAACCGCGAGAAAATTGAAGCAGAAAACTTTAAAGAAATCAACAACAAGCATCGTGTTGCGTGGATCAAAACGATTCTATACAACTCGATATTCTTCCCTATTGCCGATATTATTTCGTCTATAACTTTAGGATTAGTTGTTGTTTATGGCGGATTTAAAATTTTGAATGGCGATCATTTTACAACTTTTGGAGATTTATTCTCTTACACGATGTTCATTGGAATGTTGTTTAATCCCTTGCGTCAGATTGCGGATAAATTTAATGAGATGCAATTAGGAATGATTGCTGCCAATCGCGTTTTTGACATCATCGATACGCAAGATCATATTCAGGATACCGGAACGATTGAAGCTCCTATTTTTAATGGAAGCATTGAATTTAAAGACGTACATTTTAGTTATATTCCGGAAGAAGAGGTAATTAAAGGAATTGATTTATCTGTAGATGCCGGACAAACAGTCGCGATTGTAGGTTCGACTGGAGCCGGTAAATCCACTATTATTAATTTACTGAATCGTTTTTACGAAATTAATAGTGGAACTATCTTTATCGACGGACATAACATCGAAAACTATACTTTGGCTTCTTTAAGAAAACAAATTGCCGTGGTTTTACAGGATGTGTTTTTATTTGCTGATACCATTTACAACAATATCACTTTACAAAATCCTGAAATTACACGTGAACAAGTTTTGGATGCTGCCAAAAAAATCGGCGTTCACGATTTCATTATGAGTTTGCCTGATAATTATGATTTTGATGTAAAAGAACGTGGTGTAATGCTTTCGTCCGGACAACGCCAATTGATTGCTTTTTTACGTTCGTATGTAAGTAATCCAAGTATTTTGATTTTAGATGAAGCCACTTCGTCTATTGACACTTATTCAGAAGAATTGATTCAGCGTGCTACCGAAACAATTACCAAAGGAAGAACTTCTATTATCATTGCACATCGATTGGCGACAATTGTAAATGCCGATAAAATTGTTGTAATGGACAAAGGTTTAATTGTTGAACAAGGTACACATCAGCAATTATTGAATAAGGCAGAAGGCTATTACAAAAATTTATACGATTCACAATTTTCAGTTGCGAACTAGATTTTGAAATGCTAAAAAAGTTCTTAAAAAAGTTAAATTAGCGTTATAGGAATCATAAATGTAATATTGTGTGGAAATTATATAACTTTTTTAACTTTTGGTTTTTTTATCTTTGAGATAATAGAAATCAAATGTAAAAGAAAATGCCACAAAACAGATTTTACCCAAACGAACAATTCAAAGAACTAGAAATAAACGCTTCATTACAATTACGTTACGCCATCTCAAACAGAGGTCGTCTTATAAGCTTTACTGACGAAATTGAAAATGGCCGTCTCCTAAAGGGCGGTTTGAGCGATGGTTATCCTACCTTCAGATTTAAAGTTAAAAAAGACGATAAAATTGTCAACAAATACCTGTTTTTATACAAATTAGTTGCCCAATATTTCCTTCTAAAAGATTCTGAAGAGCAAACTTATGTTTTGCATCTGGACTACAACCGCAGCAATGACGATGTAAGTAATTTACGCTGGGCAACAAAAGCCGAAATGATGGCGCACAGCCGTAAAAGCCCACGCGTGATTCAGGCGAAAAAGAATCTTATCGAACACAATTTAAAAGCGGACGGAAGAAAATTAACCACAACTAAAGTCATGCTGATCAAGAAAATTTTGGCAAGACCGGAACAAAAAACTCGTCTGAAAATGATCGCCAAACAATTCGGTGTAAGCGAAATGCAGATTAGACGAATCGCCAGCGGAGAAAACTGGGGACACGTTAAAGTATAATTATTAATGGTGAATGGTTAATTATTAATTATCCGTCACCTTTATCGAAGTCGAAGCTTTTCAGTACGAAAGGACTTCGACTTTGTTTATTTTGGCAAACACTATAATTTTCAGATTTATCACCACAATTCCAATTTCCAATTCATAATTCACAATTTACAATTAACAATTACATAAGTTTCTGTGAAAAGATCAAAATCAGTGTTGCTAAAAATAAATTTTAAAGTGTTTTTTAAAATAAATCCTTAAATTCGCAATCACAAATAACAAAAGAAGAATCGAAGAGTGAGTTTCGGAATTATAAATCTCATTTTCGGTTATAAATACTAAAAACCAAAAAAATGAAATACGACGTTATTGTTTTAGGAAGTGGTCCTGGCGGATATGTAACAGCGATTAGAGCTTCACAATTAGGCTTTAAAGTAGCTGTAGTTGAAAAAGAAAACCTTGGTGGTGTATGTTTGAACTGGGGATGTATCCCAACTAAAGCATTATTAAAATCAGCTCAGGTTTTTGATTACTTAAAACACGCTTCAGACTACGGATTAAAAGTTTCTGAATTCGATAAAGATTTCCCTGCAGTTGTACAACGTAGCCGTGGTGTTGCTGAAGGAATGAGCAAAGGAGTTCAGTTCTTAATGAAAAAAAACAAAATTGACGTTATTGAAGGTTTTGGAAAACTAAAACCAGGTAAAAAACTTGACGTTACAGATAAAGATAATAAAGTTACTGAATACAGTGCTGACCATATCATTATTGCCACTGGAGCTCGCTCTCGTGAGTTACCAAACTTACCTCAGGATGGAGTAAAAGTTATTGGATACCGTCAGGCAATGACATTACCAACTCAGCCAAAATCTATGATTATTGTAGGTTCTGGAGCTATTGGAGTTGAATTTGCTCACTTTTACAACTCAATGGGAACGGAAGTTACTATTGTAGAATTTATGCCAAACGTTGTTCCTGTAGAAGACGAAGATATCTCAAAACAATTTGAGCGTTCTTTGAAAAAAGCCGGAATTAAAGTAATGACTAACTCATCTGTAGAACGTATTGATACAACTGGTGCAGGAGTAAAAGCTTTTGTTAAAACTGCAAAAGGAGAAGAAGTTCTTGAGGCTGATATTGTACTTTCTGCTGTTGGAATCAAAACAAACATTGAAAACATCGGTTTAGAAGAAGTTGGAATTGCAGTTGACAGAGATAAAATCTTAGTAAACGCTTACAACGCAACTAACATTCCTGGTTACTACGCTATTGGAGACGTTACTCCAGGACAAGCTTTGGCTCACGTAGCTTCTGCTGAAGGAATCAACTGTGTAGAAAAAATTGCTGGTTTACACGTAGACCCAATCGATTACGGAAACGTTCCTGGTTGTACTTACGCAACTCCTGAAATCGCTTCTGTTGGTTTAACTGAAAAACAAGCTAAAGAAAAAGGATACGAATTAAAAATTGGTAAATTCCCTTTCTCAGCTTCAGGAAAAGCTAAAGCTGCCGGAACTCCAGATGGATTCGTAAAAGTAATCTTTGATGCAAAATACGGAGAATGGTTAGGATGCCACATGATTGGTGCTGGTGTTACAGATATGATTGCTGAGGCAGTTGTAGCTCGTAAACTAGAAACTACAGGTCATGAAATCTTAAAATCTATCCACCCTCACCCAACAATGAGTGAGGCTGTTATGGAAGCTGTTGCTGATGCATACGGCGAAGTAATTCACTTGTAATACAAACCGTTTTACGGTTACATATAATTTTCAATTTAAAAATCCGATTTGTGAAAGCAAGTCGGATTTTTTGTTTTGTATTTAATCCTTCATCAAAAACAAACCTATTTATTTTTATAACTTTACAATAAATAAAATTGTTATGAAAGAAGTATACATCGTTGAATTTCCATCAAATCTGGGCTTAAAAGAACCTCAACCCGGAAAAGAACCCAGCGTAAAAAAATTACCAGACTGGCTATGGAAAAACAATTTGCATAAATTCATTCCACATAAAGATATTATACGGCTTGATCCTCCAAAATATTCCCATAGTAAGGATAATCAAACCCAAATTCTCAATGCAAATTCTTTAGTTGAATATGCGCGCGAACAAGCCTATTTAATAAATAATTTATTGACTCAAAATAAATTCCCTTTTATATTGGGCGGTGATTGCAGTATTCTATTAGGATCAGCAATTGCCTTAAAACAAAAAGGAAATTACGGTTTATTCTATCTTGACGGCCATACCGATTTTATGGATGTTTCTTTATCTGAAACGGGAGGAGTTGGTGGAATGGCAGCGTCAATCGTGACCGGAAACGGACACGAAAAATTAACTAATATCCTTAATTTATCTCCTTATATAAAAGAAGAGAATCTTTGGTGCGTGGGCAATCGTGAATACGATGACGAATACGAAAATGAAATTCGAAATTCGACTGCGACTTATTTAAGTCTTGGGATGTTGCGAAAACAAGGCATAAAAAATTGTGTCAATTCTTTTCTTTCAGAAATTCAAAATAAGAACCTGGATGGCTTTTGGCTTCATATAGATGTAGATGTTTTAGATGATGCTGTAATGCCATGTGTTGACAGTCGAACACCAGATGGACTTAGTTATAGTGAATTTAATGAACTGACCTCCTATTTATTTCAAAGCGAAAAACTAAGCGGACTAGAAATTACCATTTTAGATCCTGATTTAGATGTAAACGGACATTACACAAAAGAATTTGTAGCCAATATTTCAGCCACTTTCAACTCATTCAAAAAATAGATTTAAATGATAGTATAAAAACTTCTTGTGGTGAATTTTAAAGAGAAAGCAAAATAATTTTACGCGGTTCAATAAATAACAAAGAAGTAATATTTAAAACATAAATTAAAATTCACAAAATGAAAACAAGAATCGTAATACTTGCTTTAATCGCTTTTTCTGCAATTAGCTGTAAAAAACACACTGTTCCACAAGAAATTAAAACTTTAAATTCGGTGGAACAATTAACCAGTGGCAATGACAGATTTCTAAATGGAAAATCAATTCATCCCCGTCAAAACAAGAAAACAGTTTTAAAGAACCAAGACGGTCAAAAACCTTTTGCGGTTGTGATTACCTGTTCAGATAGCCGTGTTTCACCTGAAATTGTTTTCGATCAGGGAATTGGCGACTTATTTGTAATTAGAAACGCAGGAAATTTAATTTCGGATATTGATATGGGAAGTATTGAATACGCCGTAGAACATTTAGATACCAAATTAATTGTTGTTTTAGGTCACACCGAATGCGGTGCAATAAAAGCGTACATCAATGACAAAGATGGCTCGTATAAAAAGCATTTTAATCACATCGATAATATTGTAGAAATCATTTCACAGGAAAAAGAAGAAATTGATGCCGACAAAGCAACCCCAAAAGCTACTAATTATCTAGGGGCGATTAATGCTAATATTGAGCATTCTGTAAAATTAATTCAGGACAATCCAATTGTAAAAGAGCATCAGGTAAAAATCGTTTCTATGCGATATGATGTACATACAGGAAAAGTAGTTGAGTTATAATTAAACTCAAACAAACATCAAAATCCGATTTGTGAAAACAGATCGGATTTTTTTTGAATAAAATGGCAGTAGAGTTAGAATAACATCCGTTTAAAATATTTCTCTCTTAAAAATAAAAATTTACTGATAAACAATAAATTTTTATCTATATTTGCTATATATTTATTTAAAATCAAAAATCATGTCAAAAAAATCAACTTACATTTTGAAACTGCTGAATGTCGTTTCTTGGATTGTTTTTATTGGACTTTGTATAAAAGCGGGTTCACTATTGTGCTCTTACGGAGTAAGCATGTTTATCAATGAGGTCGGAGCAAAAAACCTGTCATTGGGTTTAGATTTGTCCCAATTAAAAGCTTATGACGTTGTAGATTACTCCATTATGGTTTTCTGCATTACAACAATTACTATATTCGAAGCATTGCTGTTTTATGCCGTTATTCAAATTTTCTTAAAAATTAATTACGTTAGTCCATTTCATGAAACAATTGGAAAATTGATCCAGAAAATGAGCGGTTTCTCTCTATTAATTGGTATTTTCAGTAACATAACGGTTTCTTATTCCGGAAAATTCACCGCTATGGGAATGAACCTGTCACACTTAACGGAACATATTGGACATGGTGATGCCTTTTTATTTTTTGCCGGAATCTTATACTTCATCTCACAGCTTTTTGCAAAAGGAATTGAATTACAAAAAGAAAACGAATTAACAATCTAACTATGCCAATAATAGTAAACTTAGATGTGATGATGGCCAAAAGAAAAATGTCATTAAACGAACTTTCAGAAAAAGTAGATCTAACCCTTTCTAACCTTTCGATCCTAAAAACCGGTAAGGCTAAAGCCGTACGTTTTAGTACTCTCGAAGCAATTTGTAAGGTCTTAGAATGCCAGCCAGGCGACCTACTAGAATTTGCAGAATAAAAGTACAGCAAATATCTTTTTCAGAACAAAATCCGATTTGTGAAAGCAAGTCGGATTTTTTATTTGGGCGTGCCACCATCGATAAGAGGGCAAAATTACTTTGAGCCTATACGTCCTCTTATCGTGATGCTGTCGGGCTATCCATGCTACTTCAAAAGCCTGCTCCTATCCCTCACGCAGTCCGGTTTTCATAAGAACTTATTTTTTCTTAATTTTTAGCAATAAAAAAAAAGATTAATTTAGCTCATAGCAGTAATTTCAGCATTGAGTAAAGAAAAGTAAATTAACCAAATTGTAAAACTTAAAAGTTGTCAAGATGAATGCAGCCGTACAAGATTATAACAATTTACAAAGTGATTCAGACAAAGAAATTTGTAATCAACTTGCCGTAATAATTAATGAACATCTGTTAGATGCAGAAAACAAAATATGGCATGCCCACCCTGTTTGGTTTTTAGACGGAAATCCGATTGTTGGTTATAGTAAATTAAAAAATAATGTTCGTTTACTCTTTTGGAGCGGGCAATCTTTTGACGAAGAAAAACTTTCAAACGAGGGCTCTTTTAAAGCAGCTGAATTTCGCTATACTTCATCGGAACAAATCAATAAAGACGATTTAAAACGCTGGCTCAATAAAGCAAGAGAAATACAATGGGATTATAAAAACATCGTCAGGCGAAAAGGAGTTTTGTTACGATTAAAATAATATTTTGAAATAACTACAACTTTAATATAATAATTCCAAAAATTAAGAACCGCTTCAGTGGCCACTAAAAAATGAAGGTTTTATTTTTGAAAACACCTTTTATGAGTAACTCTTTTTCATCGAAATCTACGAATACGATACAGATAAAACTACACTTTCTGATAGCATCAATTTTACTACTTTCTTGCAGTTTTTCATTTTCACAAGAAAACACAAGAATAAAAAATCCTTCAGAAAAAACAAACACAGACACTTTAACAAAAACAACATTTGAAGAAACTGTAATTCTTCCATTGCAAAAAAACCAATTGTATTTTGAAAAAGTATTTCTTCATCTTAATAAAACGTCTTATTTCGCCGACGATATTATTTGGTTCAAAGCGTATGTAAGTGACATAAAAAACAAGCCATCAAATCAAACAAGCCGTCTTCATGTTTCTCTTTTGAATGCCGACGGCAAAACAATTCAAAACCAAAATATTTTTATAAATAAAGGTATTGGGAAAGGACAGTTTGTATTGAATGATACTTTAAAAAATGGTACTTACTACCTATTGGCTTCTACAAATTACATGAGAAATTTTGGAGTGGACCATAACTTTTTTCAGGAAATCAATATTATAAACAAACTTGTATCAAAAGAAAGTAAGGAAAAAAACAATTATGACGTTCAACTTTTTCCGGAAGGTGGCTATTTATTAGAAGGAACTCAGAACGTAATCGGAGTAAAATCATTACTAAATGGTAAGGGACATGATTTTTCGGGTAAAATTATTAATCAAAGAAATCAAGAAATTGCAAGTTTTAAAAGTGAGCATTCGGGAATGTCAAAATGCCATTTTTTCTATGAACTAAACGAAAACTATACAGCTATAATTAAAACGAATGACACGCTGCTTAAAGTTAATCTTCCCGTTGCTCAAAAAAACGGTATACTCCCGAATATTGACAACAGCAATTCGGACATTTTAAAATTAATCATTAAAACTAACCACAGTCCGACATCCAAAAGCAATTACAAAATCTTATTTCACCAACGTAATCAAATTATTGATTATGTCGAGATTCCCACTTTAGAAACTCAAAACACTATTTTCGAATTCGACAAAAAAAACTTCTTCGAAGGCGTTAACACAATTACGTTATTCAAAGATAATCAACCCATTGCAGAGCGTAAATTTTATAATGAAGACAGAGGAAAAACAGTAAGCCTTGCCGTAGAAAAAAATAATTTAGAAAATGATTCTATCTTTTATAAAATTAAGATAGACAAAAGTTTACAGGCCAATTTAAGTGTATCAGTACTGCCCATAAATGCCGCCAATTACGCTGAAACTGTTACTATCAAAAGTGCTTTTTTATTATCACCATTCATAAAAGGACACATTGAAAATCCAGCTTATTATTTTAATATAGAAAACCAAAAAAGAAGTGAACATCTTGATTTACTACTACTCACCCAAGGATGGACCCAGTTTTCTGTGAAAGAAATGATAACAGATTTAAATCCTCCTTACCAATATGATTTTGAGACTGGATTTAAAATAAAAGGAAATGTTTTTCCTA
This sequence comes from Flavobacterium sp. LAR06, assembly GCF_041946075.1. Classification (NCBI taxonomy): domain Bacteria; kingdom Pseudomonadati; phylum Bacteroidota; class Flavobacteriia; order Flavobacteriales; family Flavobacteriaceae; genus Flavobacterium; species Flavobacterium sp. LAR06. The sequence continues at coordinate 130,590 of NZ_JAUTYT010000007.1, read as the reverse complement.
AACCAACTAATCAGCTAGCCTTAATGACAAAAGACAATGTGATCATTGACAAAATATTTCTAAACGACAAAAAAGATTTCAGCTTTAATAATCTCTTAATTTACAAAGGAGATCATATGAAAATTTCATTTATAAAAAATCAAAATGAGGCTATTAAGCCCGAAAATCTTCATTTGGATTCTGTTCAATCATCTCCTTTTTTTAATTTCAATATAGAAAAAAGTAAAACAACAGATTCAGTCTTAAATTCTGATTTGTGGACTGAACTACATACTTCAGGTTCAATAAAACTCAATGAAATAAGTATTACCTCAAAAAACAAAACGTATACGGAACGAAAAAAAATTATTCGAAAATATAAACCGTTAGTTTTTGACATTGGAAAATATTACAATTTACCAATAGCAGATCATTTTAAAAATAAAGATTTAATGTACTTTTTGAATTTTGACCAGGATACTAAATTGGTAAAATGGAATGGCATTGAAACCCACTTAGAGACCGGTATAAATAAGGAAGCTCTTTTGTATATTGACGGAAAACATATTACTTCAAGCGAGCTTTCAAGTGTTTCATTACAAATAAATGAAATAGATAATATTTTAGTTCAGCCTATTCGGGGCAATAAAATTTTTCAGGTTTTCACTTCAGAAAATTACCAAAAAGACATTATAGAACTTTTTGCAGAATATCTTGTGACCGACGGATTTGATCGAGAAAAAAAATACTATACTCCAATCTACGATTTCGACGAAAATAAATATTCTAATTGGCTTGAAATTGACTGGAAACCAGATTTAGTAATCAAAAATGACGGCGAAACTTTCATTAAAATTAAACAAAATAAACAATTACAAGGTTATCTTTTTTCAGTTCAAGGCTATACACAAGACGGCTCTTTGATCTCAGAAATCATAACAATTAAGTAAAATAAATTAGCTAGTTTCTTTTGCTTTTAATTGGCTAAAAATAAAACGCTTATCATAATTCAAATCTTTTACTGTTCTATTTTTCTTATAATAGAAAACATGAGTACTAATTTGTACTTTAGTTTTACCAAAAACCACAAACTAAATCATAACCTATGATCAGAAAAATTTTCATCTTAGTCATATTATTTATGGGAGTACATGCTTTCTCTCAGGAACCTGCTTTTAAAATTCCAGATTATAAAGCGATCGAAAAAGAAATTAAAGACAAAAACTCTTCTTACTATTATCCGAAATTAATGGAAAGACTAGTGAAAAATGATACGCTTTTAACCACTGAGGATTATCAGCATTTATATCTTGGCTATGTTTTTCAACCAAAATACAATGCGTTCTGGAGGTCTCCGGATGAAAAAAAACTTCGTGAATTTTATAGCAAAGAGCAGCTCGACACCAAGGATTATGATGAAATCATCAAGTTAGCCAATCATTCCCTAAGTGATTTCCCTTTTGATTTAAAGCAGTTAAATTTTCTAAGTTACATCTATCACTTAAAAGGAGATGAAGAAGCTGCTAAAATGGCCTCGTTAAAATTCCACAGCATTCTAAATGCTATTTTTTCGACAGGAGACGGAAAACAGTGCGAAACCGGGTTTCATGTTATACTTGTTGAACATGAATATGTAATGCTTAATGTTTTTGAAATCGAAAGTAAATCCCAGGCTTTAGTTGGTAATTGCGATTATCTAAGTTTCGAAAAAGGGAAATACAAAGTGGATGGTATTTACTTTAATATCGAAAAGATGTTGGAGAACGAATCTAAGGCTTTGAAGTAGAAAAGCATTAGATTATACAATAAAAAAACAAAAGCCGTCAAAACGACTGTTCCTGTTGAAGAAATCCAACTGGGAATGGGAATAAGTACTTTTTGAAAAACAAACCTCTTCTCTAGTCCTGATGGGAGCGGTATCTCCCCATTTAGAAAGACAAGGCTTTTTAGCCGTAGTTTTTGTTAATTGGGAATATTGGGGACAGCGGGACTGGCGCACTTTTGAAAATGAAATCTTCCACTTCTAAATAAAAAAAAGCTCTTCAAATTTTATAACTGAAGAGCTTTTTTTGTTAGTTGACTAAAAACAATGAATTGCTGAATAACAGTATTCCGTTTTCCCAGAAACCTCTAAAGAGCGGATTGTCCATCATATAGATTACACTTCCGTCTCCTCTTTTATCTACCGCAAAACTTACCGTCTCATTGAGTTTTTTACTGATCGTATGTCCGACGAAACCATAACTGACAAATCCTTTTGGAATATAGGCCACATTGATGGCACTCTTTAAAAGCGAATAGGATCTTTCGTTGGTTTTAAGACTGAAATAAGTATTGCCCAAACCAAAAGCCATTGGGTAGGTTTTGTCTAATTTATTTTCGATAATCGCGCCCGGAATTGTACCAGAAATCTCTCTTCGCTCTGACCCTTCGAAGTCTAAAAAGCGTTTTTTAAGCTCGACTTCCTTTTCTTCTTTCTCTGATTTTTCTTTGTCTTCTTTGCTTGCAAACAAACTCAAAGCGTAGCCTTCGCGATCCTGAAATAAGGAAATTGCACTGCTCATGGCAATTACTTTTCCTCCACTTTTAACCCATTCGTCTATTTGTTTTTTCTGATCGTCTGAAAAATCATAAGAACCGTCATTCAGAATTAAAGTATTGTAATTGTATAATTTAACTCTGTTGAAATTGGCTGTTTCGACAATACTTACCGGATAACTAATGGTTTCATCTAAATAATGCCAGGTTGCACCGAACTCGGTTGAAACAATTCCTTTACCTGATAACATCAGGATTTTTGGTGCTTTTAGCAGTACAAAATTCTCCCCTCCAATGTCTTTCGAATTGGTAGAAAATCCGGTTGTGATAAAACTATAATCGGTTTTGATTTTGATGATATCTGAAACTGTTTTCTCAAAATCGGCTATTTTTGGATTATCGGCGCGGCTGATAATTAAGCCTCCCGGTTCAATTGTTATGGTTCCGAAAACCGCTTTTTTCACAGCCGAACGAACTTTTATTCCGCCTTGATGTAATAAGGAAAGTACCTGTGCCGAAGTTCTGTTATTCCATGGTACATAGAATGCATAAACGCTGGCCGGAACCGTTTTTGCAGCTGTTTCTATTTTAGCTTTTGTTTTAACAGAAAGATTATTTTTTACCGCATAACCTTCAACTCCATACGCCAAAGGCAAAGCCCAGGCCGTGATATCGTAAGATAAGCTATCGTTTAGTTTTTGATTCGGTTCAAATAAAACCTGCGCCAGAACTGATCTCGGCTGATCTGCTTTTATAATTAAATCATTTGGTTCAATTTTAAAACTTTCATTTTTTTTATTTTGATAATGAAATCCTGATGCGCTCCCTGAAGCATCTGCATAGCTGAATTCAATATCATTTTTCTTTAGCATTTCTGCCAATTGATCTAGTTTTGGGTTCGCTTTTAAAACATAAGTATTATAAACCCCTTTCGCTTTTATTCGCGCATTGGTATGAAAATCCCTGAATCCTTTTAAGAGAATGTCTTTTTGCGAAGCGGCACTTTCTACAACCGTCAAAACTGCTGCTGCGTGATGTGTTAATCGATCTTTGATTGTTACATTAGCACCGTTTTCCATTGTTATTTCGCGACCTGCTCCTATTCCGCCCTGTTCTAATGTTAGTCCAACTGCACCGTTGTATGTTGGATAGGTATCGCCGTAACTAGGATAAAACAAATCGAAACGCTCTCTGGTATTGTACATCCAGTTTTGCTTGTCGAATTTCTGCGAAATATTTTTACCCAAAACATTGTAAAAATCTTTTTGGTATTGTTCTATAAATTCATGCAAAGGTTCTGCTGCAGGTGGAAAAAAGTAGGGTGAATTGTAACTCATTTCGTGTACATCAGTATGTACTTGCGGCATCCATTGATTGTATAATTTAATACGTTGCTGCGATTCGATTTGTGTTTGCCATGCCCAATCTCTGTTTAAATCAAAAAGATAGTGATTGTAACGTCCGCCCGGCCACACTTCCATATGTTCTCTATCGTATAAACCTGGGTGATTTTTTTTGCCTGTGATTTCTCTAAGCCAGTTTCCGTAACGCGAATAACCGTCAGGATTGATACATGGATCTAAAATTACAATGGTGTTTTTCAGCCATTGTTTGGTTGCCTCGTTTGATGGATTCAAAAGCTCATAAGCAACTGTCATAGCACTTTCGGTTCCGGCAAATTCATTTCCGTGAACGTTGAAACTTAGCCATACAATTATTTTATCATCAACTGTTGTGGTTTTATTTCCTGATAAACCTATTGCTGCTAAATTGTTGTTTCTTATTTGTTCCAGATTGGAAAGGTTTTCCGGAGTTGAGATATAATAGACATTCAGGTCGCGCTGTTCGTTTGTTGCTCCGTATTTCTGTTTTTTAATGAACTGAGATTGTTCTGTCAGATATTTAAAATAATCTTCTACCTGATGATAGTAACTGATTTGTTTTCCATAATTGGGAATAAACTCTGATGGTGTTTTTAATTGTGCAAAAACAGAAAAAGAAGTACTTAACAGTAATACTGCGGCGCAAAATGTTTTCTTCATAAGTGAATTGAATTTGTAGATGGTTAAAAATAAGAATTAACTTTACAATGACCTACAAATCACAAAAAATAATACTGTTTTAAGCAAAACATTACATTATTTATTCTGAATTTGATTTTTTACTTCGTTATCTTTAATCTAGTTTTAATTTGTATTTTCGTTTAGCAAAAAAACTGTTATGGACCATTCTTTAAAAGAAATACTCTGGAGGCAATTTGGAGCAAGTATCGACATGTTGAAAAATGCAATCGAATTTTGTCCGGAGTCGTTTTGGGATACGGAACAACAATTTGGATATAACGCTTTTCATTGTGCTTTTTTTCTGGATTATTATTTGACGCTTGATCCGAGAGGTTTTACACCTCCACAGCCTTTTTCACTTTCAGAATTTGAAGACAGAATGCCTGAAAGAGTTTATACGAAAAACGAAGTATTGACTTATTTAGAATTTTGCAGAGAAAAATGTCGTAACCTAATTGCGACAATGACTGATGAGATTTATAAAAGTAATTGGAAAAATGAATCCAAAACAATGCGTTACAATGTGGTAGAAATACTGCTTTATAATATGCGCCATGTTCAGCATCATGTCGCACAATTGAACTTATTATTACGACAAAATATTGATGATGCCCCAATGTGGGTTCGTGAAGCAAAAGACAATCTTTATTAAATATAATGTAAAATGAATATTTTAATCGTTTACGCACATCCAAGTAAAAAGTCTTATACTTTTCAGGTTTTGGAACATTTGAAATCTCAAATTTCAAAGCAAAACTGGAATCTTGAAGTCTCGGATTTATACGCGATGAATTTTCAGAGTGATATGTCTGAGCAAGAGTATGAGAGAGAAGGTTTTGCCAAAACGGAACTTTCTATTTCTAATGATGTTCTGGATGAACATGCCAAAATCGAAAAAGCAGATTGCATTATATTTCTTTATCCGGTTTGGTGGAGCGATTGTCCTGCTAAACTCAAAGGCTGGTTTGACCGGGTTTACTCTGTTGGATATGCTTACGGACAAAATGAAACTTCTCAAAAAATGAAAACCATTCCGTTTGGACTTGTGATTTGTACAGCCGGTCATCCAAATGAATTTTTGAAAGAAATAAATATGGCCCAGAGTATGGAAATCATTATGCTGGAAGACCGACTTGGAAAACGTTTTGAAAATAAAGAAATGTTGATTTTAGGCGGAACATTGGAATTGGAGAAAGTGATGGCGAAGCATTTTATTGAAATTGAAGAAGTTGTTGATAGGATTCGTAAATATTGTCATTAAGTTGCAGGCAGATTTTGCAGATTTAAGCGGATCTACACAGATTTGTTTTAGTTTACTAAAATAAATTTTGTAGTTATTATTGCAGTGAATATAAAATTGTTATTTTCGTATTTATCCACAATTTCTTACAATTTAAACAACGTATGATCCTAAAAAAAATAAAAGCCCACCACTTATTTTTAATTGTTTCGATTCTTATTTTATTGATAGGAATGTATCGAAGTACTGATCCCAATTCAATTCTGGACATTAATGTTCATGATACCTATTATGTGATATCCAATTATGATTGTACATTAGTTTTGTTTACTACTTACTTTTTGACTGGACTACTCTACTGGCTATTTGAAAAACTACCTCAAAAGCAGCTTATAAAACCTTTAACTATAATTCATTCTACTATTTTGATTGGAAGTTTTATAATCTATTGGTTACTTATTTTTCTTGATGATAAATTGTTTGTAATTGACCCTAATTTTCCTTTACTCAATTATAAAGATCAAGTTATAAATATAACTTTAGTTTTAGAATTGTTTATTATAACTTTTGTAGGGATCCCAATTTTTATAATTAATTTATTGATTGGGCTGCTGAGAAGAACTGATAATAAAATTTAATTTAACCCCAAGGTTTGCAAAGATTAATTCAATTAAACTAAAATGAAAATACAAGAAATCATTGACAGACAAATGTCAGCCTTTAACAACAAAGACATTGTAAAGATGATGTCTCTTTATACAGATGATACTAAGATTTATACTTTTTCAGATCATGAATTAGTAATTAATGGCAAAAAAGAATGTGAGGAAATGTTTGTCAAACTCTTCGAGCAATCTCCGGATTTGAATGCCGATTTTATAAAAACCATTTACTTTACTAATAAAGCAATCGTTCATGAATATGTTTACGGACGAAATGGAATTAAGGAAAAAAAAGAACAAGTCGTTATTTTTGAAATACAAGACCAAAAAATAAGCAGGATGGATATTATAAGGGAATGATTTTTTATTTCTTAAAAAAACTAAACTTCTAATATACCCCGATGAGAGCTATCTCCCATCGGGACTGGTCGTTCTGATGAAAATGATTCTTCTGCTCCTGAAAATTAAATTCCAAAATTTAAATTCCAAATTCCAAATTCCAAAAATCTAAAATCTAAAATCTAAAATTAAAGCTTGTCTGATTCACCCCTTACAATTGTCTTGAAAACACCCTAACATATTGATTTTTAGATTGTAAATTTGTTATCTAACTTTCTAAACTACACAAAATGAGTGCGCAAGATTTTACCACGATCCTTATAGTTGACCAATCTCCGGAAGAAGTTTTTAATGCTGTTACAAACGTTCGAGGATGGTGGTCTGAACAAATTGATGGCAATACAGCCCAATTGAACGATGAATTTGATTATCATTATGAAGATATACATCGCTGCAAAGTCAAATTGATTGAGGTAATTCCGAATGTGAAAATCGTCTGGCTGGTGGAAAAAAATTACTTCAAATTCACCGAAGACGCAACGGAATGGACGGGTACAAAACCCACTTTTGAGATCTCGGAAAAAGATGGAAAAACTGAGCTTCGATTTACGCATGTAGGCTTGGTTCCGGATTATGAGTGTTTTGATATTTGCAAAGATTCGTGGACCAATTACATTCAGAACAGTTTAAAAAAACTAATTACTACCGGAAAAGGTCTGCCCAACGGTAAAGACAAACCGCAGACAGAAAACGAAAGAAAACTGAGTGCGAAGTAATTAGACTTCTGAAATATTAGATTTGGTTCTTTTTACTAATGATATTTTTCATAAATTAGTGTAATTAAAAACCAAAATTTATGAATCCCATTTTAAAAAATACTTTGGCCGTTATTGCTGGCCTTATTGTTGGAAGCATTGTTAACATGAGTATTATTTTAATGAGCGGTTCTATTATTCCGCCTCCAGAAGGAGCCGACAACACCACTATGGAAGGTTTGCAAAAGACGATGCATTTGTTTGAACCAAAACATTTTCTTTTTCCATTTTTAGCACACTCCATCGGAACCTTTACCGGTGCACTTACAACTTCTTTAATCGCATTTAATCACAGAACAAAACTCGGTTTAATTATTGGGGCTTTCTTTTTGTTAGGCGGCATTGTGAGCGTTTGTTCTTTGCCTTCGCCAATGTGGTTTACAGTTCTAGATTTAGTTTTTGCTTATATTCCAATGGCTTATCTAGCAATTAAACTGGTTAAAAGAAGAGTTTAGAAAATGAAATTTCATCTCCCTGACAGACATTTTATAGTGCCGAATTACGTCAAAAAGAATTCAAAAAATTGACTATTGCCACTACTCAAATCAAATCGGAAGATTTATAAAACTTCCTTTCTGAGGCTTTATTTCCTTGAAAACCTACTGCTAAATTTCATAACTTAGTTTGTTTTTAATTTTAGAGTCATGACTAAGAAATATATTGCCCAGGAATTTTTAAAACTCGCTGCAAATGGGCATTCACATGAAGCTTTCCGGCTTTATATAGGCGAGAATTTTAAGCATCATAATGCTTATTTTAAAGGTGATGCCAATACTTTGATGATAGCCATGGAAGAATCTTCCAGAAAAAATCCGAATAAGACTTTCAAAATTCATCACGCTTTACGAGATGGCGATTTGGTTGCGGTACATTCCTGTGTTAAACAGAATTCAGCTGACCTAGGAACGGCCGTCGTACATATTTTTAGATTTGAAGCAGATAAAATAGTAGAACTTTGGGATTTAGGACAACCGATTCCAAAAGAAACAATTAACGAAAACGGAATGTTTTAAAACCTGAAACCTGAAACAAATAAATTAAAACCAACTATACTCAATGAACCCATTTTCCCGATTTCTATCTCTGCTCTCTATCGTTTTTCTATTTTCTAACTGTAATTCGTTTGCGCAAAAAAAAGATAGTTATGTCACCAAAATAGACAGTTTAATAAAAGTTGCCGATCCTAAATTTAATGGTGTAATTCTGATAGCTCAAAACGGAAAAACATTATACAATAAAGCTTATGGTTTTGAAAATTTCGAAACTAAGAAACCTTTACAATTAGACAGCCGCTTTGAAATTATGTCGAACACGAGACAGATTACAGCTGTTTTAATATTAAAAGAAGTTGAGAAAGGCCGAATCGATTTACAAGCTTCAATCAAAAAATATTTGCCAGAATTAAAGCAAACCTGGGCAGATTCTGTGACTGTTCATCAATTATTAAATCATACACATGGAATAGTTGATTTAGAAAAACCACTTTTATTTAAACCGGGAACCGAATTTAAATATGGAAATTTAGGCTACAGTTTATTGGGGAAAATAATTGAAGCTACTTCTAAAAAAAGTTACTCAGAAATAGCAAATGCATTTTTTAAAGAATTAAAAATGAAAAATACATTTTGCTATTCTAAAGATAAAATGAAGAATATCGTTTCGGGTTACATTGATACAAATAATACATTCGAGCTAGTAGAAAAAACAATGATTACGACCGAAAGTATAGCATCAAATGGTATCATTTCAACCGTTGGCGATTTAGCAATTTGGAATCAAAATTTACACAAAGGAAAACTGCTAAAACCAGATAGCTATTCATTATTGTTTAAGTACAATATAACGGCGCAACATGCCTTTTTTGGAAAAGAAAAAGAAGGTTATGGATATGGCTTTAGAATTATTGAAAAAGATGCAGTAAAATATGTTGGACATACCGGTTTAGGCGATGGATTTTCTTCGGTTAATGTATATATTCCCAAAAATGATTTAAGTATGATTGTATTGGAAAATCAATCTAATGCTGATATGGATTTATTTTATGCTACGGAAATTAAAATCAGAAATATTCTCTTTAAAAGCGATTTACTTCATCAAAAAAATTAAATCATGGCAAAAAATAAAACGACAGAAACAGAAACCAGTGTCTTAGACTTTATAAACACTTTTGTAGAAGATGAAGCAAAAAAAAATGACGCTTTTGAGCTTGTCAAAATAATGCAGAACGTAACCGGTTTTGAACCCAAAATGTGGGGACCAAGCATTATTGGTTTTGGAAGTTATCATTACAAATATGCCAGTGGACACGAAGGAGATGCACCTCTTGCAGGGTTTTCTCCGAGAAAAGCCGCTATTTCGTTATATGTTTATTTGTCTGAAGAAAACAGAGAAGATTTACTTTCGAAATTAGGAAAACATAGAGCAGCAAAAGGCTGTATTTACATCAAAAAACTAAGTGATATTAATGTCGAAATTCTCAAAGAAATGACTACAGCTTCAGTTGAAAATTTACTGAAATTATATCCTTCTAAATAAAAAAAACATGATCCTTACCATAACACTTCTTTTACTAGCCGTTATTTTTTATTTTTTATTCCACCCAAGATTTGGAAAACAACCTTCTGGAGAGCGGCTAGCTTTAATACAAAAGTCGCCTCAATACAAAAATGGAAAATTCGAAAATGAAAGTTTCACTCCGGAACTTGCCGAAGGTTACGGTTATTATGATGTTTTAAAGCAATTTTTCTTTAAGAAAGTTAATCGAAAAATTCCAACTGATAGTATTCCATCTTTAAAGACCAATTTAAAAGAACTTCCTTTAGATCAGGATGTTTTAGTTTGGTTTGGACATTCCTCTTATTTTATTCAATTGGAAGGCAAACGTTTTTTAATCGATCCTGTTTTCAGCGGCAACGCCTCTCCTATTTACGGCACTACAAAAGCCTTTAAAGGAACTGATATTTATACCTACGATGATATTCCGGAAATTGATTATTTGCTAATCACACATGACCATTATGATCATTTAGATTATAAAACCATTATGGAACTCAAACCAAAAATAAAAAAGATAATCACGGCACTTGGCGTTGGTTCGCATTTTGAATTTTGGGGTTTTTCTTTAGAAAATATTATAGAAAAAGACTGGCATGAAAAAATAGAATTAGATGAGAATTTGACCATTTATACTGCTCCATCAAGACATTTTTCTGGCAGAAGTATTAAACGCTGTAATACACTTTGGACTTCATTTATTTTAGAAACCAAAGACTTTAAAATGTATTTGGGCGGCGACAGCGGTTACGATTCTCACTTTGCAGCAATTGGAGAGAAATACGGTCCTTTTGATATAGTATTAATCGACAATGGGCAATATAATCCGGCATGGAAATACATTCACAATTTACCGGAAGATGTAATAGAAGCTATGAAAGACTTAAAGACAAAAAGAGTATTTCCGGTACATAATTCAAAATTTCCTTTATCTCTGCATTCCTGGGATGAACCTTTGATTAAAGTGACAGAATTGAATGGTTTATCTGAAAATCCGATTCCGTTGATTACACCGAAGATTGGAGAAATAGTAGAATTGAAAAATGAAAAACAGGAATTTAAACAATGGTGGAAAGGAATAAATTAAAATGACAAAATCTCAATATAAAATTAGAAATGCCTTTCCTTCAGAATTTGAGGCAATAGGAAAATTACTCATTAGTGTTTATTCGCAATTAGATGGTTTTCCAAAAGAAAATGAACAACCTAATTATTATAAAATGCTGGCTAATATTGGCGATTTTACCAACCATGCGGAAACGGAACTTTTAGTAGCGGTTGATAAGAATAATGCTATTCTTGGCGCAGTCGTTTATTTTAATGACATGCAATATTACGGTTCAGGCGGAATTGCAACTAAGGAAAAAAATACTGCTGGATTTCGATTATTAGGCGTAGACAACGACGCACGAGGAAAAGGAATTGGTAAACTATTGACGCAGGAATGTATTAGAAAAGCAACTCAAAATAGTTTAAACCAAGTTATCATTCACTCCACTTTAGCCATGCAAACTGCCTGGAAAATGTATGAGAATCTTGGATTTAAACGCTCTGAAGATTTAGATTTCATGCAGGGAGAATTAGCCGTTTTTGGCTTCAGATTAAAAATTATCAACTAAAATTAATTTCCAAAAAACAATACTTTGAAACCAAAAGCAATCTTTCTAACACTTGCCTTTCTTACAACTTCAGCTATTTTTTCTCAAAATACTTACGTCTTCTTGGGCAGTTACAATAAAGATAAAAACGCCGAATCAATTCAGATATATCAATTAGATACTTTAAAAGGAAAACTGACTAAAGTGACTTCTGCAAAAAATGTCATAAATCCATCGTATTTAACCGTTTCTCCAAATGGAAAATATGTGTATGCCTGCACCGAAACCAAAACGCCAAATGATGGAAATGTCAGCAGTTTTGAATTTAATACCGAAAATAAAACACTGACCTTTTTAAACAAACAGAAAAGCGGCGGCGAAAATCCGGTTTATGTTTCTGTTCATAAAAGTGGTAAATGGTTGGTTAATGCGAATTACACAGAAGGAAGTGTTTCCGTTCATCCGTTATTAGAAAATGGAAAAATAGATTCGCTTGCGCAGAATTTTCAATATACAGACGGAAGCGTTCATAAGGAAAGACAAACTAGATCGCATGTACATTCGGCTGTCTTTTCGCCTCAGAATGATTATCTATTTTTACCTGATTTAGGTGCAGATAAAATACGTTGTTATCGTTTTGATGAAACTCTGAAAAAACCTTTAGTCGAAACAAAAAATCCGTTTATAAAAACCGATTTAGAAGCCGGTCCAAGACATTTTACTTTTCATCCGAATCAGAAATTTGGTTATTGTATTGAAGAAATGGCTGGTGCGATTCGTGTGTATCAATACGATAATGGAACATTGAACAAAATTCAACGCATCAATACGCACCCGGATAAAATTACAAAAGGTTTTGAAAGTTCAGATATTCATATTTCGCCCGATGGAAAATTTCTATACGCTACAAACCGCGGAAAAGAAAACAACATTGCTATTTTTTCTATTGATGAAAATGGTATTTTAAAAAACATTGGTTATCAATCAACTTTAGGAAAACATCCGAGAGTTTTTTCTCTTGAAGAAAGCGGAAAATTCCTTGTTGCCAGCAATGTAATAACCGGAAATGTGGTAGTTTTTAAAAGAAATGAAAAAACAGGTTTGCTAAAGAAAACTGGAAACGAGATTAAAATGGAAAACGTTTCTTGTGTTCAGGTTAAAAGGATATAAATATTAAAATTTCACGCAGATTTACATAGATTTCTATTCTCATTTTATGTCATTTCTGTAAAAGTTACTTATTTCGGTAACAAGAGAAAAAGAACCTTTCAATCCTCTTAATCTGCGGTAAAATAAAAACAGTAGAAAATGAAAAATCAAGAATTCAACTTACAGCCAGATCTTTTAGAAGATGGCATTACCAAATTAGTTCCCCTTAAAGAAACCGATTTTGATGCACTATTTGAAATAGCTTCAGATCCTTTGCTTTGGGAACAACACCCTATAAAAGACCGTTATAAAAAAGAAGTTTTTCAAACTTTTTTTAATGCTGCTTTGAGTTCTAAAAGTGGCTTTTTAATTTTGAATGCAGTTACCAATGAAGTAATAGGCACTACGCGATTATATGATTACAAACCGGAAAATTCAAGTATTGCTATTGGTTACACTTTTATTGGCCGAAAATACTGGGGTGGGCTTTACAATAAATCGAACAAAAAGCTATTAATTAATTATGCTTTTCAGCAAGTAGATTCGGTGTTTTTTCATATTGGAGCTGAAAATTTCCGTTCTCAAAAAGCAGTTTTAAAATTAGGTGCGACAAAAGTAAACGAGATGAATTTCCCGCCTACTACCGATGGCATTTTACATTACGAATATGAATTAAAAGAAGAATAAAAATGAAAAGGATAACTGTTTTTTGCGGCTCAAGTTTTGGAACTGAAGCAATTTATACAGAGCAAGCCACATTACTTGGCGAAACATTTGCAAAAGAAAACATAGAACTCGTTTACGGCGGCGCAAACGTAGGCTTGATGGGCGCAGTAGCCGATGGAGTTTTAAATAATGGAGGAAAAGCAATTGGTGTTCTTCCAAACTTTTTAAGATCAAAAGAAATCGCGCATCTCGGTTTAACCGAATTAATTTTGGTAGAAAGCATGCACGAAAGAAAAACCAAAATGAATGATTTATGTGATGGTGTAATTGCACTTCCGGGTGGTTTTGGAACGCTGGAAGAACTTTTTGAAATGATAACATGGGCACAACTAGGGCTTCATAAAAAACCAATCGCGATTTTAAATATCAATGGCTTCTATGATTGTTTGATTGAACTAACAAAAACTATGGTTGAAAAAGGTTTATTAAAAGAAGCGAATCAAAAAATGCTTTTAGTTAGTGATACTATCTCCGATTTATTAGATAAAATGAGGAATTATAAACCTCCAACAGTTGGGAAATGGATTGATAATCAAAAGGTTTAATTAGAGTACAAAATTAGTTCTTTGTAGTAAAAATATTTCATATATATTTGCGCAAAAATAAAAAACTAATTAACCTAAACCCAGAATGAAGAATAAATTACTTATTTGCTTACTGTTTCTTTTAAGCTTCCAAACGTACTCACAAATTATATTTGAAAAAGGATATTTTGTTGACAATAATGATAAAAAAACAACTTGCTTAATTAAAAACTTTGATTGGAGCAATAATCCAACAGAAATTCAATATAAGTTAGACGAACAAGATCAGCCCATAAGCATTTCAATAGCACAAATAAAGGCATTCGGAATTGACAATCAATCCAAATACGAGCGATTTACTGTGGATATAGACAAATCTACTCAGGTAATTAGCAACATGAATTATGATAAAAACCCTGAATTCAAAAAAGAGACTGCGCTATTGAAAGTTTTATTAGAAGGAAAAGCTAGTTTATTTGAGTATATTTCAGGCAATTACACACGTTACTTTTTCAAAACAGATTCTTTGTCAATTAATCAGCTGGTTTACAAATCTTATAAAACTTCTGAAGAACAGATTGCACAAAACAATCAATACAAACAGCAATTATGGATGACTTTAAAATGTGATAATATTGCTATTACTACTATTGAGAAACTTAGTTACAGAAAAAATAGTCTATTGAAATTTTTCACAAAGTATAATGAATGTAATAACTCAGACTATACAGTTTTTAAATCTAATGAAAAAAGAGATTTATTCAATCTAAACATTAGACCAGGAATTACCACTTCTGCAATATCAATTAGTAATTCCTCACTGCCAACACCTGATTACGATAGAGATTTCGACAATAAAATTGGCTTTCGCTTTGGTCTTGAAGCCGAGTTTATTTTACCAATAAATAAAAACAAATGGGCTTTAATTTTTGAACCGACTTATGTAGGAGGGTATAAAGCAGAAAAATCTAGATTAGATTCAAAAACAAATGAAGAGTTAAAAGGAAATATTGAATACAATTCCATCGAATTACCAATTGGAGTAAGATACTATATGTTTTTAAACAGTAATTCTAGTTTGTTTATCAACGGACAAGCCGTTATAGAACACACAATTAATTCAGAAGCTTATGTTGAATATTCTACACAGAGAAATACTACTCTTGAACTAAAGCCAACTACCAGCTTTACTTTTGGTTTAGGATATAAATTAAAGAAAAAGTACAGTGTCGAATTTAGAGCTAATTTTGGCAAGAATATTCTTGACAATTACAGGGAATGGAATTCTAACTATAAGTCATTCGCTTTAACTTTTGGTTATTCTATATTTTAAGAACCATAACAAAGGAAAGAGCTTTATATAAATATTTAAAACTCTTTCTCTTGTGAAATTATTTTAATATAAACTATCTCAATAGTATTTTCTTAAAAAGAATTTCCAAATAAAATATAATTGATTTCTACAATAGCCTATTCTCTCATGAATGAAAGAATTACAAAACAATTAAGATTCAAATGATAAAAAAAATACCTTTTTTTCTTTTTCTTTTTTTCTCAATACCTTTTTATTCGCAAATTACATTTGAAAAAGGTTACTATATTGATAATGACAATAATAAAATATCATGTTTAATTAAAAACCTAGATTGGGCAAATAATCCAACAGAACTTCTATATAAAATAGAAGAACAAGGCTCTCTAAAAAGCATTTTCATAGAAGATATTAAAGAATTTGGAATTGATAATGAGTCAAAATACGAACGATTTAATGTAGAAATTGACCGCTCATCTGAAGAGGTCAGAGAAATGAAGTATGAAAACTATCCTATATTTAAAAATGAAATGTTACTGCTAAAAGTTTTAGTCGAGGGAAAAGCAACTCTATATGAGTACAATAGCGCAAATTTAACTCGTTTCTTTTTTAAAACTGATTCATCCCGGATTACCCAGTTAATTTATAAATCTTACAAAATTTCGGAAACACAGATTGGAAAAAACATTCAATTTAGACAGCAATTATGGACCGCGTTAAAATGCGACAATATGCTTATAGAAGAAGCTGAAAATCTAAATTACAAACAAGATGACTTGTTTGATTTTTTTATAAAATTTAATAAATGCAGCAATTCAGAATTTATTGATTTTAAAAACAAAAAGAAGAAAGACTTATTTAATCTTAATATAAGACCAGGAATTACAAATTCCAGCTTGTCTATTGCAAACCAATCTTCTTATAATTTTGACAACAAGACTGGATTTAGATTAGGTCTAGAAGCTGAATTTGTTTTACCTTCCAATAAAAACAAATGGGCTATAATCATCGAACCTATTTATCATAATTTCGAAACAGAAGTGACACAAAATGATTTGACAAGCAAAATTGACTATAAAACTGTTGAATTCCCTTTAGGAGTGAGATATTACATGTTCTTGAACAATAACTCTAAGTTTTTTGTAAATGCCCAATATGTCATTGTTCATTTCGTAAATTCAACAGCTTATTTTGGAGAAAATAAATATAAAAATAATGAAATGGAAATTGTACCTAGCAGTAGTCTTTATATGGGGCTAGGATATAAATACCAAAATAAATACAGTGCAGAATTTAGAATGAATTTCAAAAAAAACATCTTAGAAAGCTACTTCTTTGAAACTTCTACATACAGATCTTTTTCATTGGTTTTTGGATATACCATATTTTAAGAATAAGATCTATTTTACCCTTAAAAAAGAGCTTTACTAATTTTGTAAAGCTCTTTTTTAATTTATTGAACATAAATGATTTTTTCATAACTTAGTTATCCTTGAAAAAATAAGTTTCACAATCCACAACTAAAAAAATGAAACCAGAAAATAATAAATTCGCAAAAGCAGAAATGCTTATTAGAAAACCTGTTTCAGAAGTTTTTCAGGCTTTTATTGATCCCGAAATCACCAGTAAATTTTGGTTTACAAAAGGCTCAGGCAAATTAAAACAAGATAAAAAAACAGAATGGACCTGGGAAATGTATGGTTTTTCATTAACCGTCACGACCCATGTTTTACAGGAAAATAAAAAAATTGTAATCGAATGGGGAACTCCTGAAGAAAGCACTTTGGTCGAATGGGTTTTCACGCCATTAAATGAAAATGAAACTTTTGTAAGCATAACAAATTCAGGTTTTAAAGGAGACTCAGATAAAATAATTGATCAGGTTCGTAATTCTACTGAAGGCTTTACATTGGTTTTAGCCGGAGCAAAAGCGTATTTAGAACATCATATTTTATTAAATTTAGTTTTGGATCGTTTTCCGAAAGGATTAGCTTAAAAAGAAAGTTTCAAATTTCAAATTTCAGGTTTCAAGTTCGTTGCGACAACTTGAAACCTGAAACTTGAAACAAAAAAAACTAACAACCATGGATACAAAAAAACCAGCAAATATTGACGAATACATTGGTGCTTTTCCAAATGACGTTCAGGAAATTCTTGAAAAAGTTAGAATGACGATTCAAAAAGCAGCTCCGGATGCTACAGAGAAAATCAGTTATTCGATGCCGGCATTTGAGCAAAATGGGATTGTGGTTTACTTTGCCGCTTTTAAAAATCACATTGGTCTGTATGCTTTGCCTACTGGTCATGAAGCCTTTGCAACCGAACTATCAAAATATAAATCCGGGAAAGGTTCTGTACAATTTCCCTTAAATCAACCAATGCCTTTTGAACTGATTACCAAGATTGTAAAATTTAGAGCGAAAGAAAACCTCGAAAAAGCCAAAAAGAAATAAAATCATTTCCATTTTCTTTCCTATATTCGAAAAACTATCCACGACTGAATTAAACCATTTTCTATGAAACAATTGCAATTCTGCTTGATCGCTATTATATTTTTTACAAGTCATTTTATTTTTGCACAAGATGAGGCTACAGTAGAAAAAGAAATCATAGAATTACATAAACCGTCTCAAAAAATCCAGGATTCGATTGTAAAATTACAAAAGGAATGTAACTTAAGGATTGAAGCTGAAAAAGATTCTATTAAACGTTATCAGCTTGTTCTTCGCTTAGATTCTTTAGAAAACACAAAAGATCAAAATGCCATCAATCAATTAAAACTTGATTTTGATTTTGCCAGAAAACATCCCAATTCAATGAGCGCTTTACGGTTAATTCGTGTCAGTGTCGGCCGTTTCGTTGGCATGAATTTCTATGACACTTTTGTGGAAGTATATCAAAACTTCTCTCCTGAGATCAAAACTTCTCAAGAAGGAAAAGAAATGGCCGAAAAACTTAAATATTTTAATCAAAGTAAAGTAGGAAGTATTGCTCCAAAATTTACCTTAATAGATATGAATGGGAAAACTGTTTCATTAGATGATTTTAAAGGCAAATATGTACTGATTGATTTTTGGGCCAGTTGGTGCGGACCCTGTCGGGAAGAACTTCCTTATATCAAGGAATTATATAAAAAATATCATAACCAGGGATTTGAAATAATTAGCGTTGCAAAAGATGATAAGACAGAGTCCTGGAAAAAAGCAATTGTAAATGAAAACATAGAATCCTGGAATCATCTTTTTGCTACCAAAGACAATAGTACTATAATTACTGATTATTTTGTGAATGGAATTCCACACAAACTTTTAATTGATAAGAACGGATTAATTATTGGGAAATGGAAAGGCAGCGGCGAAATTAACAAACATGATTTACAAAAGCTTATAAAAACAATATTTGAAGCTGAATAATTTTTGAAATGAACTTACAAGAACATTATAACCAACTTTACATAAAATCTTCAAAAGCTATTTTAGAAGGAAATTATAAAATTGATCACCAAATTAATGACGCATCGGATTCCCGATTCGGAGTTACCTTATTGATTCGTCCCAAAGATGAAATCAAAGCTCAAATTCAGTTGTTTTTAAATGAATTAATAGAAGTTGATTCCCAACAATACTATTATCCTAATTCAGACATTCATATTACGGTAATGTCGATTATTTCCTGTTATGAAGGTTTTACTTTAAGTAAAATAAGGATTGAAGAATATATCGAGATCATTCAAAAAAGTTTACTTGATGTAGATAAAATTAAAATCAAATTTAAAGGTATTACAGCTTCTCCTTCGGCAATAATGATTCAGGGTTTTCCAACGGATGAATCATTAAATGATTTAAGGGATAAATTGCGTGAGAATTTTAAAAAATCAACTTTACAGCAAAGCATCGACAGTCGTTATGCCATTGCAACTGCACATTCAACCGTTGTGAGATTTCAGGAAAGAATCGAAAATCCGAAGAAATTAATTGGCGTTGTAGAAAAATTTCGAAATTACGATTTTGGAGAATTAACAGTTGATAAACTCGAATTAGTTTATAATGATTGGTATCAGAGCAAAAGCAATACTATTGATCTGGCTGATTTCTATTTATAGTTTTTTTTTACCTAAACTTTCCAAAATGCCATAAAACACCCGAAGGATCGTGCAGAAAACATTCACTACCCCAATCTAAATGGCGAGTTGGTGTTAATTTTACTCCATATTTTTCTGTTAGATTTAAAGCCAAAAGTTCGTTATAGTAACGATCGACATCGTCAACTTCTAAGAAAATCATGGTATTTTCAATCCATTCTTTTGCATAATAATCCTGAAGATAAAAGGCAATTTCTCCTGTTTTGAAAACAGAAAATTTTGGATCTAACACCACTTCTTCGAAACCTAAATTACGATAGAAACTCCTGGAGATTTTGAAATCTTTGGCTCCTATGAATGGCCGGATGGATTGGACTTTGTGTTGCATTTTCTTAATTTTATTTTTTTTTAAACCTATCTAAATCAATCAAAAAAAAGTTGTTAATAAGATGTTTTTTAATGAAAAAGAAACTTTCGCAATTGAACTACATTTGTTGTTGATACCGATATACATTCATTAAAAAAAACAACAAATTTCAAAGTGCATAAAAAATTATACGGATTAGATCATTTACGAGCTTTTGCAATATGTTTTGTTTTTTTATATCACTATCAGATTTTTGATCATCCTGAATGGCTACCAAATATAGCAAAATTTGGTTGGACGGGTGTTGATTTATTTTTTGTTTTAAGTGGGTTTCTCATATCCTCTCAACTTTTTTTTCAGATAAAAAACGGTGCTAAAATTTCTTTTAAAGATTTCTTTTTGAAACGTTTTTTTAGAATCCTGCCTTTATTTTGGTTCGTAACAGGGGTTTACTTTTTAATTCCGCTATTTAGAGAGCGGGAAGCACTTCCTCCTTTATGGAAACTCCTGACTTTTACTCAAAATTTTGGATTAAATCTTCTTGATTTCGGTACTTTTTCACATGCCTGGTCGCTTTGTGTTGAAGAACATTTCTATTTTTTTCTACCAATTGCGCTTATCTTTTTACAGCGATGCAAACAATTTTATAATGCCTATTGGGTTTTAATAGGACTTTTTATTTTAGGCTTAATAGTTCGGTTTTATAGCTGGGAAATTTTATATCTTCCACATATTGACGATGAGGATGCATGGCTTTTTTGGCTCAAATTTATTTACTATCCAACATACAACCGTTTAGATGGACTTTTAATTGGCGTTTCGATTGCCGGTGTATATCAATTTATGCCTATTTTTTGGAATCGAATCTCCAAGTTTGGAAATTATTTTTTAATTGCCAGTATACTCACTCTTATCGCTGCCTATTTTTTATGCTATGAAGAACATTCCTTTTATGCTTCTATTTTTGGATTTACTGTAGTTAGCGTAGGTTACGGCTTTATGGTCATCGGTGCCATTTCACCATCAAGTTTCTTATATCAATTTCATTCAAAAGTCACTACTTTCATTGCAATGCTTTCTTATGGAATTTACTTGATCCATAAGGGAATAATTCACATCACACAAGGGCTTTTGCCTAATTTCGAAATCAATACTAACAGTTCTTTAAGTTTAATAATTTGCATTGTTTCATGCGTAATTATTGCCTACATACTTCATCAAATAATTGAAAAACCTTTTATGAAATTGAGAACAAAACGGGTTCATTAAAAATCAAGAAAACCAATCAACTCCATTGTCAAGACGGACAAGAAAATCGGTAAAAGAAGTTCCAATTTCGATATTATATTTGCTATTCAAATCAATAAAAGGGGAAAGAATTATCTTGACGTTTTCATCATGTTCGAATTTAATTCCGATAAATTCTCCACTTCCATTCGAACCAATTCCAATAGTCTGCTGTAAACCTTCTACTATATTATAATTTTTATTAGCTCCAATAATTTCTTCTAAACTCCAAAGATTTATAAATTCAACACCAATAAACTGATCTAATCCATGATAGTTCTCAAGATAAAATACATAATCTTCAGGAAGTTTTAACTTAGAATATAATTCTACATCATTTACTTCAACAGTTGAATTTACATCTCTTTTTGGAAAACTATATTTTTTAATTATTTTTTCTAGATGTACAGTCATAATTTAGTTTTAGAGTTTTTTAGAAAACCTTTTTTCTTAACCCTTCTTCAAAATATTCCCCAAACCTCTACCAATCTGCTCAATCGCCTCAAGACCTTTGGTTAAAGGTGTTGCAGTAAAATCTTCATAAGCATCCATAGAAGTTACTTTGTTATCGTCTTGCGGATAAACTAAAATCAGGTTGTTTTCGCTGAATGATTTTTCGAATTTTTGAGGCAGTTTATCAAAGATCGATTGGTACGAAACAGAACCTTTTCGGGATAAATTGAAAACAATCAAATCCGTTGGTTTAATTTCATCTGAGATTGCATCGAAATCATCCCAGTCTAAAATACTTTTGAAACCTAATTTGGCGTTCAATTTTAAATAATTGGCAATTTGCTGAATTGACTGATGCGTTTTGTATTCGGCATAAATCACAATCGGAATACTTAATTCTTGTGATAAGCGACAGATTTTTTGAATCAGAAGTTGAAATCCTACTCCTCTTTCAGAGAAAGGCGGACAAATGAAAACCAATCTTTTCTCTTCTATAAAAGTCTTTTCGAAACGACAGATAAACAAACTTTTATCAACGTTATTAATAATTGAATCTACATTTTCACCAAAAATTTTATCTAAAAAACCTGTTTTTCTCGGCCAGCCGATAATCACAATATCAGACATGATTTCTTTTGAAGTTCTTGCAATTCCACTCGCAGGATTGTGGTCTATTCTTGCAATTGTATTGATTTTTACTTCTGATGCCGAACCCTGAATTACAAATTTATCAACTGCTTTTCGGTATCTTAAAATATTTTTTTCAGCCTGATCGTTATTCGGTACAATCGTCAACAACGTAATCGGGTTTGATGATTTTTTATCTTTAATCAAAAGTGCAAAATCTAACAAACTTGATGTTGCAGACGTTTTGGCAAGCGGAATTAAAATATGCTCGTCTAAAATCTGATCCTGATGCGCATCTTCATGGGAAACTTCTTCTTCGCAGATTGCAATTTTTTTCGCTGCTTTTTCTGTAGCAAAAGAAGCTACGATACAGGTAATTAAAATTAAGATAATAGTTCCATTTAAGATATTTTCATCCAGAATTTTAGCTTTATATCCTACTAAAATAACCGCTAAAGTAGCTGCGGCGTGTGCACTACTTAATCCGAAGATAAGCTGTCTTTCGGTTTTGGTATATTTAAAGACAATTTGAGTAAAAAATGCGGCGAACCACTTTCCGAAAATCGCGACTACGCTCAATGTTCCTGCTACAATCAATGCTGTTGGACCGCTTAAAATCACACTAATATCAACCAACATTCCCACAGAAATCAGGAAAAACGGAATAAATAACGAATTCCCAATAAACTCAATTCTATTCATTAAGGCTGATGATTGTGGAATCAAAGGATTCAGGGCCAAACCTGCAACGAAAGCACCAATAATAGGTTCTACTCCTGCCACTTGCGCTAAAAATGCCGCAAAGAAAACAACAGATAATACAAAAATATAATGCGCATGCTTTTCACTTTCCAGTTTCTTAAAAAACCATTTCGCAATTCTTGGAATAACCAAAAACATAATAGCAGAAAAAATGATCAATGAAGCGGTTAGTTTCAACCAAAAAGCCTGATTCAGATTCCCTTCACTGCTTCCCATAATAACGGCCAGAATAATCAAAACTGCGGTGTCGGTCAAAATAGTTCCTCCCACTGTAATGGCAACTGCCTGATTTTTTGCTATACCTAGTTTACTCACAATTGGATATGCAACCAATGTGTGCGTTGCAAACATACTTGCTGTTAAAAAACTGGCATTAAAATCATATTTTAAAAGGTAAAAACAAACAGGGAAACCAATAGAAAGGGGGAAAATAAAAGTAAAAAAACCGAATAATAAACTCTTATTCTTGTTGGCTTTAAACTCATTCATGTCGAGTTCTAAACCTGCAATAAACATAATATAAAGTAGTCCAATAGTTGAGAATAAATCTACTGCCGAATTTTTAGCCAAAATGTTAAGTCCGTGAGGGCCAATAATTACTCCTGAAATAATCAAACCTATAATTCCGGGAATATTAATTTTCTTCAGTAAAATTGGCGATAATAAAATTATAAAAAGTATTAATGAAAAAATCAATACTGGATTGCTAAGTGGCAGTTCAAACTCTTCTAATAAATTCCTGAAAAATTCTATCATAATGTGGTTTTAGCTCCTGTGTGGTATATCAATTGTCTTGAAAAAGACATTTTCAGCATTCATACAAAATACCCAAAGTAGCAGTTTATTTCGATTATTAAAAACTAAAAAAATCAGTCTTTTCTAGTAATAGCTATTTACAAAAATACCTAAAAAAATCCCGAACTTTTTATGAAAGACCGATATTAAGTAATTAAATTTACTTCTTTGCCAAATTATTAATATTTAATATTTATTTTAACAAAACTGCAACATTAACAATCAAAAATAAATCATCATTGCATTATTCAATTATCTTTGTCTTAATAAAAATTGTACAATGGAAGAATGTATCTCTGTTTTTGATATGCTTAAAATTGGCGTTGGCCCTTCAAGTTCGCATACTTTGGGACCATGGCGCGCTGCAGAACGTTTTTTAGAAGAGTTAAAAAACGAATCTATTTTAGAACAAGTTACCAGAGTCAAGGTTGATCTATATGGTTCACTTTCCTTAACCGGCAAGGGTCACGCTACTGATTTGGCCGTTATGCTTGGTTTAAGTGGCCAGGATCCTGAATATATTCCGGTCGACAATATTGCAGGAATCATTAAAACGATCGAAACCAAAAATGAAATCATTTTAGGAAATCAGATTACGATTCCGTTTTATTTTCTTCAGGATATTGTTTTCAACAAAGATTTTCTTCCTTTTCATGCTAACGGATTAAAATTCACTGCCTATAAAGCCGATGATTCTGAATATGAATCAACTTTTTACTCTATTGGAGGAGGTTTTGTCGTTAAAGAAGAACGTACCAATGCCAAGATCAAAGAAGAGATTAAATGTGCTTTCCCCTTCCCGATTCAAAATGCTGTTGAGCTTTTAAATTATACGGTTTCAGAAAACAAATCAATCTCAGAGATTGTTTATGAAAACGAAAAATCGATGCGTCCCGAAGAAGAAATTCACTCGGAATTAATGCGCATCTGGAATACGATGTTAGAGTGCATGTACATTGGCTGCCATACAGGAGGAATTCTTCCTGGCGGATTACATGTTCGCCGAAGAGCTTTTGATATGCATCAGAATTTAATTGGTCTCGCCAATTATGATAATCCACAATCCTGGCTGGAAGAAATCAGAAAAACCGAAGTTAAATTCCGCCAGATTTTAAAATGGGTTAGCTGTTTTGCACTTGCCGTGAATGAAGTAAATGCGTCTTTAGGCCGTGTTGTTACTGCTCCAACTAATGGAAGCGCTGGTGTAATTCCGGCTGTTTTAATGTATTATTTGGTAATTGAAAACCATAATGCCGGCGAAAAAGAAATCAAGCAATTTTTGATGGTTGCCGGAGAAATTGGAAGTATCTTCAAAAAAGGATCGACTATATCTGCAGCAATGGGTGGTTGTCAGGCCGAAATTGGTGTTTCGTCATCAATGGCTGCGGCGGCACTTTGCGAATTAATGGGCGGAAGTCCTGCACAGGTTTTAATGGCTGCCGAAATTGCAATGGAACATCACCTTGGTTTAACCTGCGACCCAATTGGTGGTTTGGTTCAGATTCCGTGTATTGAAAGAAATACTATGGGCGCTATAAAAGCCATAAATGCTGCCGAATTGGCTTTAGAAACTGATTCAAAAAATGCAAAAGTACCTTTAGATAAAGTAATTAACACCATGTGGCAAACTGCAAAAGACATGAATTCCAAATACAAGGAAACTTCCGAAGGCGGATTGGCAATTGCGGTTAATATGGCCGATTGTTAGAATATATTACTTAATTTTGCAGTCAAAAAAATTTTCGTTTTAAAAGTATATTCTGCTTTTAAAACTATTCAAAAAAACTAAAACTTACTTATATAATGTCAGTTGCTAAAAAAGATTATAAAAGAATCACTACCAAATCATTAATCGAAATGAAAAGCAATGGAGAAAAAATCTCCATGTTGACAGCTTACGATTTCACAATGGCAAAAATTGTTGACACTGCAGGAATCGATGTGATTTTAGTAGGAGATTCGGCATCAAACGTTATGGCCGGGCACGAAACAACATTGCCAATTACTTTAGATCAAATGATTTATCATGCTTCTTCTGTAGTTCGTGCGGTCGAAAGAGCCTTAGTTGTTGTTGATTTGCCTTTTGGAAGCTACCAGTCTGACCCAAAAGAAGCTTTACGTTCTTCTATCAGAATTATGAAAGAAAGCGGCGGACATGCAGTAAAGTTAGAAGGTGGAAAAGAAATTAAAGAATCTATCAAAAAAATATTAAACGCAGGAATTCCAGTTATGGGACACTTGGGTTTAACGCCACAATCTATCTATAAATTTGGTACTTACAGCGTTCGCGCAAAAGAAGATCAAGAAGCTGAAAAATTAATTGAAGATGCCAAATTACTTGAAAAAATAGGCTGTTTTGCTGTAGTTTTAGAAAAAATCCCTGCTGATTTAGCGGAGAAAGTAGCTAAAAGTATTTCTATTCCTGTTATCGGAATTGGAGCTGGTGGTGGCGTTGACGGTCAGGTTTTAGTGATTCATGATATGCTTGGAATGAATAATGAATTCAGTCCTCGTTTCTTACGTCGTTACTTAAACTTATATCAGGAAATGACGTCTGCAATTGGCCAATATGTTGCTGATGTTAAGTCTAGTGATTTTCCAAATTCTAGTGAACAATATTAATTTTTAAGATACTAAGGTTCTAAGTTGCTAAGATTCTAAGGTTTCGTATTTACATACAAAGGTTCAAAGCAACAAAGGTTCAAAGGTTTTAAAATGAATAGCCTCCAGCTTTAGCTGGGGGGCTTTTTTTATTCATATAAAAGGCTTTAACCGAATTCTTTCCATTTAAAATCTAAGCAAGTCTAAAATGAAAATAATTTCAGATAAAAATAATCTCCAAATTCTGCACGAAGACAATCACATCATTGTGGTAAACAAACGTGTGGGTGATATTGTACAGGGTGATAAAACGGGAGACAAGCCTTTATCTGATGTTGTTAAAGAATATATCAAAGACAAATACAACAAACCTGGTGACGTGTTTTTAGGTGTGATTCATCGTTTGGATCGACCTACAACCGGAATTGTTGTTTTTGCAAGAACAAGCAAAGCTTTAACACGAATGAACGAAATGTTCAGTAATCGTGAAACGCAAAAAACCTATTGGGCGGTTGTGAAGAATAAACCTCAGGAAGCAACTGCCAAATTGGTTCATTTTTTAAAAAGAAATGAAAAAAATAATACTTCAAAAGCACATTTAAAAGAAGTTCCGGACAGTAAAATTGCCAGTTTGGATTATACTGTTTTCAAAGAACTTCAAAATTATGTGGCTTTAGAAATTAATCTTCACACCGGTCGTCATCATCAAATTCGGGCGCAATTAGCAGCTATTGGATCACCAATTAAAGGGGATTTGAAATATGGTTTTGACCGAAGTAATCCTGATGGAGGAATTCATCTTCATGCCAGAAAACTTGTTTTTATTCATCCGGTCTCCAAAGAAAACATAACAATTATTGCACCTACTCCCGATGAAACCATTTGGAATGCGTTGTGATTTTATGATTTAATTGTTACTTTTTTAAATTTTATCGATTAACTTGCATAGAGTAAAAAAACAAGTTGATCAAAAAATGGACTATAAAAACGACATCGGATACAGAAAAGAAACGCTTAAAAAGTTATTATATAACATACAAAAAAGCGAAGATTTAATTGTAAAAGCTTTATACGATGATTTTAAAAAGCCAGAATTTGAGGCTGTTCTGACAGAAACAAATTATGTTATCTCAGACCTAAAAGACACCATCAAAAACATTTACAAATGGTCCGGTCGTAAACGCGTTTTTCCTTCTATTCTTAACTTCCCTTCTACTGATTATATTTACAAAGAACCATACGGAAACGTTTTGGTTATTGCACCCTGGAATTATCCTTTCCAATTGGCTTTGTGTCCTCTTATTGCAGCTGTTGCAGCAGGAAACAGAGTTGTTTTAAAACCTTCTGAACTTACGCCGAATACCTCTTCAATCATTGCTAAAATTATTGAAAAGACTTTCCATATAAATCACGTTGAAGTACATGAAGGCGGTGTTGAAGTTTCTAATAAATTACTGGCACAGCGTTGGGATTATATTTTCTTTACCGGAAGCGTTGCTGTTGGTAAAGTGGTTGCCAAAGCAGCGGCAGAAAATCTAACTCCTGTAACGCTTGAGTTAGGTGGGAAAAACCCCTGTATTATT
Source organism: Flavobacterium sp. LAR06 (assembly GCF_041946075.1). Classification (NCBI taxonomy): domain Bacteria; kingdom Pseudomonadati; phylum Bacteroidota; class Flavobacteriia; order Flavobacteriales; family Flavobacteriaceae; genus Flavobacterium; species Flavobacterium sp. LAR06. The sequence continues at coordinate 102,536 of NZ_JAUTYT010000007.1, read as the reverse complement.
GATGAAACTGCTAATTTAAAACTAGCCGCCAAACGAATTGTCTGGGGAAAATTTATCAATGCAGGCCAGACCTGTATCGCACCGGATTATATTCTGATCCAGAAAAATATGAAAGTCAATTTCATTACTTTTTTAATTGATGAAATCATAAAATCATATGGCAAAAAACTGGATAAATCTCCCGATTTTGCCCGCATTATTAATACCAAGAACTTTCTTCGACTAGACAGTATGATCGAGCGCGAAAAAGTTATTTTTGGAGGAGAAACAGATGCCAATAAACTATTTATTTCACCAACATTAATCGAAGAACCGGCACTTGATAGTCCTGTAATGAAAGAAGAAATTTTTGGCCCAATTTTACCTATTCTTACTTATGAAACTGAAGCGGAAATTCAAAACATTATAAGCAAATACGAAAAACCACTTGCCTTTTATATTTTTAGTGAAAATCATTCTTTTGCCAAAAAACTTATAGCAAATTATTCTTTTGGCGGAGGCTGTATTAACGATACCGTTGTTCATTTTTCGAACAAAAGACTGCCTTTTGGCGGCGTTGGCCATAGTGGAATTGGTGCTTATCACGGTAAATTAAGTTTTGATATTTTCTCTCATCACAAAGCTATTGTCAAAAAAGGAAATTGGTTAGATCTTCCTATGCGATATGCTCCTTACAAAGATAAATTAGCTTCTATCAAACGATTACTAGACTGGATGTAAATAAACAAAAATGTGCTTATGGATATTTTGTAGATTATCATATGTAATTGATTAAAAATATTATATTTACGTTTCAGTATTTAACCTAAGCGTAAAAAGTATAAAAAACAATTCTATTATTAAAATGAAATCTACTCTTGATCAAATCGAAGACATTAAAAATCACGGCTATTCCTTAGATTTTTCAACTGTCTTTAACCATGCTTTTGAAAACTATAAAAAAATAGCACTTTACTTCGGGCTTATAATTTTAGTCTTTTCAGTTATCTTTTTTTTCGGCCTTTTTAGTGTACTTTTTGCTTTATATGGAGTAGAAAGTATGAGTAAAGATTTTTTTGAAAATTTCGATAGTCAGAAACAAAGCTCTGTACAAATGCTTATTTCTTTACTGGGCACTTCAGTAATAAGTGGTCTTATCGCTCCTTTTAGCGCCGGTTTTCTTAAAATGGCAGACTGCGCAGATAAGGATGAAGAATTTAATGTTTCAACTATTTTTACTTATTATAAAACACATCATTTTTCACAGATATTTACAGTTGGCTTTATTATAGCTATCATTAGCGGTGCAATTTCAACAATTATTGGCGCTTATTTTAACGAAATGGGAATCATTGGTATGTCGATCTTGCTGAATTTAATTATATCATTTCTTACCTATTTGGCTATTCCACTGGTAATTTTTGGGGATCTAAAAGCATTAGATGCCTTGAAATCATGTCTAATTATCATTAGTAAAAATCCGCTAATAATATTTGCTCTGGTTATTGTTGGTTTTATAGGGTCTTTCATAGGTTTCTTTGGATGCTGTATAGCCATAATTTTCACGCTTGCTTTTAATACATCAATGACCTACGCGACTTATTATGGAATTTTTAATATGGAAGAAGAAGATCCAATTGACACAATAGGTCAGTCAGATTTAGAATAAATCGGAAATTCTAAATAAATCAAGAGCTTAACCTACTCTGTTTAGAAAATTCAAAATGCTATTTACTAAACCAACATACCACGAATACTATGGTAGTAAACTATAGTTTTTACAATTCACTGCTTTCAGGAATTACCTATTTTGGTAATACCCTGAAAGCAGTTATAACAAATTGGTATGTGTTTGCTCCTGATATTATTTTCTACAACAATCCGAAACTTATCATTTTAGGTTTATCTCTTTTGGGTTTCTTAAGCATTCTTGTTTATCAGTTTTTTAAAATCAAAGCTAAAATTGGTAATTTCATTGAGAAAAGAAAAGAAACGGACACCGCCAACAACGAATATCAATTATATACCTTGTTTTTTGGTATCGCGGTTATTTTAATTGAAATCATCAATGAAATCTTTAAGATCAGGCCAAAAAGTCTCTTAGTTGCCAATGTTTCTATAGGTGTTTTTGTCCTGATAATTTATCTTCTGACAGATAAAATAAAAATACTCCGAGATAAAATTCAGGGGGTTTTTATCGTATCGTTTTTTATTTACATAAGCTATGTTGCCCGCAATATTATTTACCTTCCAAATGATGTTGTGCCCATAATTACTTTTTTAATTTCATTTTTCTTTTCGTACAACATCTTAAAACCAATAAAAATATATTGGGCATTTGTTGCTTTCACCTTTACCTTTCTGACCATAACAGTTGTTTTTAATTTAATTCCACTTAAATCATCTGTTTTACTGATCAATTTCAGCATTGTCACTTTTATTATCAATCAGGTAAAATATGCCGTTCTATTAAATAATCGGGATAACTTTAGATTTACCAATGAAATTGTTCATAAAGGAAACTCCCTGACAATTGCCACAAATGAAAAAGGTGAACTACTTTTTTGCAGCGAAACCATCACTTCAATTTTAGGCTATCTACCAGAAGAGGTAAAAGGACTGGAGTTCTGGAGACTTACAGAAGACCCGGAATTCAATAAAGAGAATTATCAAAAAAACTACATTGATAATAAATTATATATTCGAAAATTAAAAAATAAGAACGGAGAATTTAAATACATCCAATGGAAGGATAAAAAATTCTCCGAGCGACTAATTATTAGTATTGGTCAGGATGTTACAGAACAAATTATCGTTCAGGATCAATATAAAAATCTTATTCAGACTGCAACTGATATTATTTTTGAAATAAGTGCCGATGGTTATTTTACATTTATAAATGAATTTGGTTTTTCACTTTTAGGCTATGCTGAAAATGAAGTGATTTTACAGCATTATTCTAATTTTATACATGAAGATTATATCAGAAATGCTGTTGATTTTTACGAAAATCTGGAGAAAAATGGAAACAATTATCCCACAATCGAAATTCCAATTATAAAGAAAGATGGAAGCCAGATATGGATCTCTCAAAAAGTAATTGTCCGTAAAAATGATTTAGATGAAATCATAGGTTTTGCAGGTATCGCCAGAGACATTACGGAGATGAAAAATATTGAAAATGAGAAAAAAAGACGTTTAGAAAAAATTGAAGCCTATAATAATTCGACTAAAAAATTATCGACAACAGATTTTCGTGAATATAATAATCTGCAAACCGTAATAGATTCAATAATTAAAGAAGCTGCAACGATATCAAAGGCAAACAGAGTAAGTTTCTGGAAATTTACGGGTGACGTAATTATATGCAGAAACCTATTCAGTAGTGATGATCAAAATTTAAATGATAAAAATATTTTGGACAAGGAGTCATATCCTATTTATTTTGAAACCTTAAAAAACAAAGCCATAATAAATGCGCCAGATGTTTTTGATAAATTAGAAACCTCTGAATTTCAGGAAATTTATTTTAATAAAAACAAAATAAAATCAATGCTTGATGTTCCAATCTTTTCAAATGGACAACTGGCTGGTGTAGTTTGTTTTGAAAGTACAGGAGAAAAAAGAGATTGGGACAATGAAGATATCAACTATGCCAGAACTATTTCTGATGTCATTTCATTGGCTATTTCTTCTCAGATGCGACTCAAAGCAGAGAAAAAATTAGAACTTAAAAGTGATTTACTATCTGCATTGGCTTTATGTACTGAAAAGTTTCTGCTGAGTAAAAGTCTGCAAAAAATGTTTCAGGAAACATTTGATATTATTGGAAAAGCCTCCAAAGTGGATCATATTTTTTACCATGATAAAAACTTCGAAACCAATACTATAAGTCAGCAGTATAAATGGTCCCGAGATGGGATTGAACACCAGATAACTGAATTGCAAGATTTTACTGAGGATAATTTAAAAGAAATTATTCTTCATTCTCATAATAGAAAAGTATTAAATACGCGAACCCGGGATTTGGAAGATACGTTTTTTAAGCAATTATTAATAGCCAATAATATTAAATCCATATTAATATTACCGCTGTTTACCAACAACATTTTTTCAGGTTTTATTGGTTTTGATGATTGTACTAAAGAGAGAAAATGGACTGATGATGAAATTTATATTTTTCAAACATTAGCCAATAACATCTCTTCTGCCTTAGACCGAAATAGAAATATCGCCAAAATTAAAGAAAGTGAAGATGCAATTAAAGCCAAAGAACTGGCAGAAGCTGCAAATAAATCAAAATCTGATTTTCTGGCCAATATGTCGCACGAAATCAGAACACCTTTAAATGGCATTATAGGTTTTACCCATTTATTGATGAAAACCAATCTTGAAGAAATTCAGGAAAAATACATGACAACCATCAATCAATCGGCACATTCACTGCTGGAAATCATAAATGATATTCTTGATTTTTCTAAAATTGAAGCCGGAAAACTGGAGCTTTTTATTGATTTATATGATGTTCAGAAAATACTGGGTCAAATATTTGATTTAATTATTTACGAATCCAATCAAAAAAATCTCGAACTCGAATTAAACCTGGATCCTGAAGTGCCAAAATACATCTGGACAGATATTGTTCGTCTTAAACAAATTTTGATCAATCTTTTATCTAACGCAATCAAATTTACAAACGAAGGATCAATAAAACTAAACGTAACTGTTTTGGATAAAAAAGCAGATGATAACTACATCATTCGTTTTTCTGTTATTGACACCGGAATTGGAATCTTAGAAAAAAATCAGAAAAAAATATTCAAAGCTTTTTCTCAGGAAGATAGTTCAACAACAAGAAAGTTTGGAGGAACGGGCTTAGGCTTAACCATTTCGAATCAATTATTAGCTTTAATGGAAAGTCGTTTGCAGCTTAAGAGCAGAATAAACGAAGGCAGTAATTTCTACTTTGATCTGAATTTAAAAACCAGTCATGAAAGCATCAATGAAAAATTCAAGGAAATTTCGAAGCAAAATAATCCCGAATATGCTTTAAGTTATAGTTCTAATCGAAAAAAGGTGATTATTTTGATCGTAGAAGACAACAAAGTAAACATGCTTCTTTTAAAAACGATTGTAAAGAATCTAAACCTAAATGCCATTATTTTTGAATGTGAAAACGGGTATGAAGCCGTTAAACAAATTGAAAGTATTAATCCGGATCTGGTTTTTATGGATATTCAGATGCCAATTATGAATGGTTATGAAGCTACAAAAGCAATCAGAGTTACTGAAATAGGTCAGCGTATACCTATAATCGCCGTAACCGCCGGAGCTGAAAAAGAAGAACGAAATAAATGTTTATCAGCCGGAATGAATGATTATATCTCAAAACCTATTATAAGAGGTACGGTCGAAGAAGCCATACGAAAATGGTTAAAATAATTTTAAACTAAATTGTTCCTGTTAATGCGTAATTCCCAAAAAATATATAAATTCGTATGAAAGAAAACTTAAAAAAGTTTAAAACCAATATATTATGAAATGGTTAGGCAGAAGACAAAGTGATAATGTTGAAGACCGAAGAGGTGTCTCAGGAGGAAAAGTAGCTCTTGGAGGCGGCGTTATTGGTATCATTATTTTGTTATTAAATGTTTTTGGTGGTGAAACCGGTCAAACTGTCGGATCTGCATTAGAGCAACTGCAAGGTGGCCAGCAACAAACTGAAGCCGCTGCTCCATTGAGCAAAGAAGACGAAGAAATGGGGAATTTCGTACGTGTAATTCTTGCTGACAACGAAGACATCTGGAGTAAAATATTTGAAGAACATGGCATGACCTATAAAAAACCAAAATTGGTGCTTTTTAGAGGCTCTGTACAAACAGCCTGCGGTGGGGCATCATCTGCCTCCGGGCCTTTTTATTGTCCGGGTGACCAAAAGGTTTATATGGATTTAGGCTTCTTTGAGGAGCTTAAAACTAAATTTGGCGCCAAGGGTGGTGACTTTGCAATTGCGTACGTTATAGCGCACGAAATTGGCCATCACGTTCAAACCTTACTCGGAACGTCGGCTAAAATGCGTCAGGCACAGGAAGGAAAAAGTGAGACCGAAGCAAACAAACTTTCCGTTGCATTAGAATTACAAGCCGACTTTTATGCCGGGGTATGGACACACTATAATCAGAAAAACTTAGATACTGACGATATTGACGAAGCTTTAAGTGCTGCCAATGCTGTTGGCGATGACGCAATTCAAAGTAAAATGAGCGATCAGGTGGTTCCGGATTCGTTTACACACGGATCATCAGAACAAAGAATGTACTGGTTTAAAAAAGGTTTTAAAACCGGAGACATTGAACAAGGAACAACATTTGAAGAAATACGATAATTCAATAAACCAAACTATAATAACCAAGATGAAGCATGACTTAACCGTCATGCTTTTTTTTGATAAATCCAAAAAAAATAAATTTCAAAAAATAAATTCCAAATTCCAAATTTTCGAGTTTTTGTATTTGGAATTTGGAATTTTTTAAAAAACTTGGAATTTAATTTATTTCCACAAAAAAAGCCTTGAATTTCTTCAAGGCTTTAAATTTCTGGGTGGCTGACCGGGTTCGAACCGGCGACCCGCGGCACCACAAACCGCTACTCTAACCAGCTGAGCTACAACCACCATTTTGCTTAGCGGTTGCAAATATACAACTAATGTTTACTTCCGCAAATAAAAAATTGAAAAAATATTAAACTTTTTAAATCAAATCTTCTAAGCTATTGACTGCCAAACATCTTTCAACAGTAAAACCTTCAGCAAAATCTTTCCCAACAAGCCTTCCTAAGTCCTTAGCGCGGTAATTTAGGCTTTCAAAAAAGTTTTTACTTGTAATTGGCGTTGCAGGTTCATTAGAATCTGGATCATAAAATTGTGTTTTATAAGCCGCAATTGCTTCTACTTTTTTATCTTCAAAGCCTGTAATGTCTACAACAAAATCTGGTTCGATGTTTTTCCACTGAATATAATGATACACCACTTTAGGTCTCCAGGCCTCTTGTTTTTCACCATCAACAACAGTTTCGATTTTCATCAATCCAGATAAGAAACAAGCATCAGAAACCAGTTTACTTCCTTTTCCGTGATCAATATGGCGATCGTCAATTGCATTACACAATACAATCTCCGGTTTATATTTTCGGATCATTTTAATAATTTCCATTTGATGCTTTTCATCATTAACGAAAAAACCATCGCGCATGGCCAAATTTTCCCGAACCAAAACACCTAATATTTTTGCCGCAGCTTTCGCTTCTTCATCTCTGATTTCGGCCGTTCCCCGGGTTCCTAATTCTCCTCGGGTTAAATCTACGATTCCCACTTTTTTTCCTAGTGAAACTTCTTTTAAAATTGTTCCGGCACAACCCAATTCTACATCATCAGGATGTGCACCAAAGGCTAGTATATCTAATTTCATTTGTTTTTTGTTTGTTTTGTTTCAGGTTTCAGGTTACGTACAAAACGTGAAACTTGAAACCTGAAACTTTTTCTTTAACAACTACTATTCTTTTTTATATTCAAAACTCTTTTCATCGTCATTGATTTATTAACGCTTTCCTCCCATTCTTTTTCGGGAATACTTTCTTTTGTGATACCGCATCCCATATACAAAATCGCTTTATTATCCTTGATTTGCATGCTACGTAAATTTACAAATAAATCAGAACTTGCTGCTTTATGAGCAAAACTGCTATTCAACTCCCCCAGAAAACCCGTATAGAAAGTTCTCTCGTAATTTTCGTTTTCAATGATAAATACTTTTGCTTTTTTCTTTGGCAAACCACAAACGGCCGGTGTTGGATGCAAAGTATCGATAACTTCTTCTAAAGTTGAATTCTCTTTTAAAACACCTGAAATGTCGGTTTTAATATGCCAGATCGATCCTGCTTTGATACTATAAGGTTCCGTTACATTTACAGATGAAGCCACTTCACGCAATCTTTTTATTATAAAATCGGTTACGTATTGTTGCTCGTCTTTTTCTTTTTGCTGCCAGGAAATATACTCCTCAGAAACTGCTTTTTGAGTTCCGGCCAATGCGGTAGTTTCAAAAACACTTCCACTTGCTTTTAATAATTGCTCAGGAGTTGCTCCCATCCAAAATCCAATCTTGGGATGCGAAAAGCAATACGTAAAAGTTGATGGATACAAATGAATTAAACGTTTAAAAGTGACGATAAAATCAAAATCAGTCAGCTCAACAATTTCGCTTCTTGACAAAACTACTTTTTTGAATTCTTCATTTTTAATGGACTGAATTCCTTTTTCAACTAAAGCTTCATATTGCATTTTTGCTTCTAGATCAAAAGTTGGATCTTCCATTTCATTAAATTCAAAATTGCCAGCTGTTTGTTCAGCACTGATAATTTTCGATTCATTCTCCGGAATTAATACCAGCTGTTTTTCATCAAAAGAAGCAAAAACAAAACCTTTTTCGCTATAATCTGTGACTTTGTACAAAGTATCATCTTGCTGCAATAGCGCAAAAACACTTGATGAATTAGGTTTAGAATAAATGACAAAAGGCAATTTTTGCTCTTGATGTTTTCTTATAGTAGAGAAAAAGTCGTTCATGTTTTTATTCAGTTTTCTTTTTATCCAAAACCATATTAGTCAGTTTGCAAAGCGAAATCAGATTCCCTTCTTCATCCGTAATTTTAATTTCCCAAAGATGAATACTTCTTCCTTTATGAAGGATGCGTGCAGTACCAAAAACCCAGCCTTCACGAATACTTTTTAAGTGATTGGCAGAAATTTCAATGCCACGAACTTCCTGCTCTTTTGTGTCAATAAAAAAGAAAGAGGCGGCACTTCCAACACTTTCAGCCAAAGCAACCGAAGCTCCTCCGTGCAATAAGCCCATTGGCTGATGAACACTTTGATTTACAGGCATTTTTGCAGTTAAAAAATCTTTGCCTGCATCGATATATTCAATTTTTAGCGTCTCCATCAACGTATTTTTTGAAAACTGATTGCAACGCTCTAAAATTTGTTCTTTTGTATAATTCATTTAGAATAGGCTTTAAAATCGTAAAATTAAAGAAAAGATGAGATACAAATTAGAAAATCCAATTCTAATATTAAAAATCATTTATGAACCTGATCCTTTTTTGCTATTTTTACAAAGCAATAAAAATATTTGCCACAGATTTCACAGATTCACACAGATTATATCTATTCGCGAAGAATGGAAAAAATCATTTAAATCTATGAAATCTGTGGCAAAAAAATAACCCCATTCAAAATGCGTCACTATTTTGCACTCTTCATTCTCGGCCTACTTTTAGCTTTCAGTTCTTGCCGAACTGATTTTGATACCGTTGCCAGCACAGGAGATTTAAAGTTTTCAAAAGATACCGTTTATCTGGATACCGTTTTTAAGAATATTGGTTCGAGCACTTACCAACTAAAAGTCTATAATAAAACTAAAAACGATATCTCAATTCCGATTATTCAACTCAAAAAAGGGTTGAGTTCTAAATACCGGATGACGGTAGACGGAATGACCGGCAACAACGGGAAAATCTTCAATAATGTTACGCTTTTAGCCAAAGACAGTTTGTATATTTTTGTAGAAACAACTGCGGATATTACAGACGCCAATCCAACCGACTTTTTATATACCGATGAAATTCAGTTTGACAGCGGAGCGAATCTTCAACAAGTAGCTTTGGTTACTTTAATTCAGGATGCTGTTTTTTTATATCCGAAGCAAAATCCGGATGGAACCAAAGAAAAAATTCAAATTGACGGAAAAGATGTCGATGGATTTTATTTGGATGAAAATGATGCTGTAAACGGAAATGAATTGATTTTCACCAATGACAAACCTTATGTTATTTACGGTTATGCCGGAGTTCCCCAAAATAAGACAGTCAATTTTGAAGCAGGAGCTCGTGTACATTTTCATGCGAATTCGGGACTTTTTGTAGACAATAACGCTACTCTTCAAATTAATGGAACCAAATCGACCACTGAAAAACTAGAAAACGAAGTTGTTTTTGAGGGAGACCGATTAGAATCACTTTATTCTGATATTCCGGGACAATGGAATTCGATTATATTGGCTGATGGAAGTACAAATCATTCGATAAACCATTTGACACTTAAAAATGCCGTAATTGGTTTATCTTTCAAAAATCAGGATGCAACGACTGTTTCCATCAAAAATACGCAGATTTATAACTGTGTTGAGTATGGAATTCTGGCCCAAAATGCCCAAATTACAGGAGAAAATATCGTAATCAATTATGCAGGTTTAGCGAGTTTATCTTGTGTTTATGGCGGTAATTATAACTTTACTCATTGTACTTTTAACAACAACTGGCAAAGCAGCTCGCATTTCGCAGTAAACATAAGTAATACTTTGGCCGGTGAAACTCCAGAAACAAATCCACTGACTCAGGCTACTTTCAACAACTGCATCATTTTCGGTTCAAATACTAATGAATTTAATTTGAACAAAATTACCAGCGTTCCATTTGTTTATCAGTTAAATAATTGTCTGTTAAAATTTAGCAGTACTTCAACTAATCCAGATTATCAATTTAAAACAGACACAGAACATTACAATCAGATTATATTGAATGAAAATCCGAAATTTTACAATGTTTCTCAGAATAAATTCAACATCGATAATACGTCGCCCGCTTTCGCGAAAGGGAATCAGATCTATATAATTCCGTTAGATATTATTGGGGCAACAAGAACTTCTCCTCCGGATTTAGGTGCTTATCAAAGTGCAGTCTTCTCTAAATAAAGTAATCTATCGCAGAGTCGCAGAGCTTTTTATTTAAGTAACAATAAAGCTTACTGTTGTCATTTCGACGAAGGAGAAATCACATATCGTAACCATACAGTTCGTTGCTCTCTGGATGTGATCTCTCCTTCGTCAGAAATGACAAAAAATGAGAATAACTTTGCGACTCTGCGTCTTTTCGAGATTATTTTCTCAGAAAATTTAACCGTAAGAAAATATATCTAAAAATAAACATTCCTTAACTCAGCATATTCTTAAAAATAGTAAATTTGATATAACAATAAATTAAGATTCTTTAAATCAATCTATTACCACTCAAATCTAAAACTATTTTTTATGAAAAAACACTACTCTTTTTTCTTATTACTTGTTTTTACAGCAAGTTTTGCCCAGATTCCAAGTGGGTATTATAACACCGCAACCGGGACAGGCTATACCTTAAAAACACAATTGTACAATATCATTAAAGGTCATACTGATAATGGATATGCCGGTTTGTACACCACCTATCAAACTTCTGACGTTGATAACTTTTATGAAAACGACGGAACGGTTTTAGATATGTATTCCGAAAACCCTTCCGGAACAGATCCTTACAATTACAGCACAGGAACAACACAACGATGCGGAAATTATTCCGTTGAAGGCGATTGTTATAATAGAGAACATATTATTCCTCAATCTGTATTTAACGAGCAATCTCCAATGGTTTCTGATGCGCATTTCATCACACCAACTGACGGAAAAGTAAACGGAATACGTTCTAACTATCCTCATGGAACCGCAGCTTCCGCAACTTATACTGCTCAAAATGGAGGAAAATTAGGGTCAAGTTCGGTATCTGGATATTCAGGAACTGTTTTTGAACCTGTAAATGCTTTTAAAGGCGACATTGCCAGAATGTATCTCTATTTTGCAACACGTTATGAGAATACCGTTGCGGGATATTCATACGCCATGTTTGATGGTTCAAGTAACAAAGTTTTTACAACTGCATTTTTAAATCTTCTTTTGGCCTGGCATACACAGGATCCGGTAAGTGCGAGAGAAATTGCCAGAAACAATGCCATTTATGCACGCCAAAATAATAGAAATCCCTATATCGACCATCCGGAATATGTGAATCAAATTTGGGGCGGTATTCCTTCTGGAGATACTCAGTCACCAACTACTCCGACAAGTCTGGCTTCAATATCAAAAACGGCAACTTCAATTACAGTTGCCTGGACAGGTTCAACAGATAATATTGGTGTAACAGGTTATGATGTTTATGCAAACAGCGTTTTAAAAACTACTGTTTCAGGAGTAACAGCAACGATCACTGGTTTAACTGCTTCAACAAGTTATTCAATCTATGTAAAAGCAAAAGATGCTGCCGGAAATGCTTCTGCTTCCAGCAATACAATAGCAGTAACGACCAACAGCAGCGGTACAGGAACAGCAACCGATTTGCTTTTCTCTGAATATATTGAAGGTTCAAGCAATAATAAAGCTTTGGAGATTGCAAACAATACAGGAAACTCTGTTAGTTTATCCGCTTACACTATAAAAAAACAAACCAACGGGGCAGGTTCCTGGAGTACTGGTTTAGCTTTAAGCGGAACGCTAACAACTGGAAGTAAATTTGTAATTGTAAACAGTTCTATTTCTTCCGCTTGTTTTTCTACAAGCGCAGCCAATATTTCCACCACAGCAACCGAATTGACCTTCAACGGAAATGACGCCGTAGGTTTATTCAAAAATGGCGTTTTAATTGATATTATCGGAACATTCTCTGGTGGAACAGCCAACTTTGCAGCTGATGTTACTTTAAGAAGAAAATCGACCGTGACTTCTCCGTCAACGACATTTAATCTAAGTTCGCAATGGGATTCGTACACCACAGATACTTGTAATAATCTGGCAAGCAAAATGGCACAACCTATTGAAGAGGAAGAAATTGTTGAACTTTCAGATGAAATCGTAATTTATCCAAATCCTTCTGATGGAAATTTCTATGTTGGTTTTGCTGCTTTAAATGAAATTTACTCTATTGAAATTATCTCTTTTGCCGGACAAAAAGTTTTTGAAAAACAAAACACATCAGATCCTGCCATTTCAGTAAGTCATCTTACTAAAGGAATCTATCTGGTAAAAATCACAAAAGACTCCAAAACGATCATTAAAAACATCGTAATAAAATAATTAAAACCACATCTTATTTCATTTAAAAAGCGGCATATTGTCGCTTTTTTTGTTTTACTGCGAAGGTAATAAGACACAAAATTAATTCTCATTTTATGTCATTTCGACGAAGGAGAAATCGCATCAAGAGAGCAACGTACTGTGTAGTTACGATACGTGATTTCTCCTTCGTCGAAATGACAAACAGTACGATTAATCATTACTTTAACTAAAAACTTTATGCCTTTGTTTCTTAGTGGCAAAAAAACATTAAAAGAGTTTGTTTGCAAATTTGCGCTTACTATTTATTTACACTAAATTTGCACCTTCAATACAACAAACTACACATCACAATGATCCATTTCTTTGAAAACCAAAGCAAAACTGTTTTCGCGGTACAAACGCAAAACGAAATTTCGGCTCAAGACATTTCAAAATTAAACTGGCTTTTTGCCAACTCTAATAAGATCGAAAAATCCGCCTTGACGGATTTTTTTGTTGGTCCCCGCGCCACTATGATCACACCTTGGAGTACAAATGCTGTAGAAATTACTCAAAACATGGGTATTCCGGGCATCATCAGAATTGAAGAATTTCATCCTGCAACGGCTGACTTTACTGATTTTGATCCGATGCTTTTTCAAAAGTTTACTCAATTAGATCAGGAAATTTTCACTATCAACGTACAGCCGGAACCCATTCTGGAAATCGATGATATTGCAACATACAATAAAGTAGAAGGATTAGCTTTAAGCCAGGAAGAAGTAGATTACTTAGATAATCTTGCTGTAAAATTAGGAAGAAAACTAACTGATTCTGAAATTTTTGCTTTCTCACAAGCGAATTCAGAGCACTGTCGCCACAAAATTTTCAACGGAACTTTTGTAATTGATGGTGAAGAAAAAGAAACTTCTCTTTTCAAATTAATCAAAAAAACATCACAGGAAAATCCTAACGATATCGTGTCGGCTTACAAAGACAACGTTGCTTTTGTAAAAGGACCAAAAGTGCAGCAGTTTGCACCAAAAACAGCTGACAAACCAGATTATTACGAGATAAAAGAATTTGATTCCGTTTTATCTTTAAAAGCAGAAACACACAATTTCCCAACAACAGTTGAACCTTTTAACGGAGCTGCAACAGGTTCAGGAGGAGAAATTCGTGACCGTTTAGCAGGTGGACAAGGTTCATTGCCATTAGCAGGAACTGCCGTTTATATGACTTCATACTCTCGTTTGAACGATGACAGAAAATGGGAAAATGCGGTTGAAGAAAGAAAATGGTTGTACCAAACTCCAATGGATATTTTGATCAAAGCTTCAAACGGAGCTTCTGATTTCGGAAATAAATTCGGGCAACCGTTAATTACTGGTTCGGTTTTAACTTTCGAACATTCAGAAAACGACCGCAAAATTGGTTACGATAAAGTAATCATGCAGGCGGGTGGAATTGGATACGGAAAATTAGATCAGGCTATCAAAAAGAAACCACAAGAAGGCGATAAAATCGTTATTTTAGGTGGAGAAAATTATAGAATCGGAATGGGTGGTGCTGCGGTTTCATCTGCAGATACCGGAGCTTTTGGTTCAGGAATCGAATTAAATGCTATTCAGCGTTCAAACCCTGAAATGCAAAAACGTGCTGCTAATGCCATTCGTGGTTTGGTAGAAAGCGATAACAATCCAATTGTTTCTATTCACGATCACGGAGCGGGTGGACACTTAAACTGTCTTTCTGAATTAGTGGAAGAAACTGGAGGTTTAATCGATTTGGATAAATTACCAGTTGGAGATCCAACACTTTCTGCAAAAGAAATAATTGGTAACGAATCTCAGGAAAGAATGGGATTGGTTATTGGTCAAAAAGATATTGATACTTTACAAAGAATCGCTGACAGAGAGCGTTCTCCAATGTATCAGGTTGGGGATGTAACGGGAGATCACCGTTTTACTTTCGAATCAAAATCAAATGGTTCAAAACCGATGGATTATGCTTTGGAAGATTTCTTCGGAAGTTCTCCAAAAACGGTTATGACAGACAAAACAATCGACAGAAAATATGCTGCTGTATCTTATTCAGCAAATGATTTCGAAATTTATTTAAAAGATGTTTTACGTTTAGAAGCGGTTGCTTCTAAAGACTGGTTAACAAACAAAGTGGACCGTTGCGTTGGTGGAAAAGTTGCCAAACAACAATGTGCAGGACCTTTGCAATTGCCTTTGAATAATGTTGGAGTTATGGCTCTGGATTATTTAGGAAAAGAAGGAATCGCTACTTCTATTGGCCACGCTCCTATTGCAGCTTTGATTGATCCGGTTGCTGGTAGTAGAAATGCTATTGCGGAATCGTTATCAAACATTGTTTGGGCTCCAATTAAAGACGGATTGAAAGGAATTTCATTATCTGCCAACTGGATGTGGGCTTGTAAAAATGAAGGTGAAGACGCTCGTTTGTACGCTGCTGTTGAAGGCTGTTCAGAATTTGCAATCGAATTGGGAATCAATATTCCGACAGGAAAAGATTCACTTTCAATGAAACAAAAATATCCAAACGACGAAGTGATTGCACCAGGAACGGTTATTATTTCTGCCGGAGGAAACTGTACTGATATTAGAAAAGTAGTGGAACCTGTTTTACAAAAAGACGGAGATTCTATCTATTATATCAATTTGTCTCAGGATGATTTCAAATTAGGAGGATCTTCTTTTGCACAAATCAGAAATACAATCGGAAACGAAACTTCTACTATAAAAGATGCTTCTTTCTTCAAAAATGCTTTTAATACGGTTCAGGAATTAATCGGCGAAAGCCAAATTTTAGCCGGACACGATATCGGAAGTGGCGGATTGATTACTACTTTATTAGAATTGTGTTTTGCTGATGTCAATTTGGGAGCAAAAATTGATTTCTCTGCTTTCGCAGAAAAAGATCTATTAAAAATCCTTTTCGCTGAAAACATCGGAATCGTTTTCCAGGCTAAATCGGATGCTGCTGTTGAAGCTAAATTGAAAGCAAACAATATCGAATTCTTCAAAATTGGTTCAGTTCAAAGTACTGCAACTTTAGAGTTTGGAGAGTATAAATTAGATATTCCAACTTACAGAGACGTTTGGTTTGAAACTTCTTATTTATTAGACCAAAAACAATCTAAAAATGGAACGGCTAAAGCACGTTTTGAAAACTATAAAAATCAGGCTTTAAATTATACTTTTCCATCTCATTTCACAGGAAAAGCACCTGTCATCTCGAGCGGAGTCAAGAAACCAAAAGCGGCTATTATTCGTGAAAAAGGAAGTAATTCTGAGCGTGAAATGGCAAATGCAATGTATTTGGCTGGTTTCGACGTAAAAGACGTTCACATGACGGATTTAATTTCTGGTCGTGAAACATTAGAAGATATTCAGTTCATTGGAGCTGTTGGAGGATTCTCTAACTCTGATGTTTTAGGTTCTGCAAAAGGTTGGGCCGGAGCTTTCTTATACAACGAAAAAGCAAAAACAGCTTTAGATAATTTCTTTAAAAGAGAAGACACATTATCTGTTGGAATCTGTAACGGTTGTCAATTGTTCATGGAATTAGAAGTAATTAATCCGGAGCATGAAGTGCACGGAAAAATGCTTCATAATGATAGTAACAAACACGAAAGTATTTTTACTTCTGTAAAAGTTCAGGAAAATAACTCAGTAATGTTATCGACATTGGCCGGAACTACTTTGGGAGTTTGGGTTTCGCACGGAGAAGGTAAATTCAATTTACCTATGGGTGAAGAAAATTACAACATTGTTTCTAAATACGCTTACGAAGGATATCCTGCAAACCCAAATGGTTCTCATTACAACGTAGCCATGATGTGTGATAAAACAGGAAGACATTTGGTTACAATGCCTCATATTGAGCGTTCGACTTTCCAATGGAACTGGGCACATTATCCAAAAGACAGAAATGACGAGTTTACACCTTGGCATGAAGCTTTTATCAACGCCAGAAAATGGATTGAAAATAGATAAATAGAATTTTCTATAATCACAAATTAAATTTCCCTTTAATCTTTTCTTATACCAGGAAAGAGTAAAGGGATTTTTTTTGCTCGCTCTTTCTTAGAAGCTTCCTTTTAAAATTCACTTGAATTGGAATAAAAATACATCTTTTGGAGTATTTTATTTTAGCAATAGACCTTTTAGATTTGCCAAGAATATTTACATTTTAATCTTAAAAAGTAAAAGATACAAAAACAACTAAACAAAAGAAAGATGCACAAGAACAAAATTTTAAGACTACTTACATTTATTATTATCCTAATTTTTAGCGGCTGTGTAAGTGAAGAAGATCTAAATCCGGATTTAAGAGAAATTATTGCGATCTGTGACCTGCTAACCTCTTCTAACGACTCTAAAGTTAGTATCTATAGCATTACACTAAATGATGGAAGCAGCACACCCGTTTACAAGTCTGAATCTTATGCTCTTGAAGAAGGCATCGTTTCTGAAGTCAAATTAAGTGGCAACGGAGTAAAATATTCGTTTTTAGTTAGAGAGTGGGGATTTGGAACTCCATACCCAGAAACCAGAAAAACATACTCAGGCACATTAAATGATGATGCGTTTCTAAAAGATCAAACCAATAAAATCAATATCATCAGAGAAGCTTCTGACTGGAAAATACTTATAAATGGCAAAAACGAGACCATATCCACAGATAATGAACCAGATGGTGGAACTGGCGGAGGTACTGATGGGGGTACTGATGGAGGTACTGGCGGTGGAACAGGTGGCGGCACTGGGGGAAATGACACTCAAGAATTAATGAACCAGTGCGTAGAAGGCAAACAAGGTGATCAAAAAAGTTTCAAATTAACTCTTCCAGCAAACGTAAAGAAAATGGTAATTGAAACATCTGAAGATGGCGGCTGCTACTTGAATTCTGCAGATTTGTTTGTCGGCAAAAGCCGTCCTTCAATAATCTCTACTTATCCATACAAATGGAATGCCGAATATTCAAGCATACTACCTAACAGAGATAAGGAAAACATCACAATCACAAATCCTTCGTCGGGAGAATGGTATGTAATGTTATATGGTTTTAATAATTACTTTTCATCCAATCTTAAAATCACACTCTCCTATTAATTTGACAACATAAGCGGATAGGGACAGCTAAATTTTAACTATCACAATATAAAAAAATGCCTCAGCGCTATCCCTATCAGCTGAGGCATTTTTTTTAGCGTTTTAGTGAGGAGGCAATTCCCGTTGTCACATTTGAAGCACCAAAAGCGAACAATCCTGATGCAATCGCATTCTGACCTGCAAAAAACTGATTATCTACAATTGCATCATTAAAGTAATGTCCACCAACTACACCTGCAACTAATCCCAGACCAATAATGCCAATATGCCACCAAGGCTCCGGATCTGGCGGTGGTGGGATCTTTTTCAATAAGTATCTTAACCATCCCGGGTACCCTGTACCACACCATCCCATAATCAAAAAGAAAGCTGTTTCCATAATTTCAATTTTAAAATAATGCCTACTCTTTTGCTTTTCGGCTCACGCATTTAATTTGAAATAAAATTATAGTAAGCAACCTCTCAATTAACAAGGTAAATAACTGTTTTTCAAAGGGGAAAAACACGGTATTTTTTAGTTAAAATAAATCTTTATTTTTAATTAAAATTTGAAGTATATTCGCTTAAAAATATTTGCCACTGATTTTTTTTTAACCCCAAAAACACTTAAACCTACATAGAATGAAATCTTTACATTTATTAGTAATTACATTATTTTTTACTGTTGCACAGTCTTATTCACAAGTCGAGGTAAATAAAATTTCTTATAATGGTCGTGATCGCTACATTACCACAACAATTGGCTATCCCGTTCCCGGTACTTATATTCCCGCAGGACAAAAAGAGCCTAGCACCGTTTTAAATCCTGATGGAACCGGAGTAATTCAGTCTGAAGATTTAAGCAAAACAAAGATGAATTGGGGAATTGAATGTACAGAAGAAGGAATTCCTGTTTTTAGAGAAGGTTTCAATAGCGCCTCTTACACTTTTTGGTACAGGCCAAACGATAGCAACGAATGGATTAACTCTCAATTTTCTATTCACTTTACCAAGAAAAAAATGTTTTTAATGGGAGAAAGAGTGAAAGAATATGTAGATTATGATGTTCAATAATCTGGAAAAAAATCACACCTCAAATTACATAATTTTTAGTTTTTGGGAAAAATTACCCACAAAAAGAAAACGTTTTCGTTGATTTTCAAGAGTCCTTATAAATTTTCCCATAAAATTCCACAAAATTAAAAATTATACCTATTTTTTATTTAATTTGCGATAAAATTCAACATATTAAACATGGTTTCAATCACACGCCTTTTTGATTTTCCCTATTATCAACAAGAAACTTATAACCTTCCGGTTGCTTTGGCAACAAAAAAAGACGGAGTCTGGGAAAAAACATCTAGCGAAGAATATATTGCTAAAGCCAATGCTGTTTCGAGAGCATTGTTGCGCATGGGCGTTCAGAAAGATGATAAAATCGCTTTAATCACCTCAAATAACCGTACCGAGTGGAATGTTATGGATATTGGTATTCTGCAGACTGGTGCTCAGAACGTGCCGATTTATCCAACCATTTCTGAAGAAGATTACGAATATATATTGAACCATAGCGGCAGTATTTACTGTTTCGTATCTGATGATGAAGTGCTTCGAAAAGTAAGACTGATACAGGCTAATGTTCCGACTTTAAAAGAAGTGTATTCTTTTAACGAAATTCCGGGTTGTAAACACTGGAGTGACTTATTGGCACTTGGTGAAGACCAAAGTAATCAAAACGAAGTTGAAGCCAGAAAAGACAGTATTCAAACTGATGATTTAGCAACTATTATTTATACTTCAGGAACAACAGGAAGACCTAAAGGGGTGATGCTTTCACATAAAAACATTGTTTCAAATGTTTTAGACAGCGCACCAAGAATTCCGTTCGATCCGGGAAAAAGCACGGCGTTGAGCTTCTTGCCTATCTGCCATATTTTTGAAAGAATGATTTTATATATCTATCAATATTATGGTGTTTCGGTATATTTTGGGGAATCAATTGATAAAATCAGTGATAACTTAAAAGAAGTTCGTCCAACTGTAATTACAGCTGTACCAAGACTTTTAGAAAAAGTTTACGATAAAATTTACGCAAAAGGATCTGAATTAACGGGTATCAAGAAAAAACTGTTTTTCTGGGCTATTGATTTAGGTTTAAAATACGAACCATACGGAGCCAATGGCGCCTGGTATGAGTTTCAGCTAAAAATTGCCCGCAAATTGATTTTCAGCAAATGGAAAGAAGGTTTGGGAGGAAATTTAGATTTAATGGTTTCCGGAAGTGCCGCTTTACAGCCACGCTTAACAAGAGTTTTTGCTGCTGCAGAAATTCCGGTTATGGAAGGTTACGGTTTATCTGAAACATCACCGGTAATTGCCGTAAACGATCAAAGAAACAAAGGATTTAAAATTGGAACTGTCGGAAAAGTAATTCGTAACGTTGAAGTTAAAATTGCTGCTGACGGAGAAATTCTTTGCAAAGGACCAAACGTAATGTTAGGTTACTATAAAGATCCTGAAAAAACGGCTGAAGCCTTGCAAGACGGGTATTTCCATACAGGAGATATTGGCGAAATTGACAGCGAAGGTTTCTTAAAAATTACAGACCGTAAAAAAGAAATGTTCAAGACTTCAGGCGGAAAATATATTGCACCTCAGTTGATTGAAAATGCCATGAAACAATCTCGTTTTATCGAGCAGATTATGGTAATTGGAGACGGTGAAAAAATGCCGGCTGCTTTTATCCAGCCTAACTTTGAATTTGTAAAAGAATGGGCAAAGCTTCATAAAACAACTTTAGGAAGCACAAACGCCGAAATAAGCGCTAATCCGGAAGTAATTAAACGTATCGACGAAGAAGTAGAAACGATTAATGAGAAATTTGGAAACTGGGAAAAAATCAAACGTTTTGAGTTAACTCCTGATGTTTGGTCTATCGATGGCGGACAACTTACTCCTACTTTAAAATTAAAACGTAAAATCATTAAAGAAATTTACAAAGACCTTTACACTAAAATCTATGGTCACGAATAACATTCCAAAATAATTTAACCAAGAAAAAGGCTGTCTAAATTTAGACAGCCTTTTTCATATAAAATACATTTAAAAATCTTATTCATCACCAAAAAAATAAGTAAAAGAAAGACTGAAATAATCTTGTTTTGCTTTTGTTTCGTAAACCCTATTGTAAAATGGTGCTTTTTTAAACGGATCAGATAATCCCATATTGTATCTTAAATTACAAGCAACATTATAATATTCTACCGTTAAACCAACTGGAATGTAAGTGTTAATGGATATACTTTCGTTTTCCTGATCAAAATTCATATATTTAACCTGAAGGTTAAGCGGTTCCAGAATGTAATTTTCTTTACTGCTGTCAGAAGGAATATATTGTTGGGCAAAACTAAATGTGATTCCGGCATTTACTCCAAATTTAAGATTATCGTCATTTAATCTCAAAAACTTGTAATTTAGAATAATAGGAAGGTCTAAATTCTCCAATTTAAATTTTAAATCTTCGGGCTCAGCATCCAGATTTTCTTTCCCAATGAATATCATTCTGTGGTGTACATAATTTAAACCCATTGAAAATTCAAGATTATCTGTAAATTCTGCAGTGGCCACAATACCCACTAAATAGCCGGGCTGCGATTTTGTAAAGAGCACATTGGTATCTAAAACATAATTGGTGTAACCCGCAGTAATACCAAATCTGCCTTCAAATGCCCCACCCTGACTGTAAATAGAAGAACTGAAAAGAATTAACAAAAGAACTGAAAAATTGATTTTGAATGGCCTCATTAAAAAAGAAAAAGGTAAAATTATTATTAAAAATTATAGTACAAATATATTGTTAAATATATACATTTGACGAAAAATTCTTTTAAATGAAAAAAATTTCTCTACTTTTTTTAATCCTTATTTTGAATGGATGCGAGATAGAACACATAAACTATTTAACACCAGTTGTTTTGAGCTATGAACCTGAAAATGTTATGACAAATTCAGCCATCTTAGGAGGTGAAGTGGGAAGTGAAGGAGGAAAAAAAATTACCGAATATGGTATTGTTTATTCTAAAACGGCCAATCCTACTATAAGCGACAATAAAATTATTGAAGGCTCAAGAATAGGTGAATCTTTTAAAATTTATACTGTTTTTGAAGCCAATACAACTTATTATTATAGATTTTATGCGATAAATGAAATTGGTGCCGGTTACGGCGAAGAATATTCTTTTAAAACCAGTATGGAAGCACCATGCAATCCAGTTACAAACAATTTGATAAAACTAAGCAACAGCCAGCAAATTATTGACATTAGCAGAGTCGAAGTACGAAATCCCAACTGGGCTTTTAATGAAGGCAATATCGAATTTAAAACAAGTTCAAATGCATCAACTGCACGAATTGTGGTACAATTTAATGAGTACAATCAAAACCCTCCTTTAACCGGAACTTATACTGTAGTTTTAGGTGATTTTGGAAATGATAAAAATCTTTCGACTGGTGAAGCTAAATTATACATCGAAAATTATGGTGGTTATCCCGGCGGAGCTGTTGCTGATGCAGGAACAAAATTTTATGTCAAAAATGACAAAAAAACAGTAACTATTATTTTTTGCGATACACCTCTTGAAACCAAATATCTTTTAAACGGAAAATTCTCTTATACGTTTGAATAAGATTTAATTTTTAAAATGAAAAGGCTGTCTTCCAAGGACAGCCTTTTTTAATTCTGCAAACACCAATGTAGAATCTTGGCAATATTCTTTGCATCGTCGATTCCACGGTGATGTGTTCCTTCCAGCGGAATATCCAGTAAATGCAAAGCGCCATTCATTCCGGTTGACTTCACTAAACCAAATTTTTCTCCAAACCAAACTTTTACGTTAATATGTTC
Source organism: Flavobacterium sp. LAR06 (assembly GCF_041946075.1). NCBI lineage: Bacteria > Pseudomonadati > Bacteroidota > Flavobacteriia > Flavobacteriales > Flavobacteriaceae > Flavobacterium > Flavobacterium sp. LAR06. The sequence goes on along the minus strand of NZ_JAUTYT010000007.1, from coordinate 79,578 downwards.
GTCGGCCATTGGATATGGAATTCCGAATGATTTACATTGTTTTCTAAGCATATTCAGATCGTACTGACCGTAACTTGCCCAGGTATATAAATCCGGATGATACTCGTCAACTAATTTTTCAATTGCTTCCTCAAAACGCACTCCGTTTTCATCCAGTAAATTCTGGGTAATAGTGGTCAGTTCCGAGCAAAACGAACTCACACTCGATCGTTGTGGTTTGATCAAAATGCCTTGATTTTGGGTTATCTCACCCGTTTCTGAATCTAAAACCGCCAATCCGATTTCGATAATTTCATTTTCCTGTCCTTGTGGGACCGCACTTTGCCAACATGTGGCTTCTAAATCGATAATAATAATTTTATCTGTCGTTTTCATTTTTTTACTTTTTTAATAATTTATAATTCTGTCTCTAAAAAAGAGCCATTACTTCCCGAAAGTTTTTCTTGATTGATGAATAGCGTTTCTTCCATTTAGAATTATCGCTATCGCTTTTAATTTCTTTAGCTCCTTCAAGTTTGTACATTTCGTGAAACTTTTTAAAAGGACGCGGTTCAAAATCAACCAAAATTGCAGCCATATTGATCGCATCAATATTTGCCGGATCTGTTTCGCCTTTAAAGAAGGTTTCGATAGGTCTGAGCTTATCTTTTTGCTCCTTAAACTTATTCTTCTTAGTATGATCAAAATCTAAAGAAAATAAATTTCTAAAAACATTTAAGTCATCCTTAGTTGGATTCTTCTCGAAAATCAACCAGCAAAAATCACGTAGTTTTCCACGAGAAGGGCTTTGCAAATAATCGAAGTATTTTCCTTTTTTCTCCATTTCGTATTGAATCTTAATCGCTTTTTTGTATTCTTTTAATATTGTACTCATTGTATATTTTTTTATTTATTAATTTTTAAATCTTACTAATTTTTGCCATTAAGGCACCAAGGCCCTAAGTTTATATTCTTTGTGTCTTTGCGCCTTCGTGGCAAATGGCAAATGGCAAAAACCTACGGGCATAAAAAAAGCACCCGATAAAAGGTGCTTCATAACAAATACGATAATATAAATTATCCTATCCCTATAGTGCTGCACCGATATGTTAATCCATTCCAGACCCGAACTGGCGTCTAAAGATTTGGCTTTACTGCTGTTAGTTTTAAAATTCATTTTATATGTATTATATATTAAAATCATTGTGTTGTATAAATCTTTTGTTCTGATTTGTTTGGCAAAGATAAAGTCGAAAAAATCAACTATCCAAATATTTTTTAACATTATTTTACTGATTACCAATTAGTTATATTCAAAATTAAAGCAGAGAAATTCCTGTCCGCATGCTAGTGCAGATTTCTTTTTTTATCAAATGACTGTTTCTCAATCAGATTACTTTCCAAGTTATAATTCGCTATTTTGTTTACTCATAAAACATTTGGTCAATTTATTTTTTTAATCGTTTTTAGTTATGTATTATTTTTCTTTCATTTTCTTTTTGTACTTATTGAAGCCGATTCCGAAGTCCCGGACACAAACCTTCCTTAAAAACAAAAAAAGCGTCCCAATGAGGACGCTTTTATCTATTTATTTTTGAGTTTGAAACTACAATACATTTCTAATTCATTAAATACATATGACATCCTGCATCATTAGCCGGAGAAAATCCCGCTAAACGATCGCTAACTTTTATGGCTGACAGGTTCATATGACTGTTTTTTATTTTTAATTCTAAGACAAATATAAATTATTTTTCGATTTAATATAACTTTTCCTTCTATAGATGTTAAAAATAACACAAAAAAATTACTGTTGATTTCAACATATTTTCATTTTGAAAGCTACTTTTCATTATTTTTATATCACCTTAAATAAAATTATGAAAGAATATATTGACAGTATTGTCTGGTCTGAAGTTTGGGAATTTTCGAAACAATTTATTTTACCCAATATTGGTTGGTTTATATTCTGGACGGTTTTATTTATTATTCTGGGCCTTCTTATAGGAATCGTTTTCAACGTTTTTTTGTACAGAAAAAACATTTTCAGTCGTGACCGGAAATACTACAACTGGATTGCCAAACTCTGGATTCCGTATTTCATGATTGTATTTGTTTATTTCTTTGCGATGATTGGCCTTTTGTATGGAGGAAAGTATGTTTTGAAATCAGAAAACAAAAACATAACCGCCAATATTTATTCTAAAACAATTGGAACAACCTTTTCATCTGAAAAAGAGAAAAAAGATTTTCTGCATTCGCTCCAATTACTTTCTAATTCTTCCGAAGATGTCAGTAAATCTTTGACCCAGGCATTGGCGCTTTATATCAAACAAAACAACAGCGGTTTACAAACTGTAGATAACTTCAAGAATTCGTCGACATCCTATTTGCTTCAAAAATACGAGTCGGAAGTTTACAGTGCCTGCGTTTATGGTTTTATGAAAGTCGTTGACGACAAAGCCGACATGAAAAACGTAAAAGATATTGATTACGCTAAATTCAAAACGCTTTTACAAAAGCTAGATCAGATAGAACCGCAACGAATCGAACACTCCATACAATCTGAAATGGGACGCAAATTACAAGCCGGACTAGATCTTATTTTTAATGAAATCCTGAAACACGAATTGCTTTTTTTCTTGTTGTTTTTGATTATTCCTTTTGTGGAGTATTTTATTTATTTGAAGTTCGTTAAAAAAGCTGAACAACCCGTTAACGAAACAATTGTTGTTTGATCAGTTCTAGCCGTGTGATTTCGAACAAAAAATCTATTTGAAAAAAACATACATAAAATCATTTTAAAAATCCATTCCATTAAAATTCCATGAAAAAAAGTCTTAAATACATAGACGGAAACTCTGATAAGTTTTGGCAAATTGAAGTTACCGGATTACAATATACTGTCACTTACGGGAAAAACGGAACATCAGGAACTTCTCAAACCAAATCATTTTCTACAGGCGAAGAATGCCTGAAAGCGGCGGAAAAAATACTGGCCGAAAAAGTAAAAAAAGGATATTCAGAAACTGGTGATGTTGCTGTAGCTTCAAAACCAAAAACAGCTAAAAGTGCTAAATCGGATGAAGCTCTTGAAGAATATGAGGCTATCATAAAATCAAAAAATATTGATTTGCTTTTGCCTTTTCTTAAAGAAAAATCAAAAGGAAATATTGAAGCGCTAAAGAAAATCATCAAGAAAAGTAAGCGTTATTTTATGACGTATACCGATTTGACTAAGGATCCAGGTTACGTAAAAAAAGACAAACACGATTATGGCTGGGGAACCCGCGGCGATAAAAAACAAAGTGATATTATTACCCTTAGCGCCATTGCTTTATTTGATAAAACCGATATTAATTCATGGGATGAAGCCTTGAATTTACTGAACGAAATAGACGAAAAACCGCAGGTTCTGGATGTTTTATTGTGGGCAAAACCAAATTGGCTTGATACTTTTATTTTAGATAAAGTAAAAAGACAAGACTGGGTTGGATTTAATTATCACATTCTGAGAAAACTGGAAGAGCAGAATTTATTGCTTTATAATCCGGAATTATACGCTTTAACTTTAGCGGCAACTAATGAGTGGCGCGCAAAGATGAAAATCCGACAATTCGTCAATAATACATTGAGTGACAAACTAACCTGGCAAAGAGATATTCCGGAATTGTTTCACTATGAAACGATTCTGCACATTAGTTTTTTTAGGGATAATGATTCTCAAGCACATGATGAATTTCAGACGTGGGTAGTTATTTATCAATCTTTGTTAGAAGAAAAAAAGATGGAACGTGCGTTTTTTATCGAAAATGCCATCCTGATTCAAACCAAAGAATGGAACAATAACCTGAAATCTTTTTTTAGAAAAAGAATTGAAGAATTTAATGTTACTGCCGATGAACTTATCCTTTATCAGGAAAACATATTCTCCTTTCTACATAATCCCTACCCGCCTATAACGAGTTACGGAATTGAACTGATCAAGAAAATTTACGATCATCCAAAATTCAAAACCAAATCATTTCTGGAATGGCTCGAACCTTTAATGATGCGAAGCGATTGCAAAGCAGCTATTAAAAACGTCTTGCCAATTCTCGAGAAAATAAATAAATCAAACCCAAAACTAAGTGCCGCTATATCATCAATTATTGCTGATGTTTACGTGATTGCCGATCTGGCTTTGCAGGAACGCGCTACCAAAATTATCACCAAAATTGCCAACATAAAAGATAAGGCCCTTAAAGAGAAATTATCTTCTTATGTCACATTAATGCAGGGAAATATCAAATCAGGATTAACGCAATTTTTAGATGAAGATAGCCTGGTTATTGATGATGCTTTTCTTGAAGAATATACATTCGAACCTCAACAGGAGTTATTCCTTACAGAAGAAGTTCAGTTGCCAAAAGACTGGAATGATATTGTCTTTCAGTTTGGAAATTTCATTGGATCAGACGAAGTTCTCGATACCGAAATTTTAATGAATACCTATATTCAACAGCGTAATTTGTTTCCCGCAGATTATACGGCACAATTAGAGCCTTACAATAAACAGTTGCAAAAACATTATTTTGAAGCGGTTCATAAAAATTACCTGAAGTCATTTTTACAGCAGAAGATTCCAAATATCAATGGCAAATTTGACAGTACATACAAACATTACGCAAAAATTAATACGCTTGCTTTAATGAAACCTTTGCTGGAAAAAGTGCAGCAAAAAATCGAATCCAACTCTACGTTGCCGCTCCTCTCTTTCCCTAGCCATAAACCATATTGGGTTGCTCCAAAGGTTTTGTTAGAAAGAGTTATTGCGTATCAAAATACAAAAGAAGAAATTGATTATGCCGATTTGGCTGTTGCCATTGCGCGTATGCCGAGAGAAAATGTTGCAGAAGCCATTCCGTTACTGGATAAAATTGAAGGCGAAATTAAACCGCTTTTATCTTTCTGCCTTGGTGTCGATGAAAAACTGAATCTGGATTCAACTTCTCTCTTCTCTAAATTATTGGCGACAATGGGAAAAACGACCAAAGAGACAGGAAACTTGTCGCTTTGGGCGGTTGCGGCAAGAACTTTTTATCCCAACGATACTTTCCCGGAATTTGAGAATACCTATTTAAAAGAGATTCCGTTTGTGGTATCTCCTTTTAAACCTCAGGTTCGGTTTAAGGAAAAATGGAACGAGTGGACCAATTATAAAACCAAAGAAAAAGAAAGAACGCCATCCTGGTATGAACTAAGCTTCCATTTGCCGAATTATTCTAAAATTCCAAATTATTTATTGTACAGTCTGGATCTTTACAGCAGACCGAACAGTTGGGATTACAATTTGAATTATGCAGGAAACACCTATTTCTGGCACAGTCTTACACCGCAAAACTCAGATGCGCTCGCTTTGACTTTATTACATAATTGTGGTATTGCCGATGGCGCAAAACCGGAATTAAAAGCTTTTCTCGACGTTATTAACCGACCAGAATTTCGATTCTCAGATATTACATTGCTTTTATATGCCTGCTGTTTCTTTCAGGAAAAGAAAGATTTACGACTATTGACATCTGAAGTTTTGATTCAGTTAATCGAGAAACAAGCCATTGACATCGAACTTTTTGCTGAGAAAATAACCTGTCTGGCAACCGAAAAATATGGTGTGTTTTTGAGATTGGTCGATGGATTAATTGCCATTAAAGATGTTTCGCCATTGCATAATAATGCTTTATTGAAGTTGTTAAACTCCTTCTTTGAAAATCTTGAATTAAAAGATAAGCTGCCAACCAACTTCAAAAAAATAATAGAAAACTATCTGGATATTTTAACCAAAACCAATCAGAAACCGACGACAAAAGCAATTGTTTTCTTTGAAAAATGGAAAGATAATGCATCGCTTAAAGCATTGATTAAGCAAATTTTAAAATAAAGAAAAATGACAGATCTCGAATATAATTATAAAGGAATATCGACTTACAGTAAAACCAAAGGCATCAACAATCTGGTTTTGGCACATCAGACCGAAATTGAAGAGGTCAATAACATTCCGTGTTTTTTCTGGGGAAGTTTGACAGATCCTTATGTTACTGCAAAATGCTGGAGTACGATTGCCAAAGTGGTTCGTTCCAGTTTTGGACCTATTCCGCCAAGTCTTCGTGATCCTATCGTTTCGGCAGGATCTGAGCGCTTGCGTTTCGAAGGGTTTTCGTCTTGTAATGGAGTATATGTACGACTGGATATGAAGCCTGAAGCGATTGACGGAGAATTTATTGCCAACGGAACGACGAATGTCGATTTTAATGATCCGATGCTGAATGCCTTAAATGCGATTCAGAAAAACGAAAAAGTAACCCTTGCCGTTGGCCAGCAGGATGTTCAGGTGATTACCAGCAAAGCAAAAGTGACCGAGAAAAAAGTGACTTTACCAATGCGCTGGATAAAAGGTTTAACGAGTGTTCAGTTGTATCTGGCAGATATGGATATTAAGTTTGAGTTGAATAAAATTCAGACGATTCAGTTGTTTCAAAGTTTACCAAAAGGAGCTGTAAAAGGTGATTTTTTTATTACCAAAAGAGCCGGGAAATTTATGTTTTCGACTTTGGCTACAGCCGACAGTGTCAGAATTGGCGGTGTACAGCGTTTGCGTTTGTTAGAAGGAATTCTGGCCATTGTAGATAAAATTTATATTTATGAATCGTCAGACAAACAAACGTGTGCGATAGTGGCTGAATTTGGAAAAATGCAGCTTTTAATGGCTTTTTCTCCTGACTCGTATCGCGGATTTTCAGGCGAAGGAAACGTATTGGAAACCATGACTGAAAATTTACCAATAGAATGGGTTTACGGATTAAACAGTTTATTAAAATCAAATGAAACTTTTGATCCAACGATGCTTTCTATAGAAAATGACATTGATTTTGGAACAATGGGCAACCTGACGTCCAATTTATCTTCAATGGGATTATTAGGATACGATTTAAGCGAAAAAGCGCATTTCTACCGTCGTCTTCCTTTTAAAACCGAACGTATTTTATCGCTAAACCCAAGACTAAAAAATGCCAAAAAACTAATCGATAATGAAGACATCGAAATCGTCGAGCGAAGAACCGATTATATCGAAGCAAAAGTAAAAGGTTCGGGCGTTTTACACAAAGTGATTATCGATGCTAATTCGCAAAGATGTACTTGTGACTGGTTTACGGCTTATCAGGGTAAAAGAGGAATTTGTAAGCACATTTTGGGAGTTAAGATGATGGTTTCTTAAATAATTGATTTTTTCAATTTAAACAAAGTAAGAAAAAGAGTATATTTACACCTCGAAAAAACGCTAAAAACGGTACCTTATCGAATCAATCATGTTTTTTACGCATCACTATCTTTTTGAAAAATTTTAAATACCCTTGACTTATGAGCACAGCAATTGAAAACTTTTCTGAAGAATCTGTTTTTAATTTCTTTAATAGCTTTTACGATAATAGTACTAATAGTGGTGCTCAAGGAAATATTCATAACAATCATTGCACATTCAATCCTCTTGATAAAGTTGTGGAGCTTTACGAACGTTTGGTTTTGGCTGAAAGAGAAAAGGTTGAGTATTTAGAGAAGTTATTGAAAGGGAAATAATATTCTTATCTAGGATTTATATACAAAATGCGCAAAAGTTATTTTGCGCATTTTTTGGTTTTATTGGTATAATTCTTCTCTAATTTTTATTAAATTTTGAATTGCTTTTTCTTCATTTGGCTTTTCTGGTAAAGTTGAAGTCTCATAATGATTTTCAATTAAAACAATTAGATTATCTGCCATGTCAAGCAAATCATCATATTCTTTATTTCCAGCTTTTATATCGAGTAATTCCTCACGATTTGAAACTCTGATATTCAATTTTCCAGTAGACAGAATTTGTTCAGCGGTTTGCAAAAGCCGGATCGTGTGCATCATGTTTTTACTGTCATAATTTTTTCCGTGCTTTTGATTGGTATCGTAGCGATTTTCGTTTCGTTTCTCGATCCAATTCCAATATTCTTTGTATTCTTTACAATATTTCGAATAGCCATCCTGATTGCAGGACAAATAGCCGATTAACTTTTCGTTTTTAGGAATAGACGAAAGCGAAACTTCATTTGAGTTTTCTTTTTGAATAATTCCTTTATAGCCTAAAGTTTTATCCTGATCATAAAATAACGCAAACATTCCTTTTGAATGGCCAAATTAACCAAACCACATTGCTCCTGATTCAACTTATTTTCTGCTAAAAAATATTTAAAGCAAGCGTTTCATATCCTTTCAGGACATAACAAAAATCTAAAAGACTTTTCTTTTCCTTTGGCATTGGATTTACTATTTTCTTGTTTAAACCTCTCGCCTTTTTGATTTGTGTAACGGCGTAACCGGCAAAAGAATCTTTGCAGAGTTTAGATAGAAAATCTTCTAGTCGCAAATACTCCATTAAAGGATGTCTATATAAAATAGAATCTTCCGGCGAAGCCAAAATTTCTAGAATATTAGGATTGTTTTTAAGCAGCAATTCTACAAAACGACCAATGTAAAGTCGCTATTGGCGAAAAACATTCTACGGCTAACTCCTGCATCTGTTTTACAAAATCGTCATTTTGGTAATACACCACAGGCGAAAACAACCACTCTATCAAAGGTGCGTTAGATTTTGCTAATAACTTTACGGCTTTCCGTAAGTCCCAACCAGAACCGTCAAGATCGTCTTCTGTCATGAATTCGATTACATCTGGTTTTTCCCAAAGCGATAGATAATATTCTGGTTTGTGTTTGTATATAAAACGGATATCATAATCGCTGTCCGGAGAAGCAAATCCCCAGGTTCAACTTCCTGATTCCACAGCAAAAAGTATTTCTACATCCTTGCTTTTTTCTATTTCTTTTAATTACGCTAATATTTTTTCTTTCATGATGGTTTTCAAATATAAATAAACAAAAAGCCTTTAAACCCAGTAAAAACAACTGATTTAAAGGCTACAAATAAAGTCGGTTACAGACTTACTTTGTTAGTATAAATTAACCGAAAGCAATCCCGTTTTCAAACCAAAAAATCCGAACACAATCGTTGTTTAAATCGATCAATAGGTTTCAAATCGACATTGGTATCTCCGTTGAGAATATCAAAAGGATCGTCTAAACCGCTAATTAATAAATACAAATAGCAAAACAAAAACGTAATGGCAGAAGTTACCAAATAATCGGCCGAAGGGCTTTTGAATTTGGTAATCAGTAAAAGCGACATGACGATAAACAATATACTTTGCAGTAAGGTATAAGCTGGCTTGATAAAGTTGTTTCTCGAAATCGAATAAGCACGCGTAAGCTGTTTTCGCATCGCATTTGTATTTTCCTGTATGCCTTTTATGGCTTCTTTGTCGACACCTCTTTCGGCAAAATAATAGGCAATCTCATTTGATTTTCGAATTAAGGGAAAGATAACCGTAGAATCTTTTCCGTGGGAATAAATCCATGCAATAATACCATCGGTAATCCCAATCATTTGTTCGCGTAAAAAGGTGCTGTCTAATTCCTCCTTGCACAAATCAGAAGTTCCTGTTCTTGGCGCCTTGAAAGCCAGATAAATCCAGTCTTTTATTGCTTCGAGATTTGAAGCCACTTCGCCCGGGATTTTTTCACTTTCTTTAAAATCGGTCATGGTTGCCGCCAATAACAATCCGAATACAAAAAAGGCTCCCGTAAAAATGATTGTAATATCAGACAGTTCAATCAAATCGTGAAAATCCTGTCCGTAAAGTGAAAGTTTTTTGAAGACAAAATTTTTAATTATTAATATCGCTAGTGCGGCAATAAATGACTTTAAGATTATGGTTCGCTGTTGTATAAATTTCATTAATTTTTTTTGCACAAATTAAAGTATTTTAATCTCGCAAAGGCGCAGAGTCACAAAGTTTTCTTTTATACTATGTGTTTTAAGTTTTTTAAGCACTGTGTTAGACGCACTGCTGTGCGTCTCTACATTGAAAACTGTGACCGTGACTGAAAACTAAATTTAATCTTCTCTACTCCCGTCATCCGCCATTCTGACCATTTTTGGGGTAAACTTTGCTACAACGTCGACCAGATCCTGTTGTGCTTCCATAACCTGATTGATATCTTTATAGGCCATTGGCGCTTCGTCTAAACCAGCTCCAATAAGTGTTACACCGTGCTCTTTTAAGATGGACTGCATTTCGGTTTTAGTGATGTTTTTAATGGCCTGAGTTCTGCTCATTTGTCTTCCTGCTCCGTGCGAAGCCGAATTGATCGCGTTCTCCTCGCCTTTTCCTCTCACTAAAAATCCCGGTGCGGTCATACTTCCCGGAATGATTCCCATTACGCCTTTTCCAGCTGGGGTTGCTCCTTTTCTATGTACAATTACTTCTTCTCCATTCCAGGTTTCTTTCCAGGCAAAATTATGGTGGTTTTCGACTTTGGCTAAAATCGTTGCTCCTAATGCTTTCTCCATTTTGTGATGGATAATTTCATGACAAGCCGAAGCGTAATCTCCCGCCAGATTCATCGCCATCCAATATTCCTGACCCAATTGCGAATTCATATCCAGATACGCTAAGTTTTTTGCCACTTCCGGAAGTTTACAAACCTCTTTGGCCATTTTAGTATAATATCCGGCAATAGTTGCGCCCATTCCACGTGAACCAGAATGCGTTAACAAAGCGACATATTTCCCTTTTGGGATATTTAAAACCGCATCGTCTTTGGCAAATTCCATGATTCCGAATTCCACAAAGTGATTTCCTCCACCAGAAGATCCTAATTGTGACCAGGCTTTATCTTTTAAGTTCTTCACAAACGGATTCATATTGAAAGTATCATTGTCCAAAATCGAGTGATCTGATTTGTATTGTCCCTGAAAACCATGACCCGCACCAAACTTAGAATGTGCCACTAATTCTCTTTTGAATTTAGCTTCATTTTCAAAGTAAAAAGCTTCCGGAATATCATAAACCGACAACGCCATTCTGCAACCAATATCAACCCCAACACCATACGGAATAATGGCATTTTTAGTGGCTAGAACTCCGCCAATAGGCAATCCATAACCTTGGTGCGCATCTGGCATTAAAGCTCCGGCAACGGTAACCGGCAATTTCATGGCCACTTCCATTTGTTTTCTGGCGCCGTCTTCGATATGTTCTAATCCGTAAGCTGAATAGGCATTTGGATTTTGATTTAAAGTGATGAAATCCTCCGGTTTTTCATTCGCTTTTTCGATTAAGGCCGTAGCGAGTTTGCTAAAAATAGCATCGTCTGTATAATTTTCTGGTGTTTCCAAAACGCTTTTGAAATTGGTTATCATTTCATCACGTTTTAACCCATGTCTTTTACTGTTTATTTTTAATGCGATTCCGATTATCTTTCCTTCCGGGAATCCTAATTCTAATATATCTGTACCGTTTATTTGTGTTTTCATTTTTTCTTTTATTTTGATAGTACAAAGGTTATTCAGTACTACGCAGTTATTTTGCGTAGATAAATTTAATTCTAAGTTTTTTTGCTGAGCGAAGACATATTTCTCGCAAAGTCGCAGAGGCGCAAAGTTTTATTAAAGCAACGATTAAGCGTACTCTTTGTCATTTCGACCGAAGGGAGAAATCACACGCGTAATTCGACAAAGATTGTCCTTTCGTTGCGGAGTTACTTGCGGAGATTTCTCGTGCCTCGAAATGACAAACTGTACGATAAATTAACTTTGTGGAATACATCAAACTCTTAAAAGTTCATTTTTGAGATATTCCCTTAAATTATTTCCAAACATAATAATATCGGATTGCATAGCTGAAATAACAGGCGAAAGATATTTGTCTTCAAAAACTACAAGAGCACGATGATTATGCATCGGAATGTAACCTACTATTTTTGAAACATCAAAACCCGCTTCGGTAAGAACCAATTCTGCTTCAAATTTATTTTCATTAATTTGATCAATAAAACCTCTTAATTTTTCAAAATCTTCAGGATATTGATGGAAAAAGTTTTCACGAGCATATTTAATATCTAATTTATCTTCGGGATTAATTGAAATCAAATTAGTTTCTATATTCGAGAAAATTAAAAGCATTTCTCTGTATTCCCAAGGAAAATCAAATCCGAATAATATTTGTAATTGATCAATTTCTTTTCTACTAATTCCCTTTATAAATTTAGTATTGGGTTGAATTTGAAAGCCCCAAACATCATCTCTAAGTTGTATTTTTTTAAACTTTTTTTCAGCTTTGTATATAATTTGTTTGATTGTCATAATCTAAAATGTTTTATTTAATAATTTAAAAGAGGTAATGTTTAGGAATGGTTTAATTTTCTTTGGAACGAAGGAACCATTTCCTGACGACACTCTTTTTTTTAAGAGCAATATTTTATAAGTAGCCTTTAGGACTCGAACCTAATTAAATCTACCAACGAAGTAATACTTATATACGGCATCTTATAAATTTGAAAAAGTGATAATTGGCCAGAGTATTTTGAATCCTTTACGAAGTAGCTCTGACACACGACATTTTTCAGTTTTAAAAAGAAGTAAAAAGCAATAAGAGAAACGGGGCTTGTCTTGCCAGAGTCGAACTGGATAGCCTTGCTGATTCTACAACTTCGCTATTCCTCCCCAAATTTGAGACGAAGTAACCCTTATTTACGACATTCTTTTTTTATTTTAAAACAAGACAACATTCAAAAAGATATTTTCTGCTCTACCCACTGAGCTACAATTCTATCTTTGATAATAGAATTGATGGCAATTGAACCCACGACACGAAGGAGCTCTTTTTTATGGAACTTGTTTTTTACTTTTAATTTTCAATGAATTTTTCTATTGCAAAGATTTAAATACTACTGCGCAATTATTTTGCGCAGTAAATATTCTTTTTTACAATTCTATTCTGTTAATGTAATTCAAAGCGCTGTTTTTATCGTCTAAAGCATTCAATACATCAAATACTTTATCAGACCAGCCTGCTATCAAATAAACATCGTTTTTCTCGACATTTATTGGTGCCTGACCGTAACCAGCCAAATCAAATAAATACAATTTTGCATTTGGAGAGATCTTTTTGTATCGGTTCCAGGAATTGGCAAAACTATCTTTGGTGTAAGCATTGTTCCACATTTGAACATCGGTAAACAACATTACTTTATCAACGATTTCTTTTCGTTTTATCAAATCTTCCAAAACCAAATAACCATTTGTTGCGTAACCTACTTCACCTTCTCGCTTGTAGTATTCGTTTACGTTTGCCAATATCGCTCGTTTTGGCATATTGATTATTTTCCAACGGTCACCAAACATACCACTTACCACATTTTTACAACGATTTTGCATCAACATACCCAACATCAAACCAATATCGTAAAGCATGACTTTACTTTTTGGAGAGATATTTTTCTGCATTGAACCTGAAACGTCGCAAGCAATTACAACAGCTGTGTTGACATCAAAACCTTTTATATTTTGTGCGCTCATCATAACGGCATCTTCCAAAGCATCTAAAAGCATTGTCGTATATTTATAATTCAAGGCTTTCAATTCGCGATAAGCAGCTAAAAATCGGAATGGCAATTGTTTTGAATTCAAAACGGCTTTTTCATTTGAAAGATAATCACTCACTTTTGCGATATGAAAACCAGAAACATTCGCTTCTAATATGTTTCGCAAATTACGCAACAAAGCCATATAGCCTATTTTGTTACTATCGATCAATTCTTCCCATTTTTGGGTGAATGTTTTTTGTTTTTCTGCTTCGTTAAAAAACTTCACCTGACCCAATTGTGACAATTCAGTTTCCCATGTATAAGGCGTTTCCAAAGTGTTATTTGCTATTTTATTAAACAATACTTGTTGTGCCTCATCTTTTGCTTTTGGATGCACCAAAAACAAAGCATCTTTCAATTTTACCACACTATCACGGTTGTATTTTGCAAATTGATATTCATCGAATTTGTTGAAAGAAGTTGCCAAACCTTTTTGTATTTGTTTTGACAAACGATTCAATTTTTTGATATCGTTTCGCTCATTTGCCATTTGGTAATAGGCCAATAACTCTGTTATCTCGTCGGCACGTTGTATAACCTTCGTAATCATTTTACTGATTAAGGAATCTCCTGAATATATTTTAGCCAATTCTACAATTAAAACCAAAGGCACTGAACGCATGTGCATTTCATTTCGTGCATAAACCGCCAACTTAGCTACAAAAACCGGATTGCTTTTTTTGATCAAATCTTTTATTCGATCTAAACGTGCAGTATCTTTTTCATAAAATGAAGCATTTAAACTTGTTGTTACAACTGCTGCATACAATTCATATTCTGATGTTAATGAAATAGCAGGTGCCTTTTCGTAATTAACTATATTGTTTTTCTCTTTTGCTAAAAAATTGAATTTCATAATTTCTGGTTTTTAAAATTAAACAATCAACGTTGTTTCGTTTTGACATTACAAAGATTTCAGAGCTACTACGCAATTATTTTGCGCAGTAAAAAAAGAATTTTATATTTGAGTAAAAAAGGCTTATGAATCTAAAGGAAAAATACACCCAATTGCTTGCCAATATTGGCTTTGGAGAAAATGAAATAAAAAGTAATTGGTCGAATTTAGAAAAAGCCTATTCCAAAAAATCACGGCATTATCATAATCTGAAGCATATTCAAGATATGATTGCGTGTTATGAAACCTATTTTGATCAGCTTCAATTTCCGAATGAAGTTTTGTATTCGATTTTTTATCACGACTACATTTATGTAAGCAGTAAAAAAGACAACGAACTAAAAAGTGCGGAATATGCGGTTAAGATTCTTCCAAAGGAAACTACTCTGAATTCGGCATTGGCTTTTGATATGATTTGTGCAACACAACTGCATCAGCATAATAAAATAGAAGATATTAACTGGCTGATCGATTTTGATTTGAAAATCCTCGCCAGAGATTGGGACGATTATAAAATCTATTTTGAACAGATTAGAAAAGAATATAGCATTTATCCTGATTTTCTTTATAAGCCTGGACGAGCAAAAGCCTTGAAACATTTTCTGGAAAACGAATTTATTTTTCAGACGGATGAATTCAGGAAATTATATGAAGAGAAGGCACGGGTTAATATTGAAAAAGAGGTGAGTATTTTAGAAAGCAAAAAATAATCTCGCAAAGTCGCAAAGTCGCAATGTTTTTATAGCCACAGATTAAATGATTAAAATGATTAAAAAAAATCTGCTCGATCTGCTCCCGATAGCTATCTGGACTGCGAGAGAAAAAACTGAGTGCCTTAGCGCCTTCGCGGCAAAACCCCAAACTATGTCACAAAACAAAAATGCCTTAATACGCTACAAAACGATTGACAAATGTCTGCAGAATAAATACCGGCAATGGACTCTGGAAGATTTGATCGAATGTTGTTCTGAAGCTTTGTTTGAATATGAGGGTCGGGAAAATCCGATTAGCAAACGGACGATTCAGATGGATATTCAGCTGATGCGTAGTGAAAAGCTGGGTTATAACGCGCCGATTGTCGTTTATGATAAAAAGTATTATAAATATGAGGAGGACGAATTTTCGATCACGGATATTCCGTTGACAGAAACGGATATGAATGTTTTAACCGAAACGGTTTCGATGCTGAAACAGTTTAAGGATTTTTCGTTGTTTAGCGATGTATCGGATATTTTACAACGTTTGGAGGATAAAATCTATGCGGAGAAGTCGCATACAAAACCGGTTATTTATCTGGATAAAAACGAGAATCTGAAAGGGCTGCATTTCTTAGACGAGATTTATCAGGCGATAATTAAGAAAGTTACGCTTGTCATTACGTACAAATCTTTTAAATCGAGAGAAGAAACCAAATTTCATTTTCATCCTTTTATATTGAAGGAATTTAATAATCGGTGGTTTTTGGTAGGAAAGACAAAAAGTTCACAGCCTGTTAAAAATTTGGCTTTGGATCGCATCATCGCAATTGACTACGATTTTAACCTTCCTTATATAGAAGAAGATTTTGATGCGGATTCTTTTTATAAGAATGTAATTGGCGTTACGGTAAATACAGGCTTACAGCCCAAGCGAATCGAACTTTGGATTGATGCGGTAAATGCGCCTTATGTTGTGACCAAACCTTTGCATTCGTCACAGCGATTAATTAAAGAAAATGAAGACGGAAGTATTATTGTGCATTTGTTTATTTTGCCGAATTATGAGATGGAACGTATTTTATTGGGTTTTGGAGACGGAATCGAAATTCTCCGGCCCGAAAACCTGCGAAACCGAATGAAAAATATCCTGCAAAAGGCTCTTTCTAAATATGAATTGAATAATAATACTGCATTATAAACAGCAATTTTTACATTATATGGAATTTAACTCCGTTTTAAAGTCATAAAACAATTTTTACCGCACTTAATTTGTTAAAATATCAAAAAAGAATAGTATATTTCAATTAAAAAATAACCATAAAACACTGAAAACCAGAACAAAAAATTTATTAACCAAAAATTTATCTAAAAATAATATGCATGCATAGTATTTTTTGATTATATTTGAAATCGATATAGTTACCTATGAAAGACAAAACAATAGATTATATTTTGAGAGCGACATGGCAAGCTGTTTCAAGAATGTATAACGAAGAAGCTGCAAAGTACGATGCCACAATGGCTACCGGGTTTGCTCTTTTGAGTATCGACAAGGAAGAAGGAACGCCTTCGACAGCGTTGGGGCCAAGAATGGGAATGGAAGCCACGAGCCTGACCAGAACATTAAAATCAATGGAAGACAAAGGTTTGATTGTTCGCAAAAAAAATCCATCTGACGGACGCGGTGTTTTGATCTACCTGACCGAATTTGGAAAAGAAAAAAGAGATTTATCTAAAAATACAGTTCTGAAATTTAATGAAACAGTTAGAAAACATGTCTCGGATGAAAAGCTGAAACATTTTATCGAAGTTTCTGAAATTATCAACGAATTGATTCAGGACAAAAACATATTTACCCAAACAGAAAACAAAGAAAAGGAATAAGCAGATTCGTATTACTGGAGACGGCTTATTTCAATTCAAAATAAAAAAAATAAATATTAACGACTTATTATGAAACGCACAATTAAAAAAGTTGCTGTAATTGGATCCGGAATTATGGGTTCAGGAATAGCTTGTCATTTTGCCAACATTGGTGTTGAAGTTTTACTGCTTGACATCGTACCGCGCGAGTTGACAGAAGCTGAAGCTAAAAAAGGATTAACACTTGAAAGTAAAGCAGTTCGCAACCGTGTAGTAAACGAGCACTTGGCGAATTCATTAAAATCGAAACCGTCTCCTATTTACAGTCAAAAATTTGCAAGCAGAATTACAACTGGAAATACGACTGATGATATGGCAAAAATTGCCAATGTTGACTGGATTATTGAAGTTGTTGTAGAGCGTTTGGATATCAAAAAACTGGTTTTTGAACAAATCGAGAAATTCCGTACACCGGGAACTTTGGTTACATCAAACACTTCTGGTATTCCGATTCATTTTATGAGCGAAGGAAGAAGCGAAGATTTTCAAAAACACTTCTGCGGAACTCACTTTTTTAACCCTGCGCGTTACTTAAAATTATTTGAAATTATTCCTGGTCCAAAAACTTCAACTGAAGTATTGGATTTCTTAAACGAATACGGATCTAAATTCTTAGGAAAAACTTCTGTTGTTGCTAAAGATACTCCGGCGTTTATTGGAAACAGAATTGGTATTTACGGTATTCAGAGTTTGTTCCACCTGGTAAAAGAAATGGGATTAACGATTGAAGAAGTGGATAAATTGACTGGTCCTGTAATTGGTCGTCCAAAATCGGCTACTTTCCGTACCGTTGACGTTGTTGGTTTGGATACTTTGGTACACGTTGCCAACGGTATCTACGAAAACTGCCCGACAGACGAACAACACGAATTGTTTAAACTTCCTGATTTCGTCAACAAAATGATGGAAAATAAATGGTTAGGAAGCAAAACGGGTCAAGGTTTTTATAAAAAAGTAGATAAAGACATTCTTTCTTTAGACTTAGATACATTAGAATACCGCGCTGCTAAAAAAGCAAATTTTGCTACGCTTGAACTGACAAAAACTATTGATAAACCAATCAATCGCTTTAAAGTTTTGGTAAAAGGAAAAGACAAAGCGGGAGAATTCTACCGTAAGAGTTTCTCTGGAATGTTTGCTTATGTGTCAAACAGAATTCCTGAAATCTCAGACGAATTATACAAAATTGATGATGCGATGAAAGCTGGTTTTGGATGGGAAAATGGTCCATTCGAAATCTGGGATGCTATTGGTGTTGCCAACGGAATCGAAATCATGAAAGCAGAAGGTTTAGAGCCAGCTGCATGGGTTACTGAAATGTTGGCTTCTGGAAGCGAAAGTTTCTACTCTGTAAAAGAAGGAGCAACTTATTTCTACAACATTCCAACAAAATCACAAGTTAAAGTTCCTGGACAAGATTCCTTTATTATTCTGAACAACATCCGCGAAAGCAAAAAAGTTTGGAGCAATAGTGGTGCAATCATTCAGGATTTAGGAGATGGAATTTTGAACTTAGAATTCCAATCTAAAATGAATACTATTGGTGGCGATGTACTTCAGGCTATCAATAAAGCAATCGACTTATCTGAAAAAGAATATCAAGGTTTAGTTATTGGTAACCAGGCAGCGAATTTCTCTGTTGGAGCTAATATCGGAATGATTTTCATGATGGCAGTTGAGCAGGAATATGATGAATTGAACATGGCTATCAAATTGTTCCAGGACACTATGATGCGTGTTCGTTACTCTTCTATTCCAGTTGTGGTTGCGCCTCACGGAATGACTTTTGGTGGAGGATGCGAAATGAGCTTACATGCTGATAAGGTGGTTGCTGCTGCAGAAACCTATATGGGATTGGTTGAATTTGGTGTTGGTGTACTTCCTGGTGGTGGTGGATCTAAAGAAATGGCTTTAAGAGCTTCTGATTTATTCCGCAAAAACGACGTGGAATTGAACGTTCTTCAGGAGTATTTCTTGACTATCGCTATGGCAAAAGTATCCACTTCTGGTTACGAAGCTTTCGACACTGGACTTCTTCAACATGGTAAAGATGTTATCGTAGTAAACAAAGATCGTCAGATTGCTGAAGCTAAGAAACATGCTTTATTAATGGCTGAAGGGGGTTATACACAACCTATCAGAAGAACTGACGTTAAGGTTTTAGGTAAACAAGCTCTTGGAATGTTCTTAGTTGGAACTGACCAAATGGAAGCTGGAAAATACATTTCTGAGCACGATAAAAAAATCGCTAACAAACTGGCTTATGTAATGGCTGGTGGAGATTTATCTGAAGCAACTTTAGTATCTGAACAATATTTATTAGATATCGAACGTGAAGCTTTCCTGAGTCTATGTACAGAAAGAAAAACTTTAGAGAGAATTCAATATATGTTAACTAAAGGAAAACCATTAAGAAACTAGAAAATAGAACAAAGAGAATAGAATATAGATTTCAGACTTAGTAAAAGTCTATTTTCTATACTCTATTTTCTATACTCTTAAAAAAAGAAACAAATGAAAACAGCATATATCGTAAAAGCTTACCGTACTGCGGTAGGAAAAGCACCAAAAGGGGTTTTTAGATTTAAAAGACCTGACGAATTAGCAGCAGAAACTATTCAGTTTATGATGGATGAACTGCCTGATTTTGATAAAAAACGTATCGATGACGTTATGGTAGGAAATGCCATGCCGGAGGCTGAACAAGGTCTTAACGTTGGGCGTTTAATCTCTTTAATGGGATTAAAAGTTGAAGATGTTCCTGGAGTTACTGTGAACCGTTATTGTGCTTCTGGATTAGAAACTATCGGAATGGCAACTGCTAAAATCCAATCAGGAATGGCAGATTGTATCATTGCTGGTGGAGCTGAAAGTATGAGTTTTATTCCGATGGGAGGTTACAAACCAACTCCGGATTATAAAGTTGCAGCTGCAGGTCACGAAGATTATTATTGGGGAATGGGTTTAACTGCTGAAGCGGTTGCGAACCAATACAAAATCTCAAGAGAAGATCAGGATGAGTTTGCTTACAACTCTCATATGAAAGCTTTGAAAGCACAAGCTGAAGGGAAATTCGACAAACAAATCGTTCCGATTACTGTTGATCAGACTTTCATCAATGAAAATGGAAAAAAAGAAACTAAATCATACGTTGTAAAACAAGACGAAGGCCCAAGAGCCGGAACATCAGTTTCTGCTTTGGCTGGATTGAGACCCGTTTTTGCTGCCGACGGAAGCGTTACAGCAGGTAACTCATCACAAATGAGTGATGGTGCTGCTTTTGTTTTAATCATGAGTGAGGACATGGTTAAAGAATTGAACCTTGAGCCAATTGCCAGATTAGTAAATTTTGCTTCATCTGGCGTTGAGCCAAGAATTATGGGTATCGGTCCTGTAAAAGCGATTCCGAAAGCCTTAAAACAAGCTGGTTTAGAATTGAAAGATATTGACTTGGTCGAATTAAACGAAGCATTTGCTTCTCAGTCTTTGGCTGTAATTCGCGAGCTAGGTTTAAATCCGGATATTGTAAACGTAAACGGTGGAGCGATCGCTTTAGGTCACCCTCTTGGATGTACAGGTGCTAAACTTTCTGTTCAGTTATTTGATGAGATGAAACGCAGAGGTAGTAAATACGGAATTGTTTCTATGTGTGTGGGGACTGGACAAGGTTCTGCAGGAATTTACGAGGTATTGTAAAACGTCTTCTTTGTCATTTCGACGAAGAAGAAATCACACTCGCTGAGAACGCACTGTGTGGACAAACTGGATGTGATTTCTCCTTCGTCGAAATGACAAGATTGGAGATTCGATTATAAAATAAAAAATATACAAAAAACAAAAGCAATGGCAGATACAATCGAAAAAAACGTAACCCGTGGTGGTCAGTTTTTAGTTAAAGAAACAAAATGCGAAGATGTCTTTACACCAGAAGATTTTTCGGAAGAGCAGTTAATGATGCGTGACTCTGTAAAAGAGTTCGTTGATAAAGAATTATGGGCGCATAAAGATCGTTTTGAGAAAAAAGATTACGCTTATACAGAAGCATCTATGCGTAAAGCTGGAGAATTGGGACTTCTTGGAGTTGCAGTTCCTGAAGAATACGGTGGATTAGGAATGGGATTCGTTTCTACAATGTTAGTTTGTGATTACATTTCTGGTGCTACAGGATCTTTCTCAACTGCTTTTGGTGCGCATACAGGAATTGGAACTATGCCAATTACACTTTATGGTACTGAAGAACAAAAGAAAAAATACGTTCCAAAATTGGCTACTGGAGAATGGTTTGGAGCTTATTGCTTAACAGAACCAGGAGCAGGATCTGATGCTAACTCAGGAAAAACAAAAGCTGTTTTATCTGAAGATGGAAAATACTATTCAATCACAGGACAAAAAATGTGGATTTCGAATGCAGGTTTCTGTAGCGTTTTCATCGTTTTTGCTCGTATTGGAGATGATAAAAATATTACAGGTTTCATCGTAGAAAATGATCCGTCAAACGGAATTTCTATGAATGAAGAAGAGCATAAATTAGGAATCCGTGCTTCTTCTACTCGTCAGGTTTTCTTCAACGATACTAAAGTTCCTGTTGAAAACATGTTATCTGAAAGAGGAAACGGTTTCAAAATTGCAATGAATGCTTTAAATGTTGGACGTATTAAATTGGCTGCTGCTTGTTTGGATGCACAACGTAGAGTTACTTCAAATGCAGTAAAATATGCTAACGAAAGAATTCAGTTCAACACTGCAATTTCATCTTTTGGAGCTATCCGTTCTAAATTAGCTGAAATGGCAACTAATGCATACGCTGGAGAAAGTGCTTCTTACCGTGCTGCAAAAGATATCGAAGACAGAATCGCTGCTCGTGAAGCAGAAGGAACTTCTCACCAGGAAGCGGAATTGAAAGGTGTTGAAGAATATGCTATCGAATGTTCTATACTGAAAGTAGCAGTTTCTGAAGACGTACAATCTTGTGCTGATGAAGGAATTCAGATTTTTGGTGGAATGGGATTCTCTGAAGATACTCCAATGGAAAGTGCCTGGAGAGATGCTCGTATCGCTCGTATTTACGAAGGAACAAACGAAATCAACAGAATGCTTTCTGTAGGTATGTTGATCAAAAAAGCAATGAAAGGTCACGTTGATTTACTAGGACCTGCAATGAAAGTTCAGGAAGAATTAATGGGAATTCCATCTTTTGATACTCCTGATTTCTCTGAATTATTTGCTGAAGAAAAAGGAATTATCGCTAACCTGAAAAAAGTATTCTTGATGGTTGCTGGTAGCGCTGTTCAAAAATATGGTCCAGATTTAGATTCTCACCAACAGTTATTAATGGCTGCTTCTGATATCTTAATCGAGGTTTACATGGCTGAAAGTACTATTCTTAGAACGGAGAAATTAGCCAAAAATCAAGGTGAAGCTAAAGTACAAGAGCAAATTGCCATGGCAAAATTATACTTATACAAAGCGGTAGATATCGTTAACTCTAGAGGAAAAGAAGGAATTATTTCTTTTGCTGAAGGTGACGAACAACGTATGATGTTAATGGGATTAAAACGTTTCACAAAATACACAAACAATCCAAATGTTGTAGCATTAAGAGAAACGATTACTTCTAAGTTAGTTGCAGAAAACGAATACTGCTTCTAATACAAAAATAGTTTTTAGCTTTTAATTTGTTTAAACCCGCACAAGTCCGAAACTGTGCGGGTTTATTTTTTTTCCAGCCCTGTTTTTTTCCACCATATTAGTGGAATAAGTTCATTTAAAAGTAGAGACGCATAGCAGTGGGGGTTAAACTACAGTGCATATAAAATAGGTTTTGCTACAGATTAAAAATCTTTGAAACCTGATTTATGAAGCGCAATATTTTTGCAAAGATTTGCAAATTTTCGTTAAAATTAGCTTTATGATACAAATAACATAGTTAAATATTAAATGTATTGCCTTATATTTAGCATTCAAAAAACAAAAAACTTTAAAATGAAACAAATTAACCTGATCGCCTTTTTGTTATTGTGCAGCTTTACGACTAGTGTTTTTGCGCAAAAAAATAAAAAAATGGATATCATTGCTTACTACACGGGCGATGACAAATTGATTAACGAATACGAAGTCAACAAACTGGATCAAATTATTTTTAGTTTTTGTCATTTAAAAAATGGAAAACTAAGCGTTGATTCTCCTAAAGATTCTATAACAATTAAACATTTGGTTTCTTTAAAAGCTAAAAATCAGCAACTTAAAATTGTTTTATCTCTTGGTGGCTGGGGTGGTTGCGAGCCATGTTCAGCTGCATTTTCAACAGATGAAGGCAGACTTACTTTTGCAAAATCCGTGAAAGAAGTTAGTGATTATTTTAAAGTAGATGGTTTAGATTTAGATTGGGAATATCCATCAATTGAAGGTCTGCCAGGTCACTTATACCAAGCCGCTGATAAACCTAATTTTACTGATTTGTTAAAAAAATTGCGTTCCACTCTAGGTAAAAAGTATGAACTAAGTTTTGCCGCGGGAGGTTTTCAAAAATGTTTGGATGAATCTATAGACTGGAAAGGCGTTGCACCATATGTAAATCGTATTAATATTATGAGTTACGATTTAGTAAACGGATATTCTAAGGTCACGGGGCATCATACACCATTATATAGTACAAATCCGAAAGAAGAATCTACTGACAGAGCGGTTAATTATCTATTAAAACAAGGCGTTCCTGCTAGCAAATTAGTCATAGGTGGTGCATTTTATACCAGAACATGGAAAAATGTTGAAAATGTAAACAATGGCTTATATCAGGCTGGTGAACATATTGAAGGTGTAAATTTCAAAAATTTTGCTACTACTTACACTGAAGCAAACGGCTGGAAATATTTTTATGATGAAAAAGCGCAAGCACCGTATTGGTATAATGCAAATACAAAAACATTTGCAACCTCTGATGATCTTAGATCTATCAAAGCTAAAACAGAATATGCAAAAGCCAAAAAATTAGGAGGTATTATGTTTTGGGAACTTACTCTGGATAGCCAGAAAAATGGAATGGTAAATGCTATTTATGAAGTTAAAGTAGCTAAATAAAGAGTCTAAAAATAAAAAAAAGCGACAGTTATAGATTTTCTACAACTGTCGCTTTTTTTATCAATAGTGAAAAATCACATCTGAACTTTTGTTTTATCCAATTCACCAATAAAAGGTATTGACTCCTGAATTTCGTTACGAATAACAGTCTGCAGATAGACCTCTAGCTGAATAAATTTTGCAGCATTTATTGCTCCAATTGCTTTTTTAGCCTGACCATAAGTTTTGGAATATAACTTTTCATAATCCTGATTATTTTTTAAAGTTCCTTTGGCTAATTCGTCTGCTTTTTCTTCCGTAAGAGTTGCATAGTTCTCTGCATAATAATTAATTAGCTGTAATTTGGTTTGACCAAGCGCTTTACGTTCGCTTTCGTAATTGTCATATACTTTTGTAAAAGCAGCATTTTGAGTATCAGACAAATTCATATATTGTTTTACGAGGTCACTTTTAGATTTTCCATAAATACTCTGCACTAATTCTACATCTTCTTTATATGAAGATTGCGCATACGATGAAAAGGAGGCGATTGCCATAACAAGAATAAGACTTAATTTTTTCATAGTTTTTTGGTTTTAGATTGATTCAAACATTTACTCATTATCAAATATACTGATTTTAAACACATTACACCATTTTCAATCTCTAAAAGAAAGAATATTGATACGCTGCCGTTAAAGCATAATAATTTAAGCCATTGTTTGTATAGGCCCCTACATGGTATTGAAACCTAAGAGACTGGCCTTTTGCAATTGGTGTTGAAAATGTTCCTCCTACTCTCCAATTATCAATCTCACTGGCATCAGAAACACCATCGGTAATTGTTTTGCCTCCAAAAAACCAGGTCGTATTAAAACCAAGCCACATACTGTTCTTAAAATAATAACTGGCGTGTGCCTGTAAGCTGCCTGTTGGTTTCTGCTCCATTTTTTTTCCTAAAAAATCATTGTTAGCGGTATAAAACCAGACGCCACCATAGACTTCAGCATAAAAATGAGAAAATCGCTGCGAAATACCAACCTCAGGTTTAAATCCCCAACGGTTTGTACCAATATTCACGCGCTTATCATCATAATATTTTCCTGTTGGAATGGATGTCACTAAACTCACCCCTAAAATGGTTTTTTGCTCAAATTTTCTAAATTCTGATTTATCAAGAGCCGGGGAACCTAACAAATTGATTCCAAATCGTACCTTCATATCACCAAAACCCGTTCTTGAACCTGTTATATTCTGACCACTTACGTTCACTGATCCATCCATAAAAGTAAAAGGTAATGCAACTTGCACGCGAGCCAATTTATTTGCCAAACCAAATGT
The DNA here is from genome assembly GCF_041946075.1 of Flavobacterium sp. LAR06. Classification (NCBI taxonomy): domain Bacteria; kingdom Pseudomonadati; phylum Bacteroidota; class Flavobacteriia; order Flavobacteriales; family Flavobacteriaceae; genus Flavobacterium; species Flavobacterium sp. LAR06. The sequence goes on along the minus strand of NZ_JAUTYT010000007.1, from coordinate 54,138 downwards.
TCTCACATAGGTTGCGGCCAGATTATGACTTTGAATAACGAAATCAGAAACTGGCAATGATGGTTCTGTTAGTACATTTCCATCCATAAAAGCATATCCGAAGGCAGCTACATTTAATTTTTTAGGAACATTAGCATATACCCGAGGTTCTAAATCCTGGCTAAAACCTGAAGACATTCCCAACAGAAACAACATCAAAAAATAGTGTTTCTCAATCAAAGCATAAAAAGTATTTTTTGGCATAAAGTAAAGAATTCGGGGATCCAATTATTTAAAACTAAGGCTCTTCTTATTTCTTAATTTCATCTGTTTTTGGAGCTTCAATTTCTCCATCATATGAAATCGATGCTCTGTTATTACTGCTGATAGAAAGCGAGGCCCCTCCATTAAAAAAAATATTAAAATAAAGCGTATAAACATCATCTTTACCTTTTACAGTTGCTTTCAAAGTATACGATTTTTTCTTTTTTTCAATCTTTACGTTTTCCGGCACGCCTTCGAATTTTATACCACCATCTCCCCCATATGGTACACTAAAAGCACGACCAAAGAATGGCAAATCACACGTGGTTTTGTCTGTATTAAATTTTAAAAAATAGGTATTGTAATCTAAATTCAACATCCGGCCTCCTTGTGGAGTTGCTTTTTGTGCTTCAAAAACAAAATTTTTAGAATCGATAAGTGCTTCTATTTCTTTTTGTTTCTGTAATTCACGCTCTGCTTTTAATTCTTTCTTTGTTTTTTCCTGAGCCAAAACTGGAAAGCTTAAAAAGCACAATAACACTAATAAAATTGATAATTTACGTTTCATAAATAAATTTTTAATAGAGTTAAATAGAAGTAAAAATTTACTTTTTGGTAAATCGCATCATAGCAATATCACCAGAAATAAGATTCAAAGTCTTACCATCATCTGTCACATCATAGGAAGTTATTTTTTGCAAAGTGCTCATAAATACTTGTTCTCCTTGTCCGTCCTGGCACATCATTTTTGTCATTGCCATAGGTTGAGTGAAATCAATTTTATTAGCGTCGAGAACCAGTTTTCCGTTAAAAGAATTACAGCTGCTGTTACCCGAAATATGATTTTCTTTAAGATCGAAATTTATGGTTGGTTTTTTGGTGGGGTACAATCCATCAAAAGCAATTCTTGGGCCCGAAATATAATTTAGTTCCCAATTTCCTTCTAGTTTAGAAACTGAATCTACTTTTTTGCATTTACACGAAATTAGTATAGCACTTAAAAAAAACAGGATAAAAACATTCTTCATCATAACGTTAAAGATTAAATATTAATGAATTAGAAAATCGAATTTGGGAAAATTTTCGTTAAAAACCTCTACGAATTTAAACAATATTTTTGTCTTCAGCCTCAAACTATTAGTAAAATACGACTAATAGTTTTAGATTTTTTTAACTTAAGACGTTAAGTTATATCGTATTTTTTATGTTAAATTTACTTAATCTTTAATTTAAAAGCCTCACGTATGAAAAAAATAATTGTTTCTTTCGCTATAATTACTGCCTTAATTATTGGCTGTAAGACAAATACAAAATCAAATGATGCCAAAACTTTAACTGTAAATCTGGAACCAAAAAGTAACAGCACCGTAAGCGGAACTGCAACTTTTACAGAGAAAAACGGAAAAGTAACTTTTGTTGCAAAAGTGGCCGGATTACAGCCTGGTGTTCACGCTATACACATTCACGAAAAATCAGATTGTACTGCTGCAGATGGAAGTTCAGCTGGCGGACACTGGAATCCAACCTTTAAAAAACACGGAAAATGGGGCGTTGGTGAATATCACAAAGGCGATATAGGAAACTTCACTGCTGATGCAAAAGGTAACGGAACTATAACTTTAACCACTGACGAATGGTGTGTTGGCTGTGGAGATGCATCCAAAGATGTTTTAGGCAAAGGTTTAATAGTACATCAGGGAACAGATGATTTTACCACTCAGCCTACCGGAAATGCCGGTGGTAGAGTTGCCTGCGCAGGAATCATCAAATAAAAATACAATAACCACTATTTTTTCACAAAATCTAGTGGTTATTTCATTTTAAAGTAATTCTAAAACAAGAAAAAGATATAGCTTTGTAGCCTCAAACAAAAGTTAATGATTAACCCATCAGCACCAGGTTGGATAGATAAGTTTTTTAGCGAACAAAAGTTTTCAGAAGCTATTCCTTTTGAGACTAATGAATCGTTTTACGATAAAGTCAGAGCCACCGGATTTATTTATGGCCATATCATTTCGATTGATTCTCAAATTCCCATTCCGATAAAAGGCTGGTTTAAAACCGAGATTTCTAAAATTGCCTTATTAAATACTTTGTATGGTGTTTTTTGCCTGGAAAAAAGAAATTCTGAACCCAACAATTTCACTACCGAAGTTTTAAAATTTTATAAAGAAATGAATCCTGAAGGATTTAATCTGTTTAAGATTTTACTTCCAAAAGATACTCCTTCCCTTTCGTTAGAAAGTATAATCGATCAACGAGTACAGACTAACGACAGTATTATCAGTAAAAACTTTTCGCATCTGGTAACCAATGCTTTGTTGTTTATTGATGTATTAGCGTTTAGACAATATTTAGAACATGGTGCAATTCCGGAGAAATATTTAAAGCGAATTGAGGAAACCGTTCTTGGTATTGTTGGTTTGGCCTTAAAAACGAAAACGGTAAAATCGCAGCATGATGATTTACTGATTAAGCTTTTTGAAGCGTCAATACGCTATTCAAAATTTTCAAAAGTTACTGTTGATACATTAGAAACTTTACAACTTGATTATTTTACCAATAAACTGGAGCATTATTATTTAATCGACATGGCCGGAATGGCTTTATGGAGTGATGGTGTAGTAGAGAATGAAGAAGCTTACTTTTTATATTCATTAGGATCAATGATGCAAGTTTCAGACGATTTTGTAACACATAGTATCGATACTACCAATTCGTTCATCACAACACATAAAAAGAAGATTCCGTATTTCAATTATTCAAATCCGGTGAAACATTTTTATGATCAGATGACACACACAGTCGTAAAATTGATTATTAGAAATAAAAACAGACTGGTTAAGGAAATTGTTCAGAGCAAAGAATTAATGGTGCTGCTAGCTTATTCTACAACTAGGGATCTGGATGCCAAGGAAAAGAAAAAAGTAAAAAAACAGCTTTTGGATATCTGCAAAACGATTCCGTCGCTTACGATCTTTTTACTTCCTGGCGGAAGTTTGTTATTGCCGATCCTAATAAAGTTTATTCCAACAATGTTACCATCAGCTTTCAATGAAAACCTAGACGAAAACGAATAAAAAAAATCGCCCTTTTGAGGCGATTTTTTATTCATATAAATGATCTTCTTATAGATTATTCAATTGATAAACATCATCTAATTCAGCATTCGAAGCAATGTTTACATTTAAATCAGTTATAAAACCAGAATTTAATCCGTAAACCCATCCGTGAAGCATTAGGTCCTGACCATTTTGCCAAGCGCCTTGTACAATAGATGTTTTTGCTAAGTTGTAAACTTGTTCTTTAGCATTGATTTCAACAAAAGCATTAAAACGCTCTGTTTCATCTTCAATTGAATTTAAATACTTGTCGTGTAAACGGTATTCATCTTTAATATGACGAATCCAGTTGTCGATAATTCCAACTGACATATTTCCCATTGCAGCTTTTACACCACCACAACCATAATGTCCGCAAACAATAACGTGTTTTACTTTTAAAACATTTACCGCATAATCTAATACACTTAACATGTTCATGTCTGAGTGCACTACCATATTAGCAATATTACGGTGTACAAAAACCTCACCTGGCTTAGCTCCAATAATTTCGTTTGCAGGAACACGGCTGTCAGAACATCCAATCCACAACAATGGTGGCGTTTGTCCTTTTGCTAAATCTGCGAAATAATTTGGGTCTAATGCTAATGATTTTTCTACCCACTGCTTGTTGTTTTCTATTAATTGCTTATAAAACTCTTTCATTATTTTTTAATTTTTGAATGGCATTTCCATGTGATTAAACGTATCAAAAAGAACTTATGTAAAGTTACCTAAATTTTGATAGTTCTACCCCTGCAGAAATACCTTAATTTATTTAATTTATTAAAATTTATTTTTTTACGGTTTCTTTTTTAACCAATGCTCTCTTCGCAACATCATAATAATGTTCGATTGTAACGTGATTGTCTTTGTCAGGTGTATTTTCTAACTCGTAAGCTTTCTTAAAACCTTTCAGTTTTACTTTGATATTTTCATCAATAGCACGAGTTTCTTTAAACTCACGAATTAAATCCAAAACATCGTGTGCGATATATTCTGTATCATGCGCGTTGATGATCACTTTTGAATTTTCAGGAATTTCATTCAATGTCAACTTGATAGCCGCTTTGTTTAAGAAAGAAACTTCCTGAGCTAAGTCGATATGAATAACATCTCCATCTTCGTATTCTTCCTTTTTAAAGCTGTAAGCTCTTTTTAGGTTTCCTCTCAATACAAAAATAATACTGATAATAATTCCTAATGCAACACCTTTCAATAAATCTGTCGCTACAACAAATACTAAAGTGGCAATAAAAGGCACGAATTGGTATTTTCCTTTTTCCCAGAAATGCAAGAAAGTTGCAGGCTTAGCTAATTTGTATCCAACTAATATTAAAACAGTTGCTAAAGTAGCTAACGGAATTTTATTTAAAATTGCCGGAATACTCAATACACTTACTAATAAAAGTACACCGTGAATAATAGCAGACATCTTAGATTTTGCACCTGCATTATTATTTGCAGATGATCTAACCACAACTGATGTCATTGGTAAACCTCCTAAAAGTGAACTCACGATATTACCAATTCCCTGAGCTCTTAACTCAACATTTGTATTGGTATAACGTTTTTGAACGTCCATTCTGTCAGCAGCTTCAATACATAATAAAGTTTCAATAGAAGCTACAATGGCAATTGTAACAGCTACTACCCAAACCTGCGGATTTGTTACAGCAGCAAAATTTGGTGTAATAAGAATTGATTTAAATTCGTCAAAAGATTTTGGAACTGGCAAAGAAACCAAATGCTCTTTTGCAATTGCCAATGAGCTTCCTGTAGAAGTAAAAACTTCATTTAAGACTACACCTGCAATAACCGCGATAAGTGCTCCCGGAACTAGCTTTAATTTCTTTAAAAAAGGAACTTTATCCCAGGCAATTAATATTACAAATGAAACTAACGAAATAACTACAGCTCCTAATTGAATATGATTAATTACATCAAATAAAAAGGAGAATGAATTGCTACCATCATTCTGAATAAAAGCCTGATCACCTTCAAAATCAGCATCATAACCAAAAGCGTGTGGCAATTGTTTCAGAATAATAATAATCCCGATACCCGCAAGCATTCCCTCGATTACATTGGTTGGAAAATAATTTGAAATACTTCCGGCTTTTAAAAATCCTAATGCTAATTGAATTAATCCAGCAATAAAAACAGACATTAAAAAAACATCGAAGGCACCAAAATCAGTGATAGCGGTAAGAATAATAGCTGTTAGACCAGCTGCCGGACCAGATACACTAATATGTGACTGGCTTAAAAAACCTACCACAATACCACCAACAACACCTGCGATAATTCCAGAAAATAATGGCGCTCCAGAAGCCATTGCAATACCTAAACACAATGGAAGAGCCACCAAGAAAACCACCAAACCTGAAGCAAAATCAGATTTAAGGTTGGCAAAAAGATTAATTTTTTTTGACATAATACAATACTAAAAATTGATACATTAAAGATCTACTGCATCTACTATAAATACAGTTAGTTTAAAATAATCGGAAGTATTATACTAAATTGGGAGGTGGAGCAAATATGCTCGGAGAAATATTGTCTAATTTTACAATATTTTCAGACACGATGGTCTTTTTTTCAATATAAGCAGGCATTACAACTTCATGGTGAAGTATTGCCGGATAAACAGCAGCCTTAAGTTCTTTGTGTGAGTGCTCCTCTTCAGAAAAACTAAAGAATATAGACGTATCATTACTTTTCTTCATCAACGTCACAACAGTAGGCGTTGCCAGGAAAGCAATAAATATGAATAATAATATGCGAGCGAGTAATTTCATTGTCGCAAAAATAGTGTTAAACAAATAAAATCAAAGCTTGAAGCAAAAATTTTTATAGAAATTTAACATTCGTAAAAAAAGCAGTATCATCTATGGCGATAATACTGCTTTTTAAATTATTTATAAACAACGAATTACAACTCTTCTTCAAGCCATGCATTCATCATCCAAATCGTTTTTTCCTGCTCCGCAATGAAGTCACTCATCATAGAATTTGTCCCTTCATCATTGATTTCAGCTGACTGATTTAAGATTTCTCTTTCAATTTTAAGTAAATCTGATAAAGAATGTACGATCAATTGAACCGCTTTTTCATCATTTGAAATATTTTTTCCAACTGTCAATTTGTTGTTTTTTATGTAGTCTTCAAAAGTATGTAAAGGAGTTCCGCCAATTGTCAAAACTCTCTCTGCTATTATATCAATTTTTAATTGAGAATCTGTGTATAATTCCTCAAATTTTACATGTAAATCAAAGAAACGTTTTCCTCTAATATTCCAATGTATCCCTCTTAAATTTTGGTAGTAAACCTGAAAATTAGACAATAAGACATTCAATTCTTTTACTAACAATTCTGACTCTTTTACAGGTAATCCTAAAATATTCGTTTTCATGTTTTTATTATTTTACAGTAAGTTACTACAAATTTAAAGTAACTCCTTAAAAAAAGTTATAAAAAAAAATTATATTTTCTTATTTTTGCATCACAAAATACTATCAAAATGACGATAACTCAATTACAATATGTGTTAGCTGTTGCCGAACACAAAAATTTTACGCTAGCTGCCGAAAAATGTTTTGTGACGCAACCCACTTTAAGCATGCAGATTCAGAAAATTGAAGAAGAACTTAACATTTTAATTTTCGACAGAAGCAAAAAACCTATTCAACTTACAGACATTGGTCAGAAAATTGTAAATCAGGCTAAAAACATTGTAAACGAAGCAGATAGAATCAAAGATATTGTAGAACAGCAAAAAGGTTTCATTGGGGGAGAATTCCGTTTGGGAATTATTCCGACGATTATGCCAACGCTTTTACCAATGTTCCTGAACAATTTCATTAAAAAATATCCAAAAGTAAAACTCTTAATCGAAGAGCTGAATACAGATGAAATTATTGTGAAACTTAAAAATGGCCATCTTGATGCTGCCATTGCCGCTACTCCGCTCGAAGACGAAAAAATAAAAGAAATTGTTTTGTATTTTGAGCCGTTTGTGGCTTACATACCTGAACAACATGCTAATTTTCAGAAAGAAGAAATTGAGGTAGCCGACTTAAATATCAATGAAATTTTACTTTTACAGGACGGACATTGCTTTAGAGACGGTATTTTGAATTTATGCAAAAACGGAACCGATGTCGAACAAAACAATTTTCAGATTCAAAGCGGAAGTTTTGAAACACTGATAAAATTGGCCGACGAAGGCTTGGGCACAACGTTACTACCGTACTTGCACACCATGGATTTAAAAGATTCCGATAAACTGAAACTACGTAATTTTAAGGAACCAAAGCCTGCCCGTGAGGTAAGCTTAATTTACCCGAAGAGCGAATTAAAAATGCAAATCATTGACGCGCTTCGATCAACTATTGCCGGGGTTGTAAAAGGAGCAATAGTTTTTCAGAATGTTCAAATCATTAGTCCGCTACAAAAGAAATAAAAATAAAAAAGGAGCCAATTTGGCTCCTTTTTCTTTATACTTTAATTAGTAGTAGACTTTGTTTTAATTCTGGTTTTTCAATAATAAAATTCAATAACCATTCTTGCAATTGTTCCATCTCATACGGTAACAGTGTTTTGATAGCTTTTTCCAGCTCTTTGCAGAAAAGTATCGGATCGAAACTAACTCTCTCAAGTATTGATTTCGTGTAATCAAACATCATTTTTGACATAATAAAATAAGATTTTTGGGGGTTATCTATATTTCTAAACTCGCACCAAATTTAAACAAATAACACATACAAAGCTTTATTTTAACTATTTTTTTTAAAAACTTTAGCAACGAAACCGTTTTCTTAGTACAGATAAATCAATATAGAACCGTTATAAATAACTAATTTAAACCCTTTTAAAGGCTCGAAACATTTCTCGTTTCCCTGGAGGTCCAGCTAATTTTTCGACAGTAAAACCAACAGCAATCATGCTTCTTTTAACAACTCCGCGAGCGGCATATGTCACTAAAACGCCATTTGATTTTAAACTATTGTACATTTTCTGAAAAATTTCAGTACTCCATAATTCGGGTTGTACACGATATCCGAAGGCATCAAAGTAAATCAAATCAAAAGTTTCAAAATCGTCGATTTCATCAAAAAATTGTTTCCTTTTGGTTAACGAGAATTGATCGCAAATTTCCACTTTATTATCCCATTCACATTTATGCATTTTCTCAAAAATGTTATGAAATTCCAATGCTTCCAGCTCTTCTACATAATTCATGGCTAAAACTTCTTCAGCATTTACAGGGTATGCTTCTACCCCAACATAATCGATCTTCTGATTTTTTTTGATTGATTCTAAAAAAGTAATGAAAGCGTTTAATCCGGTTCCAAAACCAATTTCAAGAATACTAACCGGATCTTTTTCAAATAAAGAAAGTCCGTTTTTTATAAATACATGTTTTGCTTCCTGAATGGCACCGTGCTTCGAGTGATAACATTCATCCCATTCTTTCAAATGAATTGTTGTTGAACCATCTAGCGTTTTAATTATTTCTCTTTCCACCTTTTTCAATATTTACAATCTGATTTTATTGTTTTTCAGACCATTTTACTAGTCAAATTTAGTCAAAACAAATGCGTAAAGCCTTAAAAAACGATACTTTTTTCATAAATTCTTTATAAAAGTCAGTGATTTTTTTAGGTTTATTATAAGATAAATAAATCTCAGTTAAAGGCCGTAATTAATACAGTTTTAGCAAGTAATTTATATATTTTTACTTAATTTTGCATTTAATAAAACCTATTTTACACCAAATCATCACGTTAGAACTCTTTCTGTTGAGATGAAAATTACATAAAACATATATTATTATGAGTACAACTCAAACAAGCAAAATTGAAATCAGAAAAGCTACGTCGTCAAAAATAAGCACTGTAGACTTTGAAAACTTAAGCTTTGGTGCTGTTTTTACAGACCATTTATTCGAATGTGATTTTAAAAATGGAGAATGGCAAAATCCTGTCATTAAGCCGTATGCTCCTATTTTAATGGATCCTTCTTCAAAAGTCTTTCATTACGGTCAGGCTATTTTTGAAGGAATGAAAGCTTATAAAGATGAAAATAATGATGTTTGGTTGTTTAGACCTGATGAAAACTACAAACGTTTCAATAATTCTGCTGTACGTATGGCAATGCCAGAAGTTCCGGAAGCTATTTTTATGGATGGCTTGAATGAATTATTGAAAATCGATCAGGAATGGATTCAAAGAGGAAACGGAGCAAGTATGTACATCCGTCCCTTTATGATTGCTACAGGGCCTGGCGTTATCGCAAATCCGTCTGACGAATATAAATTCATGATTTTACTTTCTCCTGCAAAATCATATTATGGAGGCGAAGTGAAAGTAATTATTGCTGAACATTATAGTAGAGCTGCAAATGGTGGAATTGGAGCTGCAAAAGCGGCTGGAAATTATGCTGCACAGTTTTACCCAACTAATTTGGCCAACAAAGACGGTTTCCAACAAGTAATCTGGACAGATGATGCAACGCATACTAAATTAGAAGAAGCGGGAACAATGAACGTTTTCTTCAGAATTAATGATACCTTAATGACTGCTCCAACAAGCGAAAGAATTTTAGATGGTATCACCAGAAAAAGTTTGATTGCTATGGCCGAAAAAGAAGGATTAAATGTAGAAGTTCGTCCTGTTCTTGTATCAGAATTAGTAGAAGCAGCTAAAAACGGATCTTTAAAAGAAATTTTTGGAGCTGGAACTGCAGCAGTTATAAGTGTAATCAAAGGATTCTCTTATCAGGATGTTTATTATGAAATGACTCCAATTGAAAATTCTTATGCTTCTCTTTTAAAAGAAAAACTAACAAGTCTTCAAAACAAACTTTCTGAAGATACTTTTGGCTGGACTGTTAAAGTTCAATAATCAGAAGACATTTATAAAAACAAAACCCGGCAGATTCTGAGAATTTGTCGGGTTTTCTATTTTATATTTGTTTTATAATTGCTAAAAAATGAATGACAATCTAATTTTAAAAAATGTTGCTAAACATATTTCACTTGATGAGAATGAAATATCTTATTTTCTTTCAATTTTGAAGGAAAAAAAATATCCTAAAAAAAGCATTATTTTAAAAGAAGGAGAAACTTGCAGCGTGATTAATTTTGTACAATCAGGAACTTTACGAGCATTTTACAGAAGTGCAGAAGGAAAAGAATCAACCATAATGTTCGCAATTGCTGACTGGTGGATTACTGATATGGCTTGTTTTATAAATCAACAGCCCGCCATTCTAAATATTGAAACAACTGAAGAAAGCGTTATATTTCATTTACGAAAAGAAGATTTAGATAATTTATATCTTAAAATCCCAAAATTCGAACGTTTTTTCAGAATCATTATGCAAAATGCTTATATAAGAGAACAGTTAAGAGTCATTCAAAACCTTTCTCTATCAGCAGAGCATCGTTATTATATCTTTTTAGAAAAGTATCCGCAGGTAGCAAAACAGGTTACTCAAAAACAAATAGCGTCTTATTTAGGCATTACACCTGAATTTTTAAGTATGATAAGAGCCATTAAAAAATAGTTCATTTCTTAAACTACATTATTTTTTTACTCTACTATCTTTACGTCCTTTACTTTATAAAAAATAAAGATATGGTTATACTTATTGCAGGTCCTTATCGTGGTGGAACAAACGACGATCCTAAATTAATTCAGCAAAATTTAGACAAATTAGAAGCCGTAGCGCTTCCTTTATTCAGAATGGGACATTTGCCTTTAATTGGCGAATGGATAGCGCTACCATTAATGCATTTAGCTGGCTCAAAACATATTGGCGATAGCGCTTGGGATGAAATACAATATCCCGTGGCTCATCGACTTCTTGAAAAATGCGATGCGATTCTTCGTCTTGAAGGAGAATCAAAAGGAGCAGACAATGATGTGAGAATTGCCAAAAAAAGAGGATTGAAAATTTATTATCGTTTAGAAGACATTGCCAACGAAGCGTTATAAAACAAAAGAACCTAATAGACTTAAGAACCTATTAGGCTTTTTATTTTACAGTAATTTTGAAAAATCGGGTTTGAAATAATTCGGGCCTTTCATTACTTTTCCGTCTTCACGATAAATTGGCTGACCATCTTCACCTAACTTACTCATGTTACTACGCTGAATTTCATCAAAAACAGCTTCAATTTTATCCTGCAAACCATGCTCAATAATGGTTCCGCACAAAATATACATCATATCCCCAAGGGCATCAGCAATTTCTACCAAATCATTATTTTGCACTGCATCAAGATATTCTTCGTTCTCTTCTTTCATTAAATTATAGCGAAGATATTTTTTAGTTTCACCCACATCTGCAATTGGTGTTTCGCTGTGTCCTATTTTAAAAGCAGTGTGAAATTCCTTTACTGCGTCTATTTGTTTTTTCATATATAGATAAATTTGTTTTTTAATGAAATGAAAAGCCAAATTAGCAACTATTCATATACAATTCTCTAAATTTGTCAAAAATTATTTTAACTATGTTTAGTCAGGGACAATTAATATTCGCAGTCTGTTTTTTCATCGCCTTTGTAATCGTAATGATATTTGCTTATCGAAAAGATCTTGCATTGCACAAGATTTTTTACAAAGGAAATTACAAAGTCTTAATCGTTTTTCTTCTTTTTATTGCGATACTATTTATCATCAAATTCTTTTTTAAAAGGTAATTTCGTAATTTATTTCTATATTTAAAAATATAAAATAAATGTCGAAGTTTTACAATTAAACTGTATCACAATCGTTCTGTCTAAAATTAATTTTAACTTGAAAAGAACAATTTAAAAAGTATACTTTTATTTTTTTCTGCTATAGTGCGACTAGTGATAAAATTTATAACTTTACGACACCAAACAACCTACCACCAATGAAGATTTTAAAATATTTATTTCTTTTATCGTTATTAAGCTTAGTTGCGCTAACCGTTTTTGTTGCTACGCAAAAAGGGATTTTTTCTGTAGAAAGAAGCAAAGTCATCAACTCTCCCCGAGCGACTGTTTATAACTACGTAAACGATTTTAGAAATTATGAAGATTTTGAATCCTGGTCAGTAGAAGATCCTACAATGAGAATGACTTTTCCAAACAAAACAGCTGGTAATGGTGCCTCTTTTTATTGGGAAGGTTCTGATGGAAAAGGAAATGCAATAACCTTAAAAACAAAAGAAGGAGAAAGCATTCAGCAAAAAATGAATTTTGACGGTACAGCAGCAGATATCAACTGGACATTTAAAGATACTTTGGCAGGTAAAACAAAAGTAACATGGAAAGCCAAAGGAACTATGAGTTTCTTATTTAAAATTTACACTGCTTTAAATGGTGGTTCAGATAATATTATTGGAACCATTTCTGAAAAGAGCCTTGCCAACATCGATAAAAACCTAGATTACGAAACAAGAACATATGCTATTAAGGTTAATGGAGTAGTTAAAAAAATTGAGACTCCATATATCAAACAGACTTTCACTAGCGAAATTCTGAAGGTAAATAAAAATGCCCGAATTGTAATTCCGAAGCTTATAGAATTCAGCGAAACAAATGGTTTGGCTACGAACGGAAAACCTTTTATCATTTATCATACTTATGACACCGCAAGCGGATTGGCAAAAATTTCAATCTGTTTACCTATAAATAAAGAAATTTCAACAAGCGCAGGAAGTGATATTACGGCAGGAAAACTAAATGGATTTGAAGCTGTAAAAACAACTTTAAAAGGAGATTACACCCATACAAACGAAGCTATTGCTAAAACAACAGCTTTTATTAACAATGAAAAAATTGTTCCGGATTTAAGCTGGTCACACCTTGAGATATTGACTATTAGCAAAATGGACACAAAAAGCCCATCAAAACTAATGACGGAAATCTATTTTCCAACAAAACCTAAAGTAATTCCGGTTGCAAAAGTTCCTGTTTATCAACCTCAAACAGAACCACAAACTGCAAGACCGGCAACTCCTACTCCTGCTGCACCAAAAACAACTGAAGAAGAAGACTCAGAATTCTAAAAAAAAGTAAAGACGATTAAACCTTTTGCTCATAATTCATTCTAATCATTATAAGGTTAAAATTCCTAACTTTATATGTTATAACAAGATAAAGGTTAAAGCTTGACAAACGAGAAGGAATTTATAGCGCAATTATTAGATCCTAAAACGCAGAATGTTGCGTTTCAAAAACTCTTGTCTGATTATCAAAAACCATTGTATAATCATATTCGAAACATTGTTTTGAATCATGATGATGCCGATGATGTTTTACAAAATACTTTTGTAAAAGTGTTTCAGTACCTAAAAAGCTTCAAGGGAGAAAGTAAACTTTTTTCCTGGATGTATCGCATTGCAACAAATGAAGCCTTGACATTCTTAAACCAAAAAGCAAAGCTAAACGGAATAACATCCGAAGCTTTACAAAATAAAGCCATAGACAATTTAAAAGCTGATACTTATTTTGACGGAGATGAAATTCAGATTAAGCTCCAGAAAGCGATTATCACCTTACCGGAAAAACAACAATTAGTCTTTAAAATGAAATATTTTGAAGACTTAAAATACGAAGAAATTGCAGAAATTTTAGGAACATCAGTCGGTGCATTGAAAGCTTCTTATCATCATGCGGTTAAAAAAATTGAATTATATGTTACGTCAAATTAAACCTTTTGTAACTAAACCTATCTTATAGACATTATGAAAGCATTTAAATTAGAAAACGAACCGAAAATACAAACCGGATTTAAAACTCCGGATCATTATTTTGATACTTTATCGACAAAAGTTTTACAGCAAATAAACGACGAAAAAGAAGTAAAAGTAATTCCGATTTACAAACGTAAAAAAGTACTTTCACTCGTGGCTGCTGCCGCAGTTGTAGTAACTCTGATGATTCCTGTAGTAAACAATTACAATGCAACATCAAAAGAACTTGATGAAGCGACATTAGAAACTTACTTATCGTATCAATCCAATTTAAATCAATATGATTTAATGAAAGAACTAGACACAAAAGATATTGACAAACTAAATAAAGGCGTAGCACTTGAACAAGAAACATTAGAAGACATTTTGTCTTCCAATCCTAATATTGAAAACTTAATTTCAGAATAAAACAAAAACTTAAAAAGATGAAAATTAAAAACATACTACCGCTATTGATGTTCTTAATCAGTTTCTCATTTTATGCCCAAAATGATAAAGTAGATGAAAAACGCGAGAAAATTAAAGCCTACAAAGTATCATTTTTAACAACAGAACTGGAGCTTACTTCTACAGAAGCAGAAAAATTCTGGCCTATTTATAATGCTTTCGATGACAAGCAATATGAATTGCGTCACGAGAAAATGAAAACTTATCTGCGTAAGCTGGATGATGACAAAATTAATTCAATTTCAGAAAAAGAAGCCGCTAGTCTGTTATGTCAAATAGAAAGTACAGACAAAGAACTTTATCTTTTACGTGAAAAATATATGTCAAATCTTAAAAAGATACTTTCGGCAAAAAAGATATTAAAGCTTAAAAAATCAGAAGATGATTTTAATCGAAAATTGCTAAAACAATATCGCGATAAGGCTGGAAAATAATAAAGAAACAACAGCGATAAGCCCCCTATATAATAATACTTACTTTATTATTTAGGGGGCTTATTATTTATAAACTATTTATTTTTTATTTAAAGCGTAGTCTTACCATTTTGTTATGACCTGCCGCAATTGCAGTGTTTCGATTGATGAAACGAATTGTAAAAAGCTTTGAATCAGTTGATAATTGCGTCCAGTTTTCTCCTCCATTTTGAGAGTATTGTATTCCTTCTGAACCAACACAAATAATTTCTTTACCATTCCCTCCCGGAACATATTGCACACATGATGCATACCCAAATCCCATGTTCTGTCCAATTATCTGCCAGGTTTTTCCACCATCAGTAGTAAAGGCCTTATTTCCAGATTTATTGTTCGGAAGTTCATAATCGCCACCGGCAATAAATCCGTGTTTAGAATCGTAAAAATCAGCAGTAAAAATACCTGTCATTGTTTTCCCCTGAACAATAGGAGTCTCAGTTACTTTCCATGTTCTCCCTTTATCAGGAGAATAAAAAACACGTGCTTTTTTACCTCCGGAAACCAGCCAGGTTTCATCACCATTTATTACAATATTTGTATTACTAGCTGCAAAAGCTGCTTCACCCTGAGCATTAGTCGGTAATTTATCTGATAATAATTTTGTCCAGGATTCACCCCCGTCACGTGTAACAATAATAGAGAAAGTATCTTCAGTCGGATCTCCTATCGCAATCCCTTCTTTATCATTCCAAAATTGCATACTATCGTAAAAAACTTTAGGATTAATTTCTTTGTAAACTAATTTTACTTTGTGATCTTTTTTAGAAACCTGATAAAGAAGTGCGGGATTTCCCACACTTAATAAAAAGATATTTTTTGAATTTTGGGCAATACTTCTGAATTCTAACTTCAAGGTATCGCGGTAAATATGCTCTTCAAATTTTTCTTTTTTTTCTAAATCATAATATCCAAAACGAGAATTATCTCCACCGTACCAAATTTTATCCTTATCAATAGAAATGGCTCTAATACTAATTTTATCCTTAAATAAAGTATCCACCTGCATTGATGTAAAACCATTTAAAAACAACTTTTCACTCTTGTTATTCAGCGTTTTAAAGGACACGAATAAAACAAAAGCGCAACAAAACAATAATACTTTCTTCATATAGGTAGAGATTTAGGTGTTGCTAAAATACAATTATTTATAACATATAAAATAGCTTTTGTTTTTTTTTCTGGCACAGTAATTGGATATCCCTGAATATTAATCTTAATATGATTTGCCATGAAAGCCAAAGTACTTTTTTTAGTGTTCTTAGCAATAGGTCTTAGCTCTTGTTCTGCACAAAGCCAAACCACAGTATATGCGAAAAATTCAGATATCAGCGATAATTTAGATTTAAGAGCGGTTGCCTCCATTTTTGGAGAATCAGCTAATCTTCAGGATTTTGAAAGACGTTTAAATGATCCTAAATATCAAATATCAAATCTAGATTTAAATGGAGATGATCAGGTGGACTATCTTCGTGTAATCGAATCTGTAGAATCGAGAACTCACGTTGTCATTATTCAGGCGGTTCTTGATCGTGATGTGTATCAGGATATTGCCACAATTGATGTAGAAAGAGATAATTACAATCAGGTAAATGTACAGGTTGTTGGAAACAGCTATTTATACGGAGCCAACTATATTTATGAGCCTGTTTACAGTGTTGTTCCGGTAATTTATACCTCATTTTGGGTAACAAACTACAGACCTTATATTTCTACCTGGACATGGGGTTATTATCCAACTTATTATTATGCATGGAGACCTTATCCAATTTACAGATACAGAAATAATATCAACGTATGCATAAACGTAAATAATCATTACAATTATGTTAATACCCGAAGAAGCTACAGAGCTCCTGCATTGTACGAATCAAGACGTACTTACGGATATGAAAGAATGCGTCCAAACAATAGTTTTGCACAAAGACATTCAAATGTTAATAATAGATATGAATTAGATCAAAGACGTGTTGCGAGCAGAGAAACAAACAGAAATTCTAATGTTTACAGCAGCAACAGATCTAACACGAATAGGGTTTCTGGCAACAATACCACAAATTCAAACAGAGATTATAGTCAAAACAGAACAAACTCTGATAGAAACTACAACTCAAATCGTGTTTCATCAAGAGACAATCAAAACAGAGTAAGCACACCTTCAAGAGTTGAAAACACACAGAGAAACGCTGAACCAAGACGTGATTATTCTGAGAACAATAATTCAAGAGGAAATTCTGAAAATAGAATGAATACAAACAGAACCGCTGCAACTCCAAGAGCTGAAGCACCTAGAAACTCAGACTATAACACGAATAACTCAAGAGGAAATTCTGAAAACAGAATGAACTCAAATAGAACAGCTTCGTCGCCAAGAGCAGAAACATCAAGAAACTATTCTGAAAACAGATCCAATGCTGCAAGACCGCAAACTACTCAAAGTCCTCAAAGATCTGAAGCACCACGAGTAAGTCAGGAATCACGAGGAGGAGGTCAATCGCAAAGAGAGAACAACTCAGGCGGTTCAAGAGGTAACGGTAGAAGAATTTAATCTCAAACCATATTTCAGTAAAAACTAAAAGCACAATTGTTTAATTGTGCTTTTTTTTATTTTTACTATTAATTGACGCTAATTTATTTTAAAACAGTAAATTTGCAACCGTCTTTTATAAAAATATACATGAGCGCAGCGCATAAAAACTTACACAGTAAGTTGTCTATTGGAGGTTTATTGATCACATTAGGAATTATTTATGGAGATATTGGTACATCTCCATTGTATGTAATGAAAGCCATCTTAGGTGATCATATCATCAATGCAGACATCGTTTTAGGAGGTATCTCTTGTGTCTTCTGGACATTGACATTGCAAACCACTATAAAATATGTACTTATCACGTTAAGTGCAGATAATCATGGCGAAGGCGGTATTTTTGCTTTGTATGCCTTAGTTAAAAAAACCAAAATTCAATGGCTCATCGTGCCCGCCATTATTGGAGGAAGTGCATTGCTTGCAGATGGAATTATTACCCCACCCATTTCGATTTCCTCTGCCGTAGAAGGAATCAGGGCATTCTATCCAACAATGGAAACTTCAACCATTGTCTATATCGTAATCGGAATCTTATTCATATTATTTACTATCCAACAATTTGGAACTAAACTAGTTGGTAAGTTTTTTGCTCCTATGATGTTAATTTGGTTCGCGATGTTAGGTACGTTGGGAGCTATTCAAATTTTAGATCATCCAGAGGTTATAAAAGCTATTAATCCGTATTATGCTTACCATTTGCTATCCATACATCCTGATGGTTTCTTCGTTTTAGGATTTGTATTTTTATGTACTACAGGAGCTGAAGCATTGTATTCAGATATGGGACATTGTGGACGAAAAAACATTAGAATTAGCTGGATTTTTGTAAAAACAACTTTGGTTTTAAATTATTTTGGTCAGGCTGCTTACTTAATTCACCACGAAGGAAATACATTACAACAATTAGGCGGAGAAAACGGAAATCCTTTCTATCTTATTATGCCACACTGGTTTTTGCCATTTGGAATTGTAGTAGCTACTTTAGCAGCTGTAATTGCTTCTCAGGCACTTATTAGTGGTTCATTTACTTTGATAAATGAAGCAATGCGTTTGAATTTTTGGCCGAAAGTAAAAATCAAATATCCAACTGAAGTAAAAGGACAATTATATATTCCATCAATTAACTGGTTATTGTTTTTCGGTTGTGTTGGTATTGTATTGCACTTTCAGGAATCAGGAAATATGGAACATGCTTATGGTCTTGCTATTATCTTATGTATGATCATGACAACTATTTTGCTGAATTATTACTTAATCATGAAACGCGTGAAACTATACTTTATGGTTCCCTTGATCACGATTTATTTATTAATTGAATTTAGTTTCCTATTTGCTAATATTACCAAATTTGCCGAAGGTGGTTACGTGACTTTAATCATAGCAATAATGCTTATTTCGATCATGACGATTTGGTATTTGGCTAAGAAAATTAATAAAAGCTACACTAAAATCATCAAGATCGATGATTATAAGAAAGTTTTAATGGAGTTGAGCGAAGATCTTTCAATCCCTAAATATGCAACGCATTTAGTATACATGACTAATGCGAATCGTGTTGATGAATTGGAGGAAAAAGTGATTTACTCTATTTTACAAAAACGTCCAAAAAGAGCTGATATCTATTGGTTCGTACACGTAAACATTTTGACTGAACCTTATAAAACACAATATAAAGTTACTGAAATTGCGAAAGACGATATTTACAGAATTGACTTTAATTTAGGGTTTAGAGAGCCTACCAAAATCAATTTGATGTTTAGAGAAGTAATTCGCGACATGGTAAAACGTGGAGAAGTGGATATCACCAGCCGTTACGAATCATTGAATAAAAACAATATTATTGGTGACTTTAAATTTGTATTGTCTGAGAAGTTTTTATCAAATGACAATGATTTAAGATGGCACGAAAACATTATCATGAACTCTTATTTCTTTATTAAGAAACTGAGTTTGTCTGAAGAAAGAGCTTTTGGTTTAGACAGTAGTTCTGTAAAAATAGAGAAATTCCCAATGGTGCTTCACGCTCCGGAAAATATCGGATTAACCCGAATTATAAAATAAAATCATCCCTAAAATAACGCAGAAAAACACTCTTTTAAACTTTATCAGAGTGTTTTTTTTTCTTTTACTGAAAGTCGAAAAATAAGAATCAAAATTAAAAATTTAACTTTCAATCAATTAATAGTACCTTTGCAACTCAAATAATTAAAATGAGATTACACAGAAATTTAGTTTATACTACCATCGATTCTTTAAATGCTATCTTCAATGAAGGAGAATATGCAGATAAAGTGGTAGCAAGAGCATTAAAAAAAGACAAACGTTGGGGAAGTTCTGACAGGAAATTTGTTGCTGAAACGATATACGAAATTGTTCGTTGGAAAAGATTATACGCTGAAATTGCCGAAGTTAAAGAACCTTTTGACAGAGACAATTTATGGAGAATGTTTGCTGTTTGGGCAGTTTTGAGAGGATATCCTATTCCGGATTGGAGACAATTGGAAGGCACTCCTGAAAGAAAAATAAAAGGCCGTTTTGACGAACTTTCAAAAACCAGAGCATTAAAAGAATCTATTCCGGACTGGATGGATGAATTGGGTGTAAAAGAACTTGGCGAAGCCGTTTGGTCGAAAGAAATTACCGCTCAGAATCAACCTGCAAAAGTTATTTTAAGAACCAATACTCTTAAAGGAACTAAAGAAAACTTAAGAAACACCTTGATGGATTTAAATATTGAAACAGAATATTTAAAAGATCAGCCGGAAGCTTTGGTTTTAAAAGAAAGAGCAAATGTATTTCTAACAGATGCTTTTAAACAGGGACTTTTTGAAGTTCAGGATGCTAACTCACAATTGGTTGCCGGTTTTCTTGATGTAAAGCCAGGAATGCGTGTGGTTGACACTTGTGCCGGAGCCGGAGGAAAAACATTGCATATTGCTTCTTTAATGGAAAACAAAGGACAATTGATTGCAATGGATTTGTACGAAAGCAAATTGAAACAATTAAAATTAAGAGCGAAAAGAAATGGCGCTTTTAATATTGAATATCGTATTATTGACACTACAAAAGTGATCAAAAAATTACACGAAAAAGCGGACCGTGTTTTAATTGATGCACCATGTAGCGGTTTGGGGGTTTTAAAAAGAAATCCTGATGCGAAATGGAAATTACAACCTGAATTTATTGATAATATCCGTAAAGTTCAAAGTGAAGTTTTAGAGAGTTATTCTAAAATTGTAAAACCAGGCGGAAAATTAGTTTACGCCACTTGCTCTGTATTGCCATCAGAGAATCAGGAACAAGTGGAGAAATTCTTAAAAACTGAAATCGGAAAACAATTTACATTCATAAAAGATCGTAAAATCTTGGCCTCTGAGTCTGGTTTTGATGGATTTTACATGGCGTTGTTAGAACGTAAAGCTTAGATTTAAATTCCAAAATAAAAAAATCCCAAATTCCAGATATTAAATTGGAATTTGGGATTTTTCTTTTTTATAATAAATTATCTTTTTAAGATTGCAAACTTGGCTTTCTTAGTAATTTTCCGTTTTCATTTTCCTTGAATTTCGGAACAAAAACTATTTCTTTTGGTTTTTCGTACTTATCTAAAACATCAAAAAAATCAGCAGCAAAATCTTGTTTTTCCCCTTCAATAACCAAAATTAATTTCTCTCCCAGAGTAACATCCGGTATTCCGGTCACAAAAAATCTGGAATCTAATTTCTCTATCAGCTTTGCTTCTATTTGTTCAGGAATCAGCTTCACTCCTCCACTATTAATCACATTATCAATTCTTCCTAAAAAGATAAATTGATTTTCTCTTATTATTTCAACTAAGTCGTTGGTAACAATCGGCTCATCAGAAATTGACGGTACTGTAATCACCAGACAACCACGATCATCCTGTGCTATTTTTACATTTGGTAAAACAGTAAAAACACTTTCCCCTAATTTTTTCGCAGCAATATGGGTAATGGTTTCTGTCATACCATAGGTTTCGTAAATCTCTGTTTTCAAAGGCAATAATTTAGCTTCAAGGGCCGAATCCAATTTTGCTCCTCCAATGATTAACTTTTTTACATTTACTAATTCTTCAATCGAATTTTGAACCTGTAAAGGTACCATTGCAACAAAATCATATTTGGTTTCATTTAGCGCTAACGGTTCTGTACTTGGTGTTACGACATCTAAATCGAGACCTAAAATTAAGCTTCGAACCAACATCATTTTACCGGCAACAAATTTTACCGGCAAACACAGCAAAGCTTTATTACGAGGCTCTAATTCAAAGAAATCTCCAGTAGCCAATGCCGATTGAATCATAGCTTGTTTCTCTAATTTTACAGTCTTAGGAAGTCCGGTTGTCCCCGAAGTTCTCATTTCGATATAGTCTTTATTATCGAACCAATCCAGTAAAAATTCGCCTATAGCCTGTTCATTTACATCACCTTCTTTTATATAATCATAAGCCACCCGGCACAAATCAGCTGCATTTAAATGGTATCCATTTATCCGAAAATGGTTGTGAACGTTCTTGTGTGTTAATTCTAACATAAGTATTTAGTTTGATGTCTCTAAGATACTAATTTTCCCTGTTAATTTTTCTTTCCAATTACTCCATTTATACTTTTTGGCAAAAATAAAAAGCAAAATTGGGTAAACCACAAAAATAGGCAGAATCACATCCAGTCCGGCTGAAGGCTCTGACATATCTTTAAAGATAGAATAGGTCTGAAACACTGACCAATCTGAAGTAACTAATATAGCTCCAACCAAATTATTAGCAGCATGAAAACCTAAAGCCAGTTCCATTCCTTCATCCATTAACGTGATGATTCCCAGAAACAATCCGGTTCCAATGTAATAAATCATAATAACATAACCCATTTTTGCAACTTCAGGATTAAAAACATGCATTGATCCAAAAATCAGCGAAGTCATCAGAAGCGGAAACCATCTATTTTGAGCCAGATTAGCAAATCCCTGCATTAAATATCCTCTAAAAACATATTCTTCAGTACTCGTTTGTATCGGAATAAATATTGTACCCACTACAACTAAAATTAAGAAAGGCAGCAGTTTAAAATTCCAGACAAAATTCTCTGGAGATCTCATATAGATTGCCCAAAAACTTAGAGCTGAAAATACAGCCCATAACACAAATGAAAATAAAATACGGTTCCAATCTATCTTTTTACGTGATGTCGTTACGGACAAAAGTGTTTGATCATGCAAATACTTCACAACAAGGTAAATTCCTGCGAAAGCAAAAGCAAAAGAAATCATGATCAAAAACAAAGTAAGATTGGGATCAAAAATGCTCATAGCTCCAGCGTTGTCCGTAGGGAAAGCTTTTTTGTTTACAAAACTGGAATATAAAAGTGCTGCAGAGAAAGGAATTTGTCCTATAAAAGATGCAATAATAATTAAAACGGATCCGACTAGATAGAGCCAAAATTTGTTTTGTGGTTTAATTCCCTGTTCTAAAAACATATTTTAAAATTTAAAAATGAGGATTCAATTTAATAAGTAAATCTTACTTTTGGTGTTGCTAAAATACCTTTTTTTGCATTAACTATTCTTACAACATCCTAAATATAACAAAATGATACAAATTTATCATAATCCACGTTGTGGAAAATCAAGAACCTGCCTTGCTTTTATGGACCAGGCTAACCAGGAATATGAAATCATTCCCTATTTAACAGAGACTCCAACATTTGATGATTTAAAAGTTTTACTGGAAAAATTAGGTCTTGAACCACTTCAATTAGTCAGAACTAAAGAAAAAATCTGGATTGAAAATTATAAGGGAAAAACATTGACCAACGACCAAATCATTCAATCAATGATTGACAATCCAATTTTAATCGAGCGTCCAATTGTAATAAAAGACGGAAAAGCGATTATTGGAAGAGATTTAGATTTGGTCGCTTCTTTTTTAGATTGAATATAAAGTGTCATATTAACATTTTTTTGTGATTTCATTCATTAAACCAAAAGCTACTTTTGCGGTCTAAGAGTAAATGAAACCAAAAATAACAATGAAAAAAATCAAATTTGCTGTATTACTTGTTCTTTTCTTGACAAGTTTTTACAACTATGCACAGCAGCCGCCTACAGGTAAAAACAAGGTAAAAGTTAGCGGAAAAGTATTCGAAAAAGTTAGTAAACAACCACTTGAGTATGCTACAATCTCGATCATGGCTCCAAACGACACCAAAGTTATTGCAGGAGGAATCACCAACCCAAAAGGTGAATTTGAAGTAGCTGTTGCTCCTGGCACTTATGATATAAAAGTTGAATTTATTTCGTTTAAATCAAACGAAATTAAAGGAAAAAACATTTCAGGCGATACTAATTTAGGAGTTGTAAATTTATCAGAAGATGCAGCACAATTGAGTGAAGTTGTTGTTCGTTCCGAAAAATCAACAGTTGAAATTAAACTAGACAAAAAAGTTTATAATGTTGGTCAGGACATGATAGTAAAAGGCGGAACTGTAAGTGATGTTTTAGACAATGTTCCGTCAGTTTCTGTTGACACGGAAGGAAATGTTAGTTTGAGAGGAAGTGATAATATCCGAATTTTAATTGACGGAAGGCCATCAAATGCTATAAATGTTGCAGAAGCTTTACGTCAGCTTCCTGCAGATGCGATTGATAAAGTTGAAGTTATTACCAATCCATCAGCACGATATGATGCTGAAGGTGGATCAGGATTAATTAATATTATCCTTAAAAAAGGTAAAAACCAAGGTTTCAACGGAACTTTTATTGCCTCAACAGGAATTCCTGAAACGTATGGTTTAAGTGCTAATTTAAATTACAAAACAGAGAAATTAAACTACTTCACTACTGCAGGTTATAATTACAGAACCAATGAAGGTGGTGGTGGAACTACTTCTGAATACTTCGACAAAACTACCGGAGCTACAACAGGTTTTTTAGACGAAGATCGTGACACAAAAAGAACCAGAGACGGTTTTAATGGGAGAGCCGGAATAGAATGGTCAATCACACCAACCACTTTCTGGACCAATGCCATCAACTATCAAAAAAATTCAGGTGAAGATGAAGACATCATCAATTACCAAAATTTTGATGCAGATCGTAATTTTACAGGTACATCTTATCGTCTAAATAACGGTGATACAGGAAGCGAAAATGTAGAGTTTACTTCAAATTTAATTAAGAACTTTAATGATAAAGGACACAAACTGACTGCTGATTTCTCTATTTCAAGAAACACAGACGACAGCAACAGCCTTATCACAGGATCTGACAACTTTAATAATACATTAAACGATCAGGTTCAGAAACAAGTTCAGTTACAAGCTGATTATGTTTTGCCTTTAGGTAAAGGAAGTCAATTTGAAGCTGGATATAAAGGAAGTTTTGGAGATTTAAATAATGAATATTACGTTCGTGATGAAAATGGCGCAATTCCAAATTTATCAAACAACTTAGAGTACAAAGAAAACATTAATGCACTTTATACTTCGTACGGATTTAAAGTAAACAAATTCTCTTATTTATTTGGTTTACGTTGGGAAGATACCAATATTCAGGTTAACTTGTTAGACACTAACGATTTCAATACAAAAAAATACAACAATCTGTTTCCAAGTGCTTTTGTTAGTTATGAAATCTCAGATCAAAGCAATTTCACTGCCAGTTATAGTAAACGTTTATCAAGACCAAGAGGACGTTTCATGAACCCGGCGGTAAACTATTCAAGCAACGTTAATATTTTTCAGGGAAATCCGGATTTAGATCCTTCCTTAACTGACAAATATGATATAGGATTTATAAAAAGATGGGATAAGGTAACTTTCAATACATCAGCTTATTTTGAAGATACAAAAGATGTTTTTAGCTTCGTGAGATTCCCTACAGGTGAAGTTGTAACTCCTGATGGCGAGGTCGTAACTCCCGCACCAGGCGAAAATATTGATGGTGTTCCGGTTATTAAAAGTACACCCATTAATTTAGGAAAAGAACAGAAATTTGGTTTCGAATTTACGCTGAATTACACTCCTTTTAAGTGGTGGAGATTAAACAGTAACTTCAATCTTTATAATGTAAAAACAACCGGAGAGAACAGTTACACAGATACAAATGGTGATCTTATAGTACAAAATCTTGACAATCAGGCCAATTCTTGGTTTGCAAGAATTAGTTCTAAAATTACATTGCCGTACAAAATCGACTGGCAATTAACCGGAATGTACAATGGTGAGCAAAAAACAGCACAAGGTAAAAATCTGGGCATGTTTGGTTTGAATACCGCTTTCAGTAAAGATGTCTTAAAAGACAAAGCAACCATTGCTTTCAATATAAGCGATATTTTCAACTCAAGAATCATGAAATCATACACTTATCTTGATTATCAAACTTCATACAGTGAAATGCAATTCCGTAAACGTCAATTCAACTTATCGTTTACTTATCGTTTCAACAAACCTAAAAGCGACAGAGAAAAGAATGCACAGCCTAGAAATGAAGGTGATGGTGGAGGAGAATTTCCTGGATAAACTTAGTTAAATTCCAAAAATAAAAATTCCAAATTCCAATTAATCAAATTACTGATTGGAATTTGGATTTTTTTTATTGGATTTTTTTCACAAAAAAAGGACTCGTATAAACGGGTCCTTTCTTTATGAAGTCAATTTAAAATTAAATTGATTGCTCTTCTTGTCTCTTTTTTGCTCTTTTCTCTTTGAACATCTCCCAGCTTGCTCCCGTAACCCAATAAGATACGAAACCAACTAAGAAAAACATCAACCAAAATCCTATAGTTAGTATGGTCAAGAAAAGTAAAAAGCCTAAGTACTGTGAAAATTCAAACATGTTTTCCGGAATTTTTGAATGTAAGGACAAATGTAAGTTTTATATTTTTCCTTAGCAATAAAATCCAACTCAATTTTTATAAAAACACAATTATCCGTATATTTAAACTCATTTTAAATAAGGATTTTTTGATATGAGAAACCTCGTTTTTGTTGAACAATCTCAAATAGAAGAAGATGAGTATTTTCAGGAGCTGGTACTGCTGTCCTTCCAATCTTTTGTGGTGAACCCCACCACAAAAAGATTTTCCCTCCCACCAGGGCTAGGGCACTCATTTTCAAAAGATCTTTCATTTTTTAATCATACAATAATAAATACACCTATATAATGAAATACAGAATAGAAAAAGACACCATGGGCGAAGTACAAGTCCCGGCTGATAAATATTGGGGCGCTCAAACAGAACGTTCCCGAAACAATTTCAAAATTGGACCATCGGGCTCAATGCCACCAGAAATCATTGAAGGTTTTGCGTATCTAAAAAAAGCGGCTGCTTATGCAAATTACGATCTTGGAGTTTTGCCTATAGAGAAAAGAGATGCTATTGCAGTAGTTTGCGACGAAATCTTAGAAGGAAAATTAGACGATCAATTTCCGCTTGTAATCTGGCAAACCGGTTCAGGTACACAAAGCAATATGAACGTAAATGAAGTTATTGCCAACCGCGCTCAGGTTCTTAAAGGTTTTGAAATTGGCGAAGGCGAACAATTCATAAAAGCTAATGATGATGTGAATAAATCACAATCCTCAAACGATACTTTCCCTACTGGAATGCATATTGCAGCTTACAAAGTCATTGTTGAAACAACTATTCCGGGAGTTGAGAAATTACATGCAACCTTAGCAGCAAAAGCAGTCGAATTTAAGGATGTTGTAAAAATTGGCCGCACGCACCTTATGGATGCTACACCTTTAACTTTAGGTCAGGAAATTTCAGGATATGCCGCTCAATTGTCTTTTGGTTTAAAAGCCTTAAAAAATACTTTAGCTCATTTATCAGAAATCGCATTAGGCGGAACTGCTGTCGGAACGGGCTTAAATACCCCAAAAGGTTACGATGTAAAAGTTGCCGAATATATTGCAAAATTCACCAATCATCCTTTTGTAACGGCAGAGAATAAATTTGAAGCATTGGCAGCACATGACGCCATTGTAGAAACGCATGGTGCTCTAAAACAATTGGCTGTTTCTTTAAATAAAATTGCCAATGATGTTCGAATGCTGGCATCAGGACCGCGATCCGGAATTGGTGAAATCCATATTCCTGAAAACGAACCGGGTTCTTCTATTATGCCAGGGAAAGTAAATCCAACGCAATGTGAAGCCCTAACCATGGTTTGTGCTCAGGTTATCGGAAATGATATGGCAATTGCTATTGGCGGAATGCAGGGCCATTATGAATTGAATGTTTTTAAACCGGTTATGGCGGCAAATTTCCTTCAGTCAGCAAGATTATTGGGCGATGCTTGTATCTCATTCGACGAACATTGCGCTCAGGGAATCGAGCCAAACTACAAACGTATCAAAGAATTAGTAGACAACTCCTTAATGTTAGTTACGGCTTTAAACACTAAAATCGGATATTATAAAGCCGCAGAAATAGCACAAACCGCTCATAAAAACGGAACAACTCTTAAAGAGGAAGCAGTTCGTTTGGGTTATGTAACTCCAGAAGATTTTGATGCCTGGGTGAAACCGGAAGAGATGGTTTGATTTAATTGTTAATGGTGAATGGTGAATTATTAATTGATTTGGTTTGCGTCACTTCAACTAAAGAAAAGTCACTTCTTAATAGCGAACAATTATGTTAGTTTCAATAATAAAAAGGGTTTTATAGAAGTCTAGACTTCTATAAAACCCTTTTTATTAGATCAAATCATTAATTTACAATTAACCATTAATAATTAACCATTGACATAGTCTTGCAAATAAGCAAACCTTGGAGTCAATTTTCCTTTTTCAGTAATTTTGGCTCTTTGTAGAATTCCGTCTTTATCTCCGTTAAAAAATGCCGGAATAACATGTTCCATAAATTGCTCTCCAAAACCTTCACTTGCATCTTTCGGAATTTCGCATGGCAGATTATCAACCGCCATTACTACAATTGCAGCAGGATGAAAAACATCAACTTCTTTATTTTCTAATGGGAAATAACCATAAATAGGTTCTTCAATAGTAGAAGAACGCAACGTACAGGCAATTGGCCCCTTAACATCACATGAAATATCAGCAACAACTCTCAATTTACAATCACTTGCATTCAACATTTCCTGAGTTAAAATCATTGGTGCTGCATTGTCATAAAAATGACCTGCGTAATATATGTCAGATACTTTCGTGAATTTTTCAAAATCAGAAACGTATGCTTCAGGATGTGAGGTAAAATCATTGAAATCTAAAACCTGTCCGTCTATTCGTTTATTGTATTCTAAAACATCCAATTGCACATAAACCGACTGCGTATAATTTTTGGTCAAATAATTATCGACAGTAATTTCTTTTACTTTAATAGCATCCAAAATTTCTTTTGCGCCACTTCCTACCTTTCCAGTTCCCGTAAGTACAAATTTTAAAGGCGGTAAAGTAATACGTTTTAATTGCTCGATTAGAGCTTCTTTTCCAGCCAGTGTTTCTGCTTTAGGCAATTTGAACAATTCAAATTTTATTCCGAAAGCGCGAATTCCGTTGTAAACGCCAACCATTCCGGCATATTTTCCAAAACCAATCAAACGACGATTTTCAGCATCCACAATAGTTTCATGGTCGTATAAATCGATATTTTTTTCTAAAATTGCTTTCAACAATTTTCTATTATAAGGCTGCTTTTTTATGGTATGCGAAAAAAAGAAATAAGCCTTATTTGGAATCAAATTCTCCACAGGAACTTCTTTTACTCCAAATAAAACATCGCAATCAGATACATCATCTGTCACTGTTATGCCCATACTTTTATATTGCACATCAGTAAAAATTCGAATATCAGAACTTTCAACTTCAACAGTGGCTTCATGATAAAGCTGTTTTAATTTAGCAAGCTCACTTGGCGAGAACACTACCCGTCTGTCTGGTGGGGATTTTCTTTCTTTTATAATTCCAAATTTCATTTATACGAGATTAAAATAGATATTAATATAACTTTTTAGATTCAATTTGTTTCAAATATAACAAAAGTAGTTAAAATTTTGTTGTTATTTTCTCTTTTTAAACATTTTTATAACGCTAATAGCTGATGTACAATCGACTAACAAAAAAAGAAGTTAAAACAATGTTAAAATCAGATTTCTGAAAGAGTCAAAAACCGAAAACATAAATATTGAATTCTATATATTTGTTTTTAAAGAATGATGAAAATGAGTCTCCTAAAAAAAACAAATATACCACAAATACTTTTTCTAATCTTAGTTTTAAGTTCATGCGGAAAAGATAAAAAAACAAGTGTTGATACCGCTTCAACAGTTGAAGATACAATGCCAAGAATGAAGCCATTAGGTCCTGAAAAAAGAATTTCACAGGCCTATATAAATTCAGTAAAAGGGAGAATAAATCATTTTTACAATAAAAACTGGCCAAACAACAGCATGAACGGAAGCTTTCTTGTTGCGCGCAATGGTCAGATTATTTTTGAAAGATATAATGGATATGCCAACAAAAATGAAGGCACAAAAATAACGGCAGAAACACCTGTACAAATTGCTTCTGTCAGTAAAGTATTAACTGCAACGGCGGTATTGAAATTAGTCAATGCGGGTAAACTGCAATTAGATCAAAAAGTAAATACAATCTTAAAAACTTTCCCATACGAAGATTGTACGGTTCGAATGCTTTTAACGCATCGCAGTGGTATGCGTAATTATGCCTATTTTACAGATCACGACAAATCGGTTTGGGACAGACACAATCAGCTTACCAATCAGGATATTTTAGATATTTTAGCCACAAAAGACATTGGACTGGAATCCAAAACAGGAACACGTTTTGGCTATTGCAATACCAATTATGCCATGCTTGCCCTTATCATCGAAAAAATTACAGGCTTACAATATAAAGAAGCCATGTCTGAAATCATTTTCAAACCTTTAGGCATGACACATACCTATGTTTTTGACGATGATAAAGAAAGAAAAACGATTGTTCCTTCATATAAAGGAAATGGTGCCGAAATTGGTTTTGATTACCTGGATAATGTTTACGGAGATAAAAACATATTTTCGACAGTACGCGATCTTTTAAAATTTGACAGAGCAAGAAATTCACCTGACTTTTTGAAACCTGCTTTATTAAAAGAAGTATATACGGGTTATAGCAACGAAAGAAAAGGGACAAAAAATTATGGTTTAGGTATCCGAATGATCAATTGGGAAACGGGACAAAATTTCTATTTTCATAATGGCTGGTGGCATGGTAACACCTCCTCTTACATTACTTTAAGGAAAGAAAATGTTACGATTATTGCCTTATCCAATAAAATGACCAGAAACACTTATGCGGTTCGTAAACTGGCGCCAATATTTGGAGATTACCCTTTTAATTTCAGGGATGAAGAATAATATAATTTTTAAGTAAAATTTATTATTTATCTAAGCGCAAATAGTATAAATTTGCAAACTCATTTTTGGGGTCGACTGGTTTTGACAGCAAGTCGAATTGGAAAGTAAGCACGTCGAGCATTGAGACCTTGCTCGTAAATATAAGATCTTACAATTTTACACGGCGAAAATAACTACGCTTTAGCTGCATAATCCGAATTATAGTAAGATTAGCCACGTCCCTATAAGATAGGGAAGCTGGATTCTCCTTGAAAGCCTTGGTTTGTGGCGGTCAGTTTAGGGGAACCGTAAAAATAAACCTAGATTTCCATGAGCTTCGGGTGGAGATCGAAATTAAGAAGATAAGTGTTGAGTGGTTGTTCCTGACCTAGCTTAACATCGAAAATCCAATCAGGAAATAAACGTGTAGAAAGCTCTTTAGTTGCTTGTTTGGACCCGGGTTCGATTCCCGGCGACTCCACTCGACGGGATAATTGAAAAATTATCCCGTTTTTTTTCATAAAAAAGCAAACCTTTCTTTCTCATTACCAAGTGATTAACAGCAAAAACATGATGCATTGTAGGTGTTCGATAGATACCTTTTTCATAGTACAAATTGCTGTCGAACACCAATTTTACAAACTCTCGTTTATCTAAGGTATCTCCACTGTTGTACAGATTTGAAACATCTGTCATTACTTCTAAATGTTTTTGCAGGATTTTAAAAGCCTCAGATGAATTACCGCTTAATCTTTTTATAGATTCCTTATTATTTTCAATTGTAAATTTATATGTGGCATACCATCTATCATAAGTGTCCTTATTGATTTCGCTATTAATCCATTTCTCCTCTAACAGAAACATTTTTTTTTCTGTATCTTCTAATTCCTGTCTTTTTAGTTCTGCTTTTTCCTTATTATTTTTTAATTCGTCAGCTACAGAACGGTCACATCCTTCCCTAATTTGATCAACGTTCCTCTTAGATAGACTCATTAATTCACAAATTTTTAAAAATTGCTCATGCGATTTTACAACGCTTATATTATTATGTTTTGGACATTTACATTTATAATAATAAAAATAGTTTCCAGATTTACCACGAGAAGGCGCACCTGTCAGTAAATTTCCACAATGGCATTTTAAAACACCACGAAGAGGCATTTGATCATCAATAATTGTTCTAACTTTATCCGGTTTTATCATCTTGCTCTGAACCATCTTCCATACATTAATATCAACAATTGGTTCATGAATACCGGGAAATAATCCTCCCGGATGTTCTTTATAAGCCTCAACTTTTAATAAACCTGCATAAACTGAATTAGTTAATACTCTGTGTATAGCGTCATTTCCCAATCGACTAAAACCCAGTTTTGCTGCCATTTGTTTAATCATTGTAGCTGGTACATCACGTAAATAAGCATCATAAATAAAATTCACTATTTTAGCTTCCTTCTCATTAACAACAAGTTTTCGCTGCTTTCCTAGTCCCTCCTTTCTATAACCAAAAGGCGGTGAATTATGAACAAAACGACCTTCTTTAGCACGAGCAGTATAAAGTCCGCCTTTAATTTTTATACTTCTATTAATATTATCCTCCTCAGCCAATAAAAGCTGTAAACCAGCTCTAAAAAAACTTCCTGGGGTATCATAATCAAAAATAATCCCTTCAGAAACACTAACTACCTGAATTCCATATTTATTTTGAAGAGTTTTTACCAGACTCATAGCCTCTCCAGCGTTGCGGCTAAACCTATCCAGTTGATCAACCAGAAGATAATCAACATTTTTATAATGTTTTGAAATAAACTCCTGAAGCTTAATAAAATCGGGACGATCAAATGTCTTAGCACTTTTTCCTCTGTCAATGAATGTATCGACTAATTCAATATCATTTGATTTTATCCATTGATCTGTATACATTTCCTGTCTTTCGATCGAGCCGTTACTCTGCCCAATCTGACTGAATCTCAGATATCTTATCGCCTTTTTCATAAAACTCTTTTAAGGTGCTTGAAACAATTATTTTAATAAATAAATTTACTAATTTCTGTTCTCTTACTTTATCAATTTCATCAAAAGTTTCTTTAATTATATGATCTTCATCTACAATTTTCTTTTTTAACTTTTTTATCTTCTTCATTGCTTTATCGATCTAACAAAAAAAAGCCCAATTAAGGGCTTTTCGATTTAATACTTTTTTATCTAACTCATAAAATAAATTTTACTAGCCTGCGTCTTTTTAA
This sequence comes from Flavobacterium sp. LAR06, assembly GCF_041946075.1. Classification (NCBI taxonomy): domain Bacteria; kingdom Pseudomonadati; phylum Bacteroidota; class Flavobacteriia; order Flavobacteriales; family Flavobacteriaceae; genus Flavobacterium; species Flavobacterium sp. LAR06. The sequence goes on along the minus strand of NZ_JAUTYT010000007.1, from coordinate 20,931 downwards.
ATGATGGTTCATATGTAATATATCCATATTCACTTAATTCGCGTATACATTTATGATAAGTACAGGCAGATAATATTTTTGCTTTTGGCGTTATTTCATGTCTGTAAACTTGAATTGGGTTAATAAAACCCTTATCAGCACGGTATTGAAGTAAGGCAGCATATATAGCGATATGTGTGGTACTTATCCGAAAATCATTTTCAATAGCAGTAAAAAAATCAGATAGAGGTTTTAAATTTTCCATAGCATTTAATCTTATAAACTATTACTTCTCACATGTCTTTTATTTTTAATGCTTTCCTGTACTACATGATTTTTTTTCTCTGGCTTTCCCCTTTCTGTACTTTTCTCCAATCTATTTGTTAGAGAAATTCTTTTTTGGCTTTCACTATAAGCAATGAGACATTTGTGATGCGGATCAGCTTCAATAAAGATCTTTTGCTCCGTTTGGTCCTTTAGCAATGCTGCCTCCTCCCTACCGCCCTCTTTGAGCGAACTAATCATGGCAGTAAGTTCTGATGGGTCCGAAATTTTTAATGGCAGCCGGGATAAAGCTTTTTCAATACTATAGCCGTAGCTTTCCTGGAATTCTTTCAAGCGATAATTTCCATCAACGTCTTTATCGTTAAGATCAAACTGAAACCATTTTTCGTCTCTCTTAACGGATCTTCCAGCCAGCAAATTGTAAACCTCTTTCAGACTAAAGTTATTTTCTTCATTAGTTTTAAAATAATAACTTCGCTCTTCATTAGGCTTACGATCATTTTTCAATGTGGCCTTATAACCGTCAAATTGATATCTTCCGCCATCCTGATTACTAAAATCAAGCCTATATTCAATTCTTTCTTTTTCACTTATATAATAGGAAACCGGAATCGAAAATTTTGATTCCCCATTTTGTATACAGTCTTGTACTTTTTTAAAAACATCGGTAAAACCTATCTGCTTTAGTTTACTATCTAAATAGCTGTTATTATTTGATATCCGCTGGACATAAGAACTATTTTCAGGAGTTATACCTGAAAGCAAATTAGAAATAGTCTTCAGGAGCCTGAGTACAACATTGGGGTAAAGCGTTACAAGCATACCTTTTTTTTCTTTTTTAAGGATCTGCAGCATTAACCTTTCCTCAATGTTGACTGTAGCTTTAAATTTATAAAAGAGATAATCATAATATTTGATTCTTTCTTTAAGAAGTGCGGTGTTAATCGTTGGGCTTGCAGAAAACAATTTTGCCAGATGTTCTTCCCTTGCTTTCCATTCGCGCAAATCCGCTTCAACTCTGTTAACTCTAATCTGTGGCCCCATCTTTACAATTTAAATTCTCTTTTAGCTCATAACGAATTCGCCTTCCTTTTGCTTTTAGTCTTGTTCTTCTCCGATGAAATATCCTCGCTCGCATTATCCTGATTTTGTCTGGACTCTTTGGCGGTTGATTTCCCTTCACTCTCTGATTGTTTTTGCTCTTTAGTTTCACGGCTGTTTACTCGCTGCATGTTTTCGTCATACATTTTTATCGTTTTAAAATGAGGTTCAGCCTGTATAAAATGTTTCTTATCAGATCCGTCAATTTTAATAGTTACAGATTGTAGATTTCCTCTTTTTAGTGAGCTTAAGAGGTTTTCTTTATGATCAGCATTACCAAGTTCCTTGATTGCATATTTGCTGAGAACCCCTTCCAAATCATATCCGTAATTTTGATGATATTGCTCGAGTTTAAAATTTCCACTTTCTTCAGAATTTTTAAAATCAATTTTCAGCCAGGCGTTATAGACCTCTCCTTCTTTGGTTTTTAAATCTTTATTTACCGAGCGGCCTTCCAATAAATTGTAAGCTTCCTTAAGTGTAATGCTGCTGCTGTTGTTATTGATATAAAAAGTCTGTTCCAGCGCGTCTTTGGAATCTTCTTTTTTAAGGTTCACGTGGTAGGAATTAAAAAAATATAAATCGGTCTGATCTGATTTTTTAAAATTCAACACTGCAGTCATGGAATCTGCTCCATAGACACCTTCCTTCGTTAGCGTAAATTCTGTCTCCCCTTTAAGCATTTTCTCCTTCAAGTCCTGTTCGAATGTTTCTCCAAAGCCAGTGTATTTTAACTGGTCTTTTAAGAACTCTAAATTTTTCTGATTCATAATGTTTGTATTTAAGTTATTTTCTAAAATTTTCTTCTTATCCCTTTCCAAACGGGCAAATGCGGTAAGATCAAGAGTGTGGCGGTATCAATTTCGCTTTTCATAACTATCTTTAAGTTATTTATAAGCGAATCTGTTGGCATACTTTTAAAATAATCTACATCGTTAGCTCCAACAAGGCAATAATCCTCCGCTCCCATTGATGATTTAAAGAACTGAATAGTATCGCTATCGGTTAGCATATTTACAGGATATGCTATACAGCGATATCCGTAAGATGCCATTTCCTCAGCTAACGACAACAACATTTCAGTATCAGCTATATTTATTATCATAATGTTTTAACGTTTAAAGCTGAGAGTGCTGAATTCTTCAATTGGAAATACTTTATCAGTCAGCTTATTATCAACATCAAGCTCTAAATGTCTCCCGCCGCTTTTTTCAATGAGCTGGATTGTCAGATACTTATGCTCGGGAATTGTAAATTTCTCGAGTGCATACACTTTTATTACCTCAGACTTATAAGGAATCACAGCAGCTGATGAACTTTGGTACAAAGGCTCTATTTCTATTTCCTGCGATGCAGTGCGTTTTGATTTTTTCTGGTCTCTGATAAAAAAACGAAGCTGATCTATATCGTAGTTGATTTTCGATTTATTTTCAAACACTACCCTCAAATACAGAACATCCTGATGAATAAAAATACCGTTTACCTCCAGACTTATCTGAAACTTTAACTTCTTTAAACCGCTGGTCTTTTTCTTTTTGGATAATGCAAGGGAAGCGCACTGTTCTATTTTCTTCTGATTTTCGTTATCAAGCGAAAACAAAATATCCCCATTAACTACAGCCGTATGATCAGCTTTAATATTTAAGTCAGGGCATGATTCATCATAGCTCAGAACAAATACATATAACCTCGAGTCAGCTGTTACAACTGTGAGATTGGTCTGGGTAAAATTCTGCTTTGCCGCTTTGACCAGTAAAATATTCTCTACCCCTTTGGCCTTCTGAATTAAAACATCCGGGCTTCCCTTATCAATGCTTTTGATGGCATATGGAAAAACGATACTGGTGGTTTTCGAATATCCAATGTGCAGCTTTTTAAATTCGTCCTGACTTACACCATCATCTTTATTTACGAACTGCGCAAAGCCCGATAACACTGTCATAAGACAGCATAACATAAAAGTCCAGTTTCTAATTTTCATCTTTTAATTTTTTAATTTTTCAAATTCTTTTGTTTCTCATCAAAAAGCAATACCTGATAACCGGCTTTAACAACCACTTTAATGAGTTTTACTTTTTTACTTATCAGGCTTTTTGCAGCTTCAATTCCCATTCCTGCCGCCTGCGCTCCCCAGGAGTCCGTAACTCCTGTAAGTCCAAGGGCCTGAATAGACCTGTCTGCAGAAGCCTTAGCTACATCCCGGTTTATAGCTCCTGGAATATAAATTCCATCAATACCGTCCATATCATACACCGTCAATTGTACCGGGAAAATTGAATTTCGATACTGGATATTATCAATCTTAATCTCCAGTCTTTCTCCTTTCAGGGAGGCCATTCCGTATATAAATGTATTTTTGGGAATCACAATTCCCTGAAGAAATATATCACTACTCAGTCGGAGCTTAACCACAGATCCGTTGACAATGGTTTGGGTCTGGTGGATAACAGCCTGAATTGAATTTTGGTGCTCCTCCTGCTCTATATTCTCATCAACAGTATAAAAAGAGTTGCTCCTTATAGAACTCAGATCGGTATTGTCCTGTCCAAGTGACGTCACATTATCTTCTTCTTTTCTACGGTTAACGGTGAAGACTTTTCCTTTTTTACTCGCTGAAGACTCCTTGAGTCTTTCCTGCACACGGGATGGATGCTGGATATCCAGTATGTTTTCAAGCATTCCCCCAAGCTGTTGGAGTTCCGGGTCGGGCTCCTGTGATTCGCCCATCGTATTCATCAGCTGTTCCAGGTCCTTTATCTCGTCCGATACACCTTTGGATGAACCGTAGTTTTCAAATTCTCGCATATCCTGACCATAACGATCAGGCACGGAGGGCTTACTAATTGTTTTTTGGAGGGCTTCTAGTTTTTCGTAAACTTTTTTCTCACTTGTACTCTGAAACGAAGTCGAATTAAAACCCGTTCTTTTTTTCGGCAGCTCCTGCGCCTGAAAATCAATTTCAGAAAATGCACCAAAGGGTTCTTCCAATACTTTTTTATTGGAATAGTTGGGATCTTTTTTTATCTGTTCCTGAAATTTTACAGAATCTACGGCCGCCTGATCATAATAACTCATTTTATCGAGCGCAGAATCTGGTGTAAATTTTGGAATTGGAAGCGTAAAATTGAATCCCTTACGAATTTTGTCTGCATCTGCAATCGCTTCTTTTTGTCCTCCTCCTAAAGTGTAAAACAGTATAGTAATGAAAGGAAGTGTTATTAACGGCAGAACCAATAGCATTTTTCGTTTTTTTGCCTCTTTAAGCGATATTGTTTTATGTTCCATGGCCTTATTTTTTCGAATTATTAATTTTAATTTTTGCAATTACGGTGGTGTTTTGAACCGTTAGATTGTTACTCTTTGAGAATGCCGCATAAATGTTATAGACAAAGTAAGCTGTTGTGAAAATCGTAAATAATACCAACAGGCAAATGAGCTTTCTTCTGGAAAGACCATTTAGAAGTACATCCATTTTCTGAGCCCATTTAGCCTGTGCAAAATGAAAATACTTATGATAGGTAAATGACGTTTCTTGTTTTTTGAATAGTGATTTCATGGCTGTCTATTTCCTGTTTTCCACTGTTAGATCTTTGTTTTCAATGGTATTAAAACGTTCGATTAGAAAACCGTGCGGATTATTGTCGCTTCTCGATACATTGCGAAGATTACCTTCTGTTATCAGGTTTCTTTTCAAAATGCTGGTTGTTCGTATAATGTTCTGTTTGGCAAAACATTTAAAGCGGTAGGGATATTCACGGGTATCGATTGCGATACTGTCAACCTGAATGGTCTGGCTGATATTCCCTGAAATAATCCCCGAATAGAATCCATTTTCTTTCAGGTCATCGTAAATTCGTTTGGCACTGTCATCAGCAAGATAAAGCGCTTTGGTGACATTGGTTTTAATAACCTTATCGTCCGGATCAAGGGTAAAGAAAAACTTGTGAAAGGTCTTTACATGATCCCGTGCCTCCACCGGAACATTATCTTTTCTTTCCGATGCGTAAGCTTCGAGCGCCTTTCCATTTGCCAGTATATAAACCTTGTCCTGCATTAAGGTTACCGATTCAAAGCTTTTATAAAGTGTATAGCAGCACACCACAATACATCCCACAATGACAAGCAAGGTAAACCCTCTTACATACCGGAATGCCGTATCTATATTTTTCATTTTGGTAAACATGGGCAAGTCTTTTATTTTATTTAGAATTTCCTTTAAGCTTATCGCTCCTATAATTTCCTTTCTCCTCAAAGTACGGAGCGCTTCCCGATGATGACGACATACTCTGGGACATCCGGCCTGCCGCATTTCCCATGGAATCCAGTACCATACCGGCTCCCATTGATGCTTTGGAAACAACCGAACTGGTTGAAGTACTGAACAGCCCGGTAACTTTCTGGCCTAAAGCGCCACCTCCGGCGGCATGTACTATGTAATTGGCAACCGATGGCACTGTGAAATAGCCGATAATGCCGATAATCATGAAAATCAAATAAGCCATATCGGTCCTGCTAAAAAAGGTATCTCCTGTAGACTGCACCTGCGACAGGTCCAGTTTAAGCATCAGTTCCTGAATTTTGCCGATAATACTTCCAAAAATATTGGCTACCGGAAGCCATAAATAAATATTGATATATCTTGCCAGCCATACCGTTAGCGTGTGCTGAAAACCATCGAAAACCGCTATTCCAAATACAAGGGGCCCAAGAATGGAGAGCACAACAAGTTGGAATGTCCTGAGGGTATCAATGCATAGGGCCGCCGCCTCGAATAAAACCCTGAGCACTTCGCTCATCCACTCCTTAACAGAATTTCGGAAGTTATACGAAGCTTTTTCCATGGCAAATTTGACATCATTGCCGATTCCGGCCAGCATGCTTTCATTGGACGGGTCTTCATCATGGGTGTACTTATACCATTTATCCCGGTCCCCTGTTCCGGCCACCCCTACATACATCTTCCAGGGATCCGTTTCCCTGATCGCTTTTTCCTTCTCTTTCAAAAGCACCGCTACAGCATTGTTCGATCCTGTTACCATAGCAGCAGTGGCAGTAACGGTCGGTTTCATGATACCATTAATAAACGCCAGTACCGAAGGAAAAATCATTATACAGAATCCAATTACAAATGGCCTGAATAGCGGATAAAAATCAATCGGCTCTGCGTTTGCACTATGCCTCCAAACTCGCGAAGCTATATACCAGATAGTCCCGAATCCGGCTATTCCCTGTCCGACTGCTAAAAGATTACTGCATAAGGGTATCATTTCATCATAAAGCTGGTCCAAAACAGAATGCAGGCTCTGCATATTATCACCAAGTCCCTGCGCCTGAATAGCAAAAGGCATCAGCAATCCCCCAATTGTAAAAACAATTGTTATGTAAGGTTTAATAATGTTCATCACTTCATTTTTTTAATTCCTGAAGCTCTTTGGAAGCATAAACGTCCCCGGCTTCCTTAGCCCTCTGCAGTGCCAGTACATTTGATGTTGCATTAAAATTTCTGAGAAACACTAGCTTATCCTGCATCTGAAGGTAAATATCATCAATTGCCTGGAGCCTTTCATCATCTGACATCCGCAGTTTATCAGCTGTTAGTACCATAGTGAGCTCATCCAGATTCCTTAAACTCTGGCTCAGAAGATTTCCATACACTTTTTCAAAATAGCTGATTTCCTCAGTAGTGAAGTTGCCGCTCTTTGCAAACTGGCTTAAACCTTTTTTACTTTCCCTCATCAGCAGTAGCTGAAAATTGATAATATCTCCTACCCTTTTATAATTTTTCACAACAGGACTCACCTCCATAAGGGCATCCAGAAAAGTTTTATGCAGGCTGAAATTTCCCTCTGACACATCTTTTACTGCTTTATAGCCTCCCGAGAGCAGTTCATAACCCTTTTTCATATCGCTTAAAATCTTTTTAAACTGGGAGAGTTTCTCAATATTTAAGATGAGCTGCTGGATCTCGGCTGACTGTGCATTTGCCCTGTTTGGAATAAATACCAGACAGACTAACAGTATTAAAATCAATAACTTTTTCATAGCTTTTTAATTTATAATCCGTAAATTGAAGATGTGTGTTCACTATCATTTCTTTCATGAGCTTTTGACAATGACAAAAGCTTTGCTTCATTACTGAAAGACTGACAGAATTTATAATCCTGCTGCATGGTTTTATACAGCTCATCAATACGCCTGATCCTCTGGTCATCTTTAAGTTCCAGTTTTGAATCGGTAGTCAAAACTAAAAGCTGGTCAAGAGTATCACTGCAGTTCACCAGCAGTCTCTCAAAGGAGCGCTCTATATAATCCAGTTCATTTCCATGAAACAAATCAGCTGCCTTAAGATCACTATAGGTCCTTTTATAGAGTTTCATTATTTTAAACTGCATGGAAACAATTTCAGCGGCTTTATAATAATTCCTGACCTTTGGATTAATCTTCAAAAGCGATGCAAAATAATCACTATGAAGACTGACTTCTCCTTTCTTTACATCACCTATAAAGTTCAGTCCCTTGGATACAGCCGAATACCCTTTTTTGGCATAATCAATATAAACCTGAAGTGCTGCAATCTGCAAAAGCAGTTCCTTTCTCTGCTTGGCCTGAGCCTGCATTCCCTGCTGAAAAACCACCGCTCCCAGCAGTATTAGAATTAGTTTTTTCATGCTATTTTCATTCAATTATGGAATTCCGTAAAATTGTTTCACCTGATTTACTTCTGCTTCTGTTTTGGCCCTTTGAAGACTGAGCATTACATTCTGCTGATTAAAAAGAGTGAGGTCATCGTAATTGGCATCAATCTGATCTGCCGCTTCATTAATAATTTCAAGTCTTTTCAGATCGCTCATCTGTGTGGAAAACGAATCCAGTATTAAAAATATCTGATCAATATTCTTTACGCTCTCTTCCAAAATACCGGAATACACGCGCTCCATATACCGAATCTCATTTTCTTTGAAATGAGTATCCTGTCTGAACAGGTTCCAGGCTCTTTCATATTCGGCAACCAGTCTGGTCTGTTTCCTGGTAATATCCTTTATCCGCTCATAATAGGTGATAATGGATTTCACTTTGGCCAGTTCTTCATAATAGCCTTTATAAAGTTCCTTTTGCTTCTTAGTCCAATCCGAAATTTCATCCAGTTTTAATTTCGAGAGCACATTTTCAATCTTCTTCTGGGCATTCTGCAGCCAGATTGTTTTATTCTGCAGTTTCTGAATCCGAAGGTCAATGGCTTTGATCACTTTTTTGGTAACCGCTTTTACAATTTCAAGTATCGGCAGTGCAGCGGTTTTTTCCGCAGGCCTGGCCGGCGCGTTGAGCAGCAGCAGACAGATCATGCAGGTAATTACTTTTGTTTTCATTCCGTTAAATTAATTTCCGTTCCTTATATCGCGCGCCATAGCGGCGATGCCTTTTTTGATGTCCCCGCCAAACTTTTGGGCATAGGCATTCATTTTAACTTTCTCGCTTTCCTCGGTCGTGTAGGCGTAGGATAAGAACCCGGCGCCTTGCTATATTAACTATAGCAGGTTTCCAAGAACTCTCCCCCGAACCGTACGTACCTGTCTCCAGGTATACGGCTCTCCATCAATTTATTCAGTCTAACTTTCCTGCGTGTATCTTATAGTGGCATTTTGAACAGACTGCCAAAGTTTTTCTTTTCCTTGCAATCATTCTTTTCATCCAATCTTCTTTACCTTTCAGGTCTTTCAACTTTCTTATATGGTGCATTTCTAATTTCTCGTTTGCACCGCATAATTCGCATTTTTCGTTTTGCAGTCTTGCTATAAGGCTGTTTCTTCCACCTGTAATGGTAACTGTCATGGGTAAATTATCCACGTAAGCTCCACGAGCAATTTTCTGGCGTTTGAAACCTTCATTGTAAAAGCGTCTATAGATGATGTCGCCTTTCCTGTTTTTATAAGGAATAGAGAACACCCCATTGATACACTTTTTTGTCTTTTCCTTACTTACCGAAGTTTGATATTTCAGTGCATAGGTTTTGTACATACTGTACTCCATGATGTAAGAAAATGACTGAACATATGAACTGTTGTTAGCGATTGCGTAGTAATTGTAAAAGCCTCGGATTTCAGAATTTACCTGACTTATGATCTCTAAATCATCTAAGTCCTTCATGTAATATCGAGAGCGTGGTTCCCAAACTTCTGTGCCTTTCCGTGTAACTAATTTTACCGCATTATAGCTCAATAGTTTTTTCTTCATCACTTCTGCTGTTACATAGAGTACAATCTTGTCTCCAAAGCATCTTACTGTTCTACCGTGCTTATCCCTCTTTGTTTCATTGGATTTACGCACGTACACATCAAAGCCTAAGAATTTAGCTGGTTTCTTAGCATTGGTTACCAAGGTTTTTTCATCCGAGAGTTCAAGTTTCAGTTTTTCAAAAAGAAAGTTCTTAATGTCATCCTTAATCCTTTTACAATCTTCTTTACTACCTATGACCCCGATAAGAAAGTCATCCGCATATCTCACATACTTCAACTTTCTGTAACTGCTATCCATCTTATTATAGGCTGGATATTTGTTTCTTTCTTGTCGTAGTACCTTAATGTCCGCAATCATTTGTGCTCTAACAGTTTCATCTGTCTCACATTCTAGTTTCTTTGCCAAACGGTATCGTCTCTGTTCGTATAGTCTGTACTGGCGTGTTGCCGTCGTTCTTTCCCCTTTATCAAATTCTTTGATGTAATCCTTAATATATTTATCAAGTTTATCAAGGTAGATGTTGGCAAGGATTGGACTTATAATTCCCCCTTGCGGTGTACCACTGAATGTTTTGTGATACATCCAGTCTTCGATATACCCTGCATTTAGGAACTTCCTAATTAAACGGATAAACCTGTCATCATTGATACGTTTTTTAAGGATTCCAATCAACACTTCGTGATTGATATTATCAAAGAAGCCTTTTATATCTCCTTCAATGAACCATCGCACAGCTGTAAATGATTGCTGAACACTTATTAATGCCGTATGGCAACTTCTCTGTGGTCTAAAACCATGTGAAGTATGTTCAAAATAGCCCTCATATATAGCTTCCAAAATCATTCTGATAACTTCTTGTACTAGTTTATCATCGAAAGAGGGAATTCCAAGCGGACGTTTCTTACCGTTTTTCTTCGGTATATAAATCCTTTTGGATGGGTTTGGCTGATAGCTTTCATTTTTGATCGATTCAATCAGCCTTTCAATGCGGGATATACTCATTCCATCGATAGTTCTTCCATCGACACCTTTTGTCATATTACCTACTTTGCTGTAGATTTTCTGATAAGCTACATAGTACATCTCTTCATTGAACAGAACTTTGTACAGCCTTTCGAATTTATAGCTCGAATCTCCGCTGTGCTTTATTAGACTGTTCAATACTAATTCTGGATTTCTCATAATGTCTCTCACATTTTCCATTAACCGTATTAAACTAAATTGACTGCCTCCCTTCGCCATGTACAAGGCTTTCCCTTGCTCAGACTACTACGGAGGCTCCGTTACCTTATCGAATATTCAGGAGCTTTTCTCCATAGCCACATCAGTGGCATTTCGACTTAGGCAATCCCCATTTAGACATATAGCAACTATTGGCTTGTTAGATTCTCGGATGCGATGTTCGCCTTTTTCTGCTTATTGCAGCTACGCTGTGGTTTGTTTATGCTATAACTACTACCTCACATTAGTATAGTACCACAGTATGACGTTTATAACTATTTTCCGTCATAGCCCAAGAACCGGCCGTTCAGACTATCGTTCAATCAATCCAGACTTCATCCTTATATCTAACTTTTCAACTTGCCACTCAGTCGCAACTTAATAGTTAGTTGACTTGTGGCTTTTCCGACATGCTACACTCCCCGTCGGGTTTCCCGTTCGGATAAGTCGGCTGTTGATGGGCGTTATAAACACTTGCCCAGTGGTTGCCAAACCACATTTGCTATATGCCCTTATGGGCGCACCAAATATTCCTCCAGTGAAACTTCCGTTCGATACACTTTTGAAAGCATTCCTCCCAGTGAAATAAATACTTCCTTATATTTCTTATCCGGATCATTGGCTTTATTTACCGACAGCACCAATGCTTTTTCTTTTTCCGTGAGCCCCAGCAGCTCCTGTATCTGATCAAACTTATTCTGGTACTTGCTCTGGTCGAGAAGGATCTTACAGTCGCTGTTATTGATAATGGCCTGTTTGACCACTGGCGAGGAAATGATATCCTCTACCTCCTGAGTGACTACGATAGCCTCTCCAAAGAATTTACGTACAGTCTTGAAGAGATACTTAATATATTCTGCCATTCCTTCTTTGGCAATTGCTTTCCAGGCTTCTTCGATAAGAATCATTTTACGGATGCCTTTGAGCTTTCTCATCTTGCTGATAAAAACCTCCATGATAATGATCGTTACCACAGGAAATAAAATTGGATGATCCTTGATATTATCGAGTTCAAATACGATAAACCTTTCTTTTAAAAGCTCGAGATTCTCTGTGGCATTAAGCAGATAATCAAACTCCCCACCTTTGTAATACGGTCGAAGGACATAGAGAAAATTATTGACGTCAAAGTCTTTTTCCTTTACTTTATCACTTTCCAGAATGGGTACAAAATCATCTTTCAGAAAATCGTAAAAACTGTCAAAACAGGGGAAAATGCCTTTATTGACTTCAACCTTTTCAAAGTATAGCTGCAAAGCATTTGACAGGGCAACATACTCGCTTCGGTTAAAGGTTTCATCATCCTTTTTCCATAATGCCAAAAGCAGTGTTTTAATGCTTTCTTTTTTTTCGGTATCCAGACTGTCGCCTTCTCCAATATAAAAGGGATTAAAGCGGATTGGATTCTTTTCGTCATAGGTGAAATAATAGCCGCCAACCATATCACATAATCCCTTGTAACTGTGACCCACATCCACCAGTACAATATGGGTTCCCTGCTCATAATAGCTTCTTACCATATGATTGGTAAAAAAGGATTTCCCACTTCCCGATGGCCCCAGAATAAACTTGTTTCTGTTCGTGCAGATTCCCATTTTGACAGGCTCATCACTGATATCCACATGAACGGGCTTTCCGGTCAGCCGGTCTCCCAGCCTGATTCCCATAGGGCTGAGTGAAGACCTGTAGCCGGTTTCCATATTCAAAAAACACACGGCCTGCTCGGTGAAAGTGTCAAAAGTATCATTCATCGGGAAGTCCGCTGCATTTCCCGGTATGCCTGCCCAGAAAATCTGTGGGGCACCGACCGTTTCCTGCTTGGCTGCCGCGTCCATCTGAGCCAGGGCCGAGGATACTTTGTTTTTAATATCCTTGAGTTCTTCTTTGTCCGTACTCCAGGCCAGAACATTAAAATGTGCCTTAACCGGAAGCCTCTGTTGGGATATCGCCTCGTTTAGAAAATCGTTTGTGGCATCCCTGGCAATCATATTCTCTCTACTATAAGCCGATAAAGATTGAAGCCTTAATCTTTTACTTTCCAGCTTTTGAATCGTTTTTTGGGCATCTTCTACAAACAGATATTGGTTGTAGATATGGTTGCAGGATAAAAGCTGTCCAAGGGTTGATGCAAAGCCAACACTGAATTTTGTTTTATCAGTAGAATACCGGTCAAAATTGATTCTCGAACCGCAGAGCGCCGGGAGATCGGCCGCATCCCCTAGTGTGAAAAGCTGGCAATGTTTATCACCGACCGCCAATCCTTCATCAAACCTGATATCTTTAAAAACAAATGAATCCTCTCGCTCTGATAAAAAGCAGTACTTTTCAATCAGCCCCAATTTTCTGCTTTCACTTTTAAGCACATCGTTTTTCAAGCGGGTAAGCTTTACAAAACCGCTGTCTTCCATAATTCTTTTAAACTGACCTGTAGCGTCGATAAAATCCTGCAGCAGCTCTGTTTTCAAAGTTTCTTCCGGTACTATCGAACGCCTTAGAAGATTGGAGAAAAGCGAACTTGAACTTTTTCTTCCCACTGGTTTCTTGGTCAGCATGATATAACAGGAATGCTCCAAAAAGGGTCTTTCATTAAAAAACCGCTCACTGCTCCTTGTCAAAAAACTGCTGTCATCTCTTGTAAAATCAGCGCTGTGTTTCTTCTCTAAAAACCAGTCCTGTTTGTGAAATACGCAGAATTTAGGAAATACTTTTATTGCTTTTATCCACGACTGGTGAAAGGACTCATACTCCTGGTCCGATAAGGTAAAAATCTCTGGCAGCTCAGCCTTGAATACCACCGTTACATCTCCCTGCTTTGATAAAATACAGTCATGCTCGACTGCCATAATCGGCAACAAATCCTCCATCCTCTTCTCCATCACCCTCTCATTTTTATTTTTAACGTCCTACAGCTACATCTTTGCAAAAAATCGCCCTGCTGTACACTTTTATGCATTTTGGAATCTGCTTTTTAGCCAGCGCTTTCATCATTCCATGCTCTCCATAGGTATTGCTCATCCTGTAAATCTTGAAAACTAGAAAACTGCCTGCTGTGCTGATAAAGCCGACACAAATTAAGGATGGCAGACCAATGATATACAGAACTGCAAAAAGGATCATAAGCAATACCACGCCTGCTCCCAAATACCAGATGTACTGCGCTTTTAAGCCTTTGAATTCGATACTCTGATTAATTCCTTTGTTGATCTGGTAAACGCTGTTACTCATAAGATCTGGCGCTTAAACCCCGAAGAAGGATTTAATTACTGTCGCAACCACTACTAAAAATACACAGCTTCCGAACCAGGCGGCTGCAACCTTTCCGGTATCCGGATCGCCCGCATTCCATTTCTGATAGACTTTAACTGCGCCGATAAGCCCCAGTATAGCACCAACAGCATACATAAGTTCTGTGCCTGCATCAAAATAACTCCTGACTTTTTGGTTTGCCTCGTTAATCCCGGCAACACCATCCTGCGCATATATTCTAATTTCATACAGCAACATCAGCAAAAGGATGCAATAGGACATTACCTTCTCTTCATTTAATTTCCCTACCCTTAATTTCAATCTACATTTTCTCATCACACATCATTTTAAAGTTCAAATCACCTAATTAAAAAACGGAGGAACATCGCTGTTGCAACTCTATTTCCTGTCACATAAAGCCATACCGCACCAGAGAGAACAGGGATTATTCCTCCGCTGAATTTTCAATCCTCTTCTTCCCACAAACTGTCCATCTCCACAATGGTCAACGACAATTCAGGGTATTTGGCGCTCTCCAAAACAGCAAGTGAATTGATTTCCCCGCGAAGCGCTGACTGCTTTACAAACGGATATTCCAAGAGGATAAAACGGATGTAATTTTTAAATGCAGCTTTGGATAATCCTCCAGTATCACTTTCAGTAAGCACTGTTAAAATCTTATTATACAATTCCTCCGCATCTTCCAGTGTACTGAAAGATTCCTTGAATTCGGAAAACGGTCCTGAGGAAAAATCTTCTTCCCGATTCAAGGAGTTAATCTTCTTTTTAAAAAGATCCCGGACATTTTTCCGGTAGTATCTAAAAATAAGATAACTGTACCATGCCAAAACCAAAAGAGCCATTGTAGTGAGGTAACTGCTCCATGAAATATTTGAAAACATAACTATTTCTTTAAAGATTAAACATCGAAGCCTAAATCATAAATGGATTATGATTTAATTACAATGCAAAGAAACAGCAGATACAGCCCTGCTACAAGTACAACTTTCCCTGTACCCTTTTGTACCCCGTAGTTAAAGCATTTGATAAGCTTTTTAACTGCCAAAGGACCTCGAAAAAGAAGCATATAAAAAAAGCCCCTGAAAGCAAAAGTGCTTTCAGGGGCCTCAATGGCTTATGAGCTTATTTTATTTTGATCTCACTGCTTTAATAAGTTTTGCATTCCTTCTGTCCGCTCTGGAATTCTGAAGCGATATAACAGCCCAGATTGCTGCCGGAATCCAACCGATCAGCGTAATTTGCAGTATCAGACACAGCAGCGCTGTCAGAAGTTTTCCACGCAGAAAAAAAGACAGCGATGGCAGGAATATAGCGATTAAGGTCATCATAGTATTTAGTTTAAGTTAACAATTAAAAGTGCATAATTTAAAATCATCAATGATGTATTAGTCTGCAATTGGCTTATTTTGTTTCAATGCATGCAGTACTAATTCAAAATTTAATACGACCTGATTTTTTTAATCATTTTCTCCAGGGTCATAATGGCTATGTTTTTATCATTCTCTTCAGCATTATAGGACTTGCTCCTAACAGACTGATAGGACAAATCTCTTTTAAAGGCCGTGGACAAATGAGGTACTATCCTTTGAAAAACAAGGCTCATGGATCGGGATTTCACCACTCGCGCTTCATCGGCTGCCCGCAGAATAATGCCGATCTGATCTGCAGAAAGATCACATTCCACCTTATTATCCGTTTTATCGTGAGCAACCGTTCCTTTAGAGGAAACAGCCGAAAGTTCCAGCTGCCTTTCCAGATACTGTATTTCATGCACAAACCAGTTGCCGAGTACTGTTTTAAGATGCTGCGTCCCTGCTTTAAAAAAAAGCTTCTCATCAGAATAAACCTGATTGAATTCCTTGCCGTAATACGAAAGCAGGTTCAGTTTCTCTGACAATTCCTCCGTTGTCTCAATTTTTGAGACCACACGCTGGATCAGCAGCTCTATATAAGCAGCACTGTTGAAATTCAGTCCTATAAGCAGATGGTCGAGCATGGAGCAAAGTCCATGCGTTTCTATAATATGTGCCCTCTCCAATTCATTTAAAAGTGTTCGTTCATACAGCAGCTGGCGGAAAGTTATCCTGTTTCGGTCCTGTATTGAAAGGGCTAATTCGAGCTCCTTAATCACCACACTTAAAACCTGCTGCACTTCCTCATTCTCCGCCTTCCTCTTCTTAAGGCTTTTTAATTTCAGCTGCAGTTCATTTCTGGACACCATCAGATACGTTATTGGCACCCGCTCATCTAAACTCAGATAATTGGAAAACCGTTTCTCTAAAAAGGACAGCAGATCGTCTAGGCATTTAACTACAGCCGTAGCAGCGGCAGCTAACAGAGGCTTCTGAAATGCAGAGCATTTATGGCTGTCCACTATCGTATCGAGCAGAAAAATCAGCGTGGAATGATACTTTCGCACCAGAAGGCGGATCTGCCTTTTCCGTCTGAGATCGAAAATTTCGTTTTTAATCCTGACCTGGATCCGGCCCGACTCTTTTACAACATATTCTGAAATAACAGCCAGTTCATCTTCTGACAATTGGCTTACATCTGTTTTATCGGGATTAAAATGCACCAGTATCAGCGTATCAAGCCATTCTAAAGGATAGTTATTGTTCATCATTTTCATGTTTAATTGCAGTTAACAGTTAAGACTAACGACTCTTAAATTTATCGGCAGCATTCGAACGAAATTCTGACGGGGTGCATGACATCCATTTTTTAAAAAAGATGCCCAATGAGGTGGAAGAACTAAACTCCAGCTCCTCAGCAATTTCAGCAATGCTGTAATTAGAATCTTCCAGCATTTGTAACGCTTCAGCAAGTACTGCTTCGGTTATCATCTTTTTGGCAGTTTTTCCCACAGCCTCCTTCACCGCCCTGTTCAGGTATTCCGGAGTAACATAAAGTGTCCCGGCATAAAATTTGACATTATGATGCTTTCGGCAATGAATGGATAAAACAGTTAAGAACCGGGCTGCCAGCGACTCCGCTTTTGATACATGGAGACCCGACGAAGCAATATATCTGGAATAAATGTACCGGAGCTCAAAAAACAGCAAATCAGAACTTAATCGCTGCAGTTCCAGTTCAAAATCACCTGCCGGCCTGTTCTGCCCTTCAGCATAAATCAGCCTGCAGATTAAGGACAGTACGAGATAATCAATGGAATCAAGACTTACTTTTACAGGCTGATTCCCATAGAGGTAAAACAGGGTACTCTCTTTATTGTATTTAAGTCCGTGCACTTGTCTAGCGGAAGAAAATACAATTAAAAAAAACTGCAGCTTATCTCCTGCTTCCATTTGCCTGCAGACCAATTTTTCGGGCAGGATTATCAAATCATAAGGCTCCAGATCAAGAACGATTTCTCCGGTGGTTATTTTAAATCTCCCGGACTTCATCAGCAACACTGCGGGATAATGAAGCTCAAACTTTTCATCCGCAGGAGTCTTGGCAATATACTTTTTGACCCTGTAAACTGCAGCTCCTAAAAAAGGAACCTTATTCAGCTCGTTGTTAATCAAATCTTTCAGCATAGATTCGTGTAATTGAAAGACAGCTTAAAAGAACCTGCTACTGTTAGTCATCAAACCGGTTATTTACGGCTATGTAGAACAGTCCGTAAAGATTAAGAAGTACTGTAATATACAGCAGATAGAACGTAAATCTGGTATGCACGATTATCATAGCGTCATAGATTCCATCAAAGATAAAAAGAGCTGTAATGAAGCCGAGACTTAACAGATTAAAAAATAGTAGCAGCACGTATAAAACAGTGGGCAGTTTCATTTAAGCTATCATTAGTTTTAATCTTAAATAACTTTGGACAATAAAGCGATTATCGAAATAATCGGCATTTCATTGCTTTCAAAAAAAGATCTGACAGATTTACCTCCTACATTTGTCTCCCAGTCCCTGTCTTTTCGCTCCTCGGCAGAATACAGTGAATATCTTGAAATAGAAGCTACGGTAAGGATCGTTTCCCGTTCTTCAGCTGAAAAAACAGCATCATTGAGTACTGTTTGCTCATAATTCGTAATGTAATCATAAATTACGCTGAATTCTTCCTGCCTCTTAACGATAAGATGCTGCAGAAAGGTGATCAAATTGTTTTTTGCATAAACCTGCAGGGCACTATTCTGAACAATCAGGAGCATGTTTTCATCAGGATTCTCCATTATGGATTCCACCATTTCATCGGTAAAGGGTATCAACCTGCCTGTCTGGCTCCCACTTCTAAATACCTTTGCAGAAATATGCCTGATCTGACCGGAAAGCGCTGAAACGGAATTTGGTGTCTGATGATCCTGATAATACAAGTGCAGCGCATCATAAACTGCCTTCCCTCTGGCATCAAAGGGATTTAAGGTATTAGCCGGATACTGTTCCGGCCTAACAGCTCCCGGAGCAGATAAATTTGCAACAGTGCTAAAATCTTCTTCAGCAGAACAGGAAACAAAAAAAACAGAAGTGATAATGCATAATAAAATGGTTTTCATGATTTAAATGGTTTGAAGGTGAATGGGAATAGCTTCCCCGTTCCTTTCATCCGGATAAGCAGAACTTTTATCCGGCACCATGCCGGACATTTTGCTTTTGAATTCAGGACAAAACTATTCTGCTTAAAAATCTCCCGCAACCTTATATCAGTGGATTTTCGTCAATTACACTATGGATTTTCGAGAAATCCATAGTGCTTTTTTCTTTAATATTCCTTTATTATCCAATCGTTTATGTTATTTTTATATTAATTTAAAGTAAAACAATTCATACAATTTCAAATTAGAAGTTCAGCGTTATCCCCAGTTTAAACTTCCATTAATGTCATACCAATGAATAGAAAAAATCTACTTTTACTATTGCTCCTTTTTTTTTGCTATTCCGCATCTGCCCAGAAAAGCAATTTTAAGATACCGGATTCACTGAAGAAAAAGAATTACGAATACCTGGATGATAAAATTTATGATTTCAGAAAGGATAGTATCCGGGCGTCAGTATATGCCCATGCCCTGCTTTACAAAGCCAAATCAGAACAGAACTGGAAGGAAATTATAAACGGCTATCAGAACCTGCTGCATATGTCTCCTGTGAAACTGCGCATTGTTTATGCTGACAGCATGATTTATGCGGCAAAAAAATCAAATGACAATGAACTGATCGGCAGCTCCTACCTTAGCAAAGGAATTGTGTACTACAGTCAGAGGATACAGGATCAGGCAATGGATAATTACCTTGCCGCAAACAGCTATATCTCAAAAACCAGCAATCAATACTTGATTCATAAGGTAAAATACAGCATTGCCCAGACTAAATTTTATATCGGATTTTACGATGAGGCTGTCTCACTTCTGCAGGAGTGCATCGCATATTACAAAGACGGGTACCCAAGGCCGTACCTGAATTCGCTTCACTCCCTTGGACTGTGTTACAACAAGCTTGGCAATTTCGGCCAGTGCTCTGAAATAAACGCTCTTGGAATCTCGGAAAGCAAAAGGCTAAAAATTGAAGAAATGACCCCTTACTTTATTCACTCGCAAGGCATCAATGAATATTTTAAGAAGAATTACGGAGCATCCATCAAAAATATTGAATCTTCAATTGAAGCCATTAAAGCAAATAATGACCCTGCCAATGAGGAAGTCGGATACTTTTACATAGGTAAAAGCTACTGGTCGCTGTATCAGAAAGAAAAAGCGGTAACTTATTTCCAGCAGGTAGATAAAATTTTCAATGAGAAAAAAATATTGCGGCCGGATTTAAGACAGGCTTTTGAGTTAATGATCACTTATTATAAAAGCAAAAAAGATTTCAATAAACAGCTTTACTACATGGACCAGCTGCTTAAAGCGGACACCCTGCTGACTGAAACCAATAAATATATAGTCACAAAAATCCATAAGCAGTATGACACCAAAGAACTTCTTCTGGAAAAGGAAAGAATTACACTGGATAATGAGAAAATGGCGGCAGAACTGCACTGGGAGGAGTATTACCGCTGGATATTTGCAGGGGTTATTTTACTGCTGTTTATTGTACTTCTTGCCGTTACTTATCATTATCAAAAAATCAGAACAAAATATAAAAAGAATTATCAGCTGCATATCGAAGAACAACAGACCGCTAAAGATAAGCCAAAAGCAGCAGCAGAAAAAGTTACTATCAAAAATATAAATTCCGAAACAATGGCTTTACTTTTAAAACATTTTGAAAATTTCGAAAAGGATAAAAAGTTCCTTGAAAAAGACTGGAATCTCAGCAGCCTTTCTTCAGCCTTTAACACCAATCCAAAGTATGTCTCCAATATACTGGAGCACTTCAGAACTAAAGGCATTAATGAATATATAAATGGACTTCGTATCGATTACATTATCAATCTGCTTCAGACAGAATCCAAATTCAAGCATTACACTTATGAAGCACTGGCAAAAGAAGCAGGTTTCAGCACCACGGAACGCTTTAAAAAAGCCTTTTTATCCAAAATGGGATTCTCCCCCTCATTCTTTATCAATAAGCTGAAAAAAGAAAAAATTTAACTGCTTTACAGAAATAATAGTAGGATATAATTTTTAACTTTTTACTTTTGTCCTGTAATTTTAAAAAACAGAACTATGAAAGATCTAATAACAAAAATCAACGCAGAAATCGAAACATTTAAAACAGAATCAGACTCACTAATTGAAAAAGGAGTTAAAGCTGCAGGAGCAAGAGCTCGTAAATCCACTTTGGAAATTGAAAAACTTTTGAAAGAATTCAGAAAAGTTTCGATAGAAAATCAGAAGAAGTAAATTATCACAAGCTGTTTTTTAGAATCTTTGATAATCAATTAATTACAGAGATACT